>JAAXZI010000008.1 GCA_012719955.1 Phycisphaerae bacterium | reverse complement strand
GAGAGCGGACCGTGGCGTCCTCAGAAGCATTCGTTCGCCTGGCCATGATCAACCTCATGCTCAACCGACTCGAACCCAAGGGAGTAGATCCCGAGTTTCGTTACCGGAAGGTGGCGTAGTGCCACTTATGGGATAGACACTTAGTCTTGACAAAGGGCCGATATTGATCTACGGTGAGGTATCGACCTCATCCGTGGCGCGGTTGATTAGTTGGTTATGAAAGGGAATCCGATGAAACGCACGTTGACCTCTTGCGTATGTGGTCTGGCTACCTTGGCCTTGGCGACGCTGACCTACGCCCAGTACACGTCGGCGCCGCGGATTCAGTTGGCCCAGGATCAGCCGGCGGCCACTTCCAACGGGGCTGCTCCGAAAGCTTCCGAAACCCGGACGGAAAAGCCGGGCACGGTGCAGCAGGACATCGTTACCGAGACGATCGTCGAAACAGCTCGCGAGAACTGGGCCATCGTCGGTCCCATCCGGCTGCGGTCGGCCGATCCGATCGAGACCGGCGAGCTTCAGCTTCGTGCGATCATGAACTATGGCACCTCCTCCGACGGCACCGACGATGATGTCTCGGTGGGTGGCCAGGTCGTGTGGGGGGTTGCCCCGAACCATGAGCTGTTGCTGGGCCTGCCCCTCATGTTCGGTGATGGCACCGTGGACGGCAACGCCGACTTGTTGCTCGGCTGGCACTGGCGGCTGTGGAAAGAGGATCCGTGCGGTTGGCTGCCGGCGTTTGCTCTGCGCAACATCCTGCGGATCCCCAACGGCGTTGCCTCCGAGGGTGTAGACTGGACCCTCAAGGGCGTGCTCACCAAGTCCATCGTGCCCGACAAGTTCCGCTTCCACATCAATCCATTCCTCAAGGTGGTCAACAGCGACAACGTAGAGATCGAGGACGAAACGGCCATGGCCTTTACCACGGCCGGTCGGCAGTGGGATCGCCGCAATCAGCGCCACTTCCAGTGGGGCTTCGTCACCGGCGTTGACTACAAGCTGACGGACTGTGTGAACCTGATCGCCGATTACATCCATGAAAGCAGCGACCAGCGCGGCGGCCGGAACCAGCATTCGTTCGAAGTGGGCGTGGATTGGCAGATCAGCAAGCGCCAGACCCTGGCGTTCGTGAACCGCGTGGGTCTGGACGGCGACAGCATCGGGGAGAACTGGGGCTTCGGCGTCAGTTACATCTTGAGCCTGGATGTGCCGGCCTGCGGAAAGAGCGCCTGCCAGTAAGTCGCATCCGGTCCGGCAATCGGGAACCCAATACAACGATCCGGCGGGGCCTTGGGAAGGCTTCGCCGGATCGCTTTGTTTTACAGAGTCAGCGCGGGGGGAATTGCAGCTTCGCCATGCGGCCCGCCTGAGCACAGGCCCGCGACATGGCACCCGGCCCCGCGAGCGGGTGGGAAAGGATTTGTCAGTTGGCCAGCAAGAAAGCCGTGCCCAGGACTTCCAGGGTCCAGACGGTCACTCCGAGCACCGCCATCGGGCCGCAGGAACCAAAGCTGAAGACCATCCCGGTAGTCAGGGCAGCCAGCGCCGCCCACCTCATTTTCCTCATGGGACTGCTCCGTTAGCGCGTAACCTCGCACACAGGCCCACCGCCCCGTTACGCGCTGGGGGGGCGACGGATCCGACTATGGTCCTCCCGTGCCGGCGCCGGCCGATCCGGCCGCCGCGGGGGCGAATATCACTACCTGGATTTAACGTCCCTTTGCCCGGGAGGAGTTCAGTTTTACTGGCGTATTCGCGCTGCTTGACAACACCTCCCGGGCGCGGGAGCATTTTTCCGGACCACTCATGTTGAATCTGAGAGGGTGAGTCGCGGGTTACCGCACTTAACGGGCACGCAGCATGAAACAAATACAGCGCACCGTACTTTCGGCAGCTTTGTGCACGGGATCCGTTTTGCTGTCGGGATGTGCCAAGGTCGAACCGGGAGCCGATTTCCGGCGTGCCGCTCAACTGATCGGCGAGCGAGCGGGCAGCGCTGCGGTGTACGACCCGCAGGCGGAGGCCATCGTCGAGGAGCGTGTGGATCAACTGCTGGCCGATGGGTTGACCATCGAAGAGGCGGTGCAGGTGGCCTTGCTTAACAATCGCGCCTTCCAGGCCGCTTTCCAGGAGATCGGCATCTCACGGGCGGACCTCGTGCAGGCCGGGCTGCTTAGCAACCCGTCGTTCGTCATGATGTTTCGACTGCCGGAAGGCGGCGGCCGGCCCAACTCGGAATTCGGAATTGCCCAGCAGCTTGTGGACCTGTGGCAGATTCCCGTGCGCAAAGAGGTGGCCCGGGCGCAACTGGAGGCGACCATCCTGGACGTGGCCCAGCGCGCGGTAACGCTGGCCTTTGACGTGCGCGGGCGCGCGATTGAGCTGCTGGCCCTGCAGCGCACCGAGGAGGTGCTGCACGAGAACCTTCGACTGGTCGAACGGTCCATGGAACTCGCCCGTCATCAGTATGAGGCGGGTGCGGTCAGCCAGTTGGATGTGAACCTGGCCCGCGGCAACGTGAACGACGTGCATCTGGAACTGATCGCCCTGCGTCGAGAGCGGCAGGTGGCCGAGGCGACCCTGGCCCGGCTGTTAAATCTCAGCGACACCGGCAAGCCGTGGTACCTGCGCGACGAGTTGCCCTCGCCGCCTTTGACTACCGACGAACTGGAACGGCTCGTCGCGTGGGCGCTGGAGCAGCGGTTGGATGCCCAGGTGGCCCAGGCCCGGGTGCGCGAGGCGGAATCCGACCTGCGCCGCGAATACCTCAATATTTTTCCCAATGTCGAGGTGGGCCTGGAAGTGGAGGTAAGCGAGCGGCGGGCGCTGCCGGGGCGGAAGATTCTCGCGGATACGGCCCGCGAGTCTATCGCCAACGGCGCGCTGACCGCGCCGGGCATTGAGTCGCGGGCTCAGCGGGCCCGGGAGCGCCGCGAGATCATCGATGCCATGCTCGGTCCGTCGCTGGCGTTGACTATTCCCATCTTCGATCAGAACCAGGCGCAGATCGCCAAGGCGCGCTACCGCGCCATCCAGCGGCGCAAGGAGTTCGAGAACCTGCTCAACCAGATTATCAACGAGGTCGAGCAGGCCGCGGAGGTGGCCGGCACGCTTCAAGCCATGGTCCGCTTCTACCAGGAGCAGGCCCTGCCGCAAGGCCAGGCGGGCGTCGAGGGGGCCCAGCAGTTGTATGAGGCCGGTCAGCAGACCATTGCCGTGCTGATCGAGGCCCAGGAATCGCTGATCGAACGGCGCCGCGCCTACGTGCGGGCCCAAGGCGAGTATGCGATCGCGATCGCCGAATTGGAGCGGGCGCTCGGCGGGCGAATGCCGCCGCCTCCGGCCACTCAGCCGACCACCCAGCCGGTCGCCGCGCAGAGTATGTCCCCCGAGAATGTGGGCCCCCGCTCGTGAGCCATGCTGAGTCCTGCCGGCCAAGGCCATAACCGGCTGCCGGGGGGGCAGGCATCCTGCCCGCCTCAAGGATGATGCACGAAACGCCTGGATGGGAAAGGGCATTCGTTCTCCATGGAGCTAAAAGAATGCGAAAGGACGAGAGTGGTGGGCCGCGCGGGCTCAACAGCGCTGCTTCGTGCCGGCGACACCGCGCGAGCGCGCGTGGTCAATTGAATTGGAAGTGGCTGATGAGCGTCGCGCCGCTGCCGTTGACCGGCTGCCTGCCCGGTCCGGATGCTCCCGGCCCGGCTTGGCTGACGGCCGAAGAGCTGGGTGCATTCGTGGGCGACTTCGTCCGCCAGATCCTGGCCGCCTTACTGCTATAGAGGGGCGCGCTGCGCGGCTGCCCACGGCAATGGGCTGCAAGGAGTATGGATGATTCGACTTGCGCTGGTGGCTCTCGGTGGCGGATTTGGTTCGGTATTGCGCTACGTGCTGGCCGGCTGGTGCCAGCGGTTCACGGGCGGCGCCTTTCCAGTGGGAACACTGGTGGTCAACGTGCTTGGCTGCCTGGCCATTGGTGTCCTGAAGGCGGCGTTCAGCGGGTCGCTCCTGATAAGAGAAGAATACCAGATCGCGCTGACCATCGGGGTGCTCGGGGGGTTCACCACTTTCTCGACGTTTGGTTGGGAGACCTTTGCTCAGGTCAATGAAGGTGCCTGGATCAGAGCGGGGCTCAACGTCGTGCTGAACGTTGTGCTGGGTTTCGCGGCGGTGCTGATTGGATATCGCCTGGCCCAGAAGTGGTTTGGAGCCTGAGCATGAAACTCGAAGGTGAAGCAAAGCTACTGCGAATCTTCATCGGTGAAAGCGATCGCTGGCAGGGGCGGCCGCTTTACGAGGCGATTGTGCTGAAAGCTCGCGAGCTGCAGCTCGCCGGGGCGACCGTGCTGCGCGGCCCAATGGGCTTTGGTGCGCACAGCCGGTTGCACACCGCGAAAGTGTTGCGACTCTCCCAGGATCTGCCCATGGTGATCGAAATCGTAGACAGCGAGGAGAAGATCAACTCGCTGCTGCCACATATCGACGCGATGGTCACTGAGGGACTGGTGACGCTCGAGACAGTGCACGTCATCCAATACCGCGCGGGCGGCGGCCATACCTGATCGTCAGTTGCTCGCGCCATGAGCGAAGCGCGGATGAATGCAGAGGTGAATCAGAACTCTCGACTTCATCTGCGTCCATCTGCGTGCATCTGCGGTTTTCATTCTCCTGATGTGTGCTGCGACAACGGTCGGATGATCACGCGGGCGGGGCTGCCTTCGCTGCCGGCCATCTTGAGCGGCAGAGCCACCAGCTCATAGCGACCGGGTGCGACTCCGGCCAGATCCAAACCTTCGATGACCACCACGCCTTTGCCCAGCAGGGCATAGTGGGCCGGCCGGGTTTCCTCGCGGTAATTGTCCACCGAGAAGTAATCGATGCCCACCAGGACCACGCCGCGGTCAGCCAGCCAGCGTGCGGCTTGGCCGGTGAGGCCGAAGAAGCCCTCGTCAAACGCGCGCTTCTCCCGCAAGGCTTCGTTGGCCGTGCGGAGCAGCACCCGATCGCCGGATTTGATGCCGGCAGGCTCCAGGTCGGCCACCTCGATATCGCGCGGGGCGGTGACGTGAACCACGAGGGCCGGCCCGCAGAGTTTTTCGAGCGGCAGTGCGGCCACATCCGCCTCTGTTGGGAAGTAGTGCAAGGGGGCATCGACATGCGTGCCAATGTGTACGCTCGTGGAGAGCTGGCTCAGGTTCGCCGTGCCCGGCCCGGTGATTTCCTCGACCCGCCGAAGCTGATACGGCGGATCGCCCGGCCATTGAGGCATATCCTCGTGGAGCGTGTGGGTGATATCGATCCAGTCGGTCATGACCCCTCTCCGTTGCGACAGGCGGGCCGAACCGCCCGGGCTGCCATTCAGCGATGCTGATTCATGATAGGCGCCGGTTCGGTGAGCAGCGCCTGCACGTCAGCGGTATGACTGCGGGTCTCGAACCGGGTGAGACGCCAATCGTCATGGACCGCGAGCAGATTGCCGGCCAGGCGGCTGCCGTCCTCGAACGGCAAATCGACGCGTAGCGACCAGTCACCCGTTCCAGCCGATGGCGGGCCGCTGACGTTTCCCCGCGTAAGAAGCGTAAGCCCCGCCTGTGGGCCGCGGGTCTGAATGAGAAAACCGCGCAGATCGGCTGGAGTCTCCGGCTCGCCTTGGCTATCTGGGGCTATCGTGACCCGCAGGTACAGCAGGTAGGTCGGCCGGCCGGTGCCCGCGCCCGGCAGTGGAATCTCGACCAGGACGCGATGTACGCCGCCGCTTTCGGTCCACCAGACCTGCTCGCTGATCAGATCCAGCCGGCACTGGGGCTCGGACAGGCGCGGCTGCTCCAGGCGCAGGCTGCTGGGCGTCGTGCATCCGCAGAATACAAGAGTCGTGCCGGCAGCTAATGAGAAGATTCCCGCCGGCACCAACGCAGTCCATCGGGTGGTCATGGGCGGCATTATAAGACGCGGGTCACAATGTTACAGCTATTTCGTCTATGCGGGTGGGGACTGGCGTGTACAATATGAAAGGTTGTTCTCTGGTCCGAGGAGGTGCTCGATGGATACTGTCGAGGCCGTGTTCGAGCGAGGGGTTTTCAAGCCTTTGGAGCCTGTCGAGTTGCCCGAAGGGCAAAGCGTCACCCTTTCGTTTGTGCCCCACAAGCTGACGCGCGAGGAGGCAGAGGCCGAGTTGGCGGAAATGGGAAAGGTCTATGAAGGGCTCACGGATGAGGAAATCGCAGAAGTGGAACGGATTGCCCTGGATCGATCGAACTTCATGAGGCAGCCAGAGGACGATTAGGGCACCCCATGTCTGAGGCACTGCTGGACACAAGTACTTTCTCCGAGATTCTCAAGAGGCGGAACCGTGTTATCACAAGACGGTCGCTCGACTATCTGGCCGAATATGGGGTCTTTCAAATCTCGTTGATCACTCGCTACGCAATCCTGCGTGGCTTGAAAGCCAAGGGCGCCCACCAGCAAATCGCTGAATTCGAGCGCACTTGCCGCAGGCACAGGGTCCTCCCCGTTTCCGACCGCGTGATCGTGGTCGCAGCGGATCTCTACGCAAATCTGCGGAAGCAAGGACAACTGATTGGGGATGCAGATCTATTAATCGCGGCAACGGCCCTGATACACAGACTGAGCCTCGTGACCGGCAACACAGTCCACTTCAACCGCATTCCCGGCCTCAGGCTGGAGAACTGGATGCAATAGCCTTCGCATTCAGTGCGGCCACGAACTGCTCCGCGTCCACACCGTGCATCCGGCAGGCCTGGCCGACGCTCACCTGGCGGGCCAGGGTGCGCCGCAGCAGCCTGTTCTGCACTGCCGCAAAGCCCCGCTCCACGAACAGGCATTCGGTCTGCGGGAACCAGTCGAGCACGTCCGCGACGCGGTGAGTGGGCTCGATGCGTGCCGGCCGGGGTGCGCGGATCTGCACCAGTTCAACCGACTCGCGCCGGCCGCGCAGCATGATGGCGACCAGCCCAGCGCCCCACCAGGCCAGCCCGGCCACCTCCAGCGTGCCGCTCAGGCCGATGATGCCGAAGAAGGCCGGATGCCAGTCGGTCAGCGTCTGCGTCGAGACGCGCAGGAAGCACCCGAGGTTCACCAGGGCAAAGGGGCCCCACAGGGCCGGGAGCTGCCGTGTGTCGATGCCGTTGAGGGTGGGCACCACCTTCGCGGCGAAGCCCATGATCATCAGCGAGATGAAGCCCACGGTGATGGCATGACGGATCGCGCCGTAGTAGGCGTGGCTGAAAGGAATGCCGCTGGCGTACTGGTACACGGGCAGCAGCAGGAGCATCACGATGGAGATCGCCAGCCAGGCATAAGCGGTACGGACAAACTTGGCGCTGCGATCGCTCTCGGGGAACGGCCGCCACAGACGCCACGGCAGAGCGATCAACGCAACGCCGCCGGCCAACATGAGCCACGGAATCATCAGCGCGCCGGCCAGGGCGTGATTACCCGTCCAGCGATAGACTACGAACAGAATGCTCTCCCCCAGAACCGCCACCGTGAGTATGCCCAGCGACCACCACGCCCGGCGGTCGGAGACCTGCGGGGCGTTGAACAGCCCAGGCAGCATCCGCAGGCACACGCCCAGGATCATGAACAGGGCCAGGCCGTGGATCTGCAAATCGCGCAGCGGAGCCTGGTAGGTAGCTACGTACCAGAGCAGCTCGGCCTCCGTGGCGGCGGTCATGGTCTTGTACGCATGCCAGACGCTCATGACGCTCATGGCCACAAACCAGAACAGCGCCGCGATCGCAAAGCCCACGTATGGTTCGAGCCTGGCTTCGCTTCGCCGAAAAGTGACCAGGATTTGCCCGGTGAAGATCAGCACGGCGACCACTTCGAGGAGTCCCCCGGCCACCGCCGCCGGTACCGCCAGCGCCCAGCGGCCGGCCAGCGTCAGGCCTGCCGTCGAGCCCACCAGCCCCACCAGCATCAGGATGAACGCCGCCACCGCCAGTCTCGGGGCCGCCAGGCGTGTGTGCCACACGCGGGGAAAGGCCTGGTAGGCGAAGCCCATGATGAACAGTCCCACCCATCCGAAGATCTGGGCGTGCCCGTGGGCGTTGACCTCGTGGATGGAGTTGGCGGTCGTGAACCCGCCGGCAAAACCGATCTTCCACAACAGCCAGGCGCCCCAGGTCGCGCCCGCCGTCAGGATCAGGACAATGCCGGCCAGGAAAAAGCGCCGGTAGACGGTGTCCGCCACGCTTTCCGCCGCGGCGGTCTCCGCTTCGGCCTGGACGCTGGCGGGGTTCTCGATGGCTTGCCTGATCTCCGCAAGCAGCCGGCTCTCATCCACACCGTGTGAGCGGGCAAAGAAACGCACAGACTCCACTGGCCCTAAGCGCCCGCCGCAGCCGCTCAGGCCGTAACGATCGAACACGGCCCGCGTCTGCGGGTAGGTCTGAAAGAGCTCCGGCAGCATGGTCTCGGGGGTCACAGGTTCCGTCGGCACATGCACTGCAACCATGAAGATCCTCCGTTATTCCCGAACGCCTTCCACCGGCCGGCAGGCCGATCGAGGGCGGCTTGTTTCGATGGTGTGGGTCTCTTCTTCCAGGCGGGTCAACTGGTCCGGGTTGGCCGCTGCTTCAATGACCGGGAAAAGTTGCCGCTCTTCCCAGCGAATGTGATCGTGGAGGAGCGTTCCCAACGCGCGCAGCAGGTCAGAACCCGGTTCGCCCGCGATACTGCGTTCCGCTTCCGCGGCCAGCGCCCGCAGGCGCGTATGCTCATCAAGCAGCCGGTCGCGATCACCGGCCTGATGAATGAGGGCCGGCAAGAGCCGCTCCTCGTCCGCAAAATGCTCTGCAATCTCCGCCTCCCAGGCGCTCATGAACTGGCGCGCCGCCTCCCGCCGCGCGGCGACGTCGGCATCGGCCGCCTTCAGGAGACGCTGCGCCTGCACCAGGCCCACGTAGTGGTCCCGCGAAAGCGGTTGCAAGGCGGGATGACGCTTAAGCGGCGGATAGTTCATTGGACTGGCCATCGCGTATAGGCAACTGTCTCGGTTAAGAGCCGGCCCTCGAAAGGTGCGCTGTCGCTCGTGCTATTTCGACTGCACGACCGGCCCCGCGCAGGAGCAGGCCTCCAGGTTCAACGGCCGGCTCTCTGTTCGTTCCGCCAGGAGCTCTGCAATGGTCGAGCTGGCAAAGGCTTGCTCAACCAAGCCCATAGCATCGTCCAGACGCTTGTGCAGCGGACAGAGCCGAACCCCATGGCTTTGCAGGCCCAGTGGACACTTATCAATGCGCTTCATGGGGTCGACCGCATTGATGACCTCCAAAACCGTGAGCTCCTCGGCTGACCGAGCCAGCGTAAACCCGCCGTGCAGACCGCGCTGAGAATCCACAACTCCGGCTCTACCAAGAGCTTGCAGAACTTTTGAGAGATACCCGGCCGGAACCTTGGTGGCCGCGGCGATCTGCTGGCTGGTTAAGGCTTCCTTCCGTCCGGCCAGACAGATGGCGGCCCGAAGAGCGTATTCAGCGGTCTGAGAAATCATGGTGAGCTCCGTTTCAGCGGCCTTCCAGCGGCCGCCATACAAAATTCGGATATCTGAACCTTGACATCCAGAATATAGCGATGTATATTCCCGGTGTCAACTGGATATCTGGGTTCAGATATCCAACAATCGGGCTGCTGAGAGCATAAAGGAGCGACGCAATGCGGTATCGACGCCTGTGGATGGGCCTGACGGTGGTGGTCGTCGGGTCGTTCGCGGTTCTGGGCTATTTTGGCCGGGAGTTGTACCGGCAGGCCCCTCCCATTCCCAACCGGGTCGTGACGGCAGGGGGCGAGGTATTGTTCACCGGCCAGGATATCAAGGACGGCCAGAACGTCTGGCAGTCCATGGGCGGCCAGGAAGTGGGAACCGTCTGGGGGCACGGGGCTTACGTCGCACCGGACTGGTCCGCCGACTGGCTCCACCGTGAGGCGGGTTGGATCCTTGACCACTGGGCCAAGGCCGAGCACGAAAAGCCCTTTGCTGAATTGAGCCCGGAGATTCAGGAAGGGCTTAAGGCTCGGCTTAGAGCCGAGGTGCGCACCAACACCTACGACCCGGCCACCGGCGACCTGACCGTCTCACCGGTTCGGGCCCAGGCCATTGCCGCCGTCGGGCAGCATTATGCCGGACTGTTCGGCAGTGATCCGGAGATGCAAAAGCTTCGCCTGGCCTACGCCATCCCCGAAAACCAGATCAAGGATCCCGAGCGGCAACGGAAGATGAACGCGTTTTTCTTCTGGGCCGCCTGGGCCTGCGCGACCGAACGACCCGGGTCGGCGGTGACCTACACCAACAACTGGCCGGCCGAGGATCTGATCGGCAACCGGCCGAGCGGCCAGATTCTGGTCTGGTCTCTGGCCAGCATCATTCTCCTGCTGGGCGGCGTGGGGGCGCTGGCCTGGTACATCGCCGCGCAGCGCAAGCACGGCGAGGAACCGCACGCGGCCCCGGCCAATGATCCGCTGCTGGCTCTCCAGCCGACGCCTTCAATGCGGGCCACGCTCAAGTATTTCTGGGTGGTGGCGGCGCTGATCATCGCGCAGGTGGTCCTGGGCGCGGTGACCGCGCACTATGGCGTCGAGGGCGACGGATTCTACGGCATTCCGCTGGCCAAGTGGCTGCCGTATTCGGTGACACGCACCTGGCACACCCAGCTCGGCATCTTCTGGATCGCTACCGCCTGGCTGGCCACGGGGTTGTTTATCGCTCCGGCAGTCTCCGGATACGAGCCCAAGTTCCAGCGCGCGGGGGTCAACTTCCTGTTCGTGTGCCTGCTGATCATCGTGGTCGGGTCGCTGTTTGGGCAGTGGCTGGGTGTACAGCAGAAGCTGGGTTTTACCAGCAATTTCTGGTTCGGCCACCAGGGCTATGAGTACGTGGATCTCGGCCGGTTCTGGCAGCTCTTCCTGTTCGTGGGTCTGTTCGTGTGGCTGGGCCTGATGGTGCGGGCGATCGCGCCGGCCTTCCGCAAACCGACCGAGAACAAGCATCTGCTCGCTCTGTTCGTGCTGGCTTCGGCGGCGATCGGACTGTTCTATGGCGCGGGGCTGATGTGGGGCCGGCAGACGCACCTGGCCATGGCCGAGTACTGGCGCTGGTGGGTGGTCCACCTGTGGGTGGAAGGCTTCTTCGAGGTCTTTGCCACCGTAGCCATCTCGTTTTTGTTCACCCGCATGGGCCTGATAAGGACGGCCAGCGCAACCGCAGCGGTATTGTTCTCGTCCACGCTGTTCTTGGCCGGCGGCATCATCGGCACCATGCACCATCTGTACTTCACCGGGACGCCGACCTCCGTCCTGGCCCTGGGCGCGGTGTTCAGCGCCCTGGAGATCGTGCCGCTGACGCTGATCGGCTTCGAGGCCTACGAGAACCTGTCGCTCAGCCGGGCGCGGGAATGGGTGGCCGCCTACAAGTGGCCCATCTACTTCTTCATCGCGGTGGCCTTCTGGAACCTGGTGGGCGCGGGCCTGTTCGGCTTCCTGATCAATACCCCCATCGCCCTCTATTACATGCAGGGGCTCAACACCACGCCGGTGCACGGCCACACCGCGCTGTTCGGCGTCTACGGGATGCTGGGCATCGGGCTGATGCTGTTCTGCCTTAAGGGGCTGGCCGCGCGGACGCAGTGGAAGACGGGGATGCTCTCCTTCGCCTTCTGGTCCATCAACATCGGCCTGGCCCTCATGGTGCTGATCAGCCTGTTGCCCATCGGGCTGATGCAGACGGTGGCCAGCGTGGAACACGGCATGTGGTACGCCCGTTCGGCCGAATTCTTGCAGACGCCGATCATGGACAAGCTGCGCTGGCTGCGGGCCCCCGGGGATACCGTGTTTGGCATCGGTATCGTGGCCCTGGGCTGGTTTGTGCTGGGGCTCAAGACCGGCTGGTCGCGCAGAGGAGAGATGAGTCTCCCGGCGGACGTCGGGCCGGAGGTTGCCGGCGCCGAACTGGAGCCGGTGGGATCGGCCGGTTGATACGGGCGGTGTGGCCGGCACATGCGCCCGCCGTTACACCGGCGGGTTGCTCTGAGATGTTCGGAGAGGGGCCACGGGCGGTCAACGACTGCGGCCGCCCGTGGTCATGGCAGAAAAGTCTGACACATGGACATGCAAAGCCGGTTTGCCGGCAGGAGATCAGCATGAGCACTCTGGATGTAAACGTGACAGTGGGGCAACTGGTGGCCGAGCGGCCGCGGGCGGCGCGAACCCTCGAACGGCTGGGCATCGATTACTGTTGTGGCGGCCGCAGGCCCCTGGCCGAGGCTTGCGCGGAACGGGGCCTCGAGGCCCGGGCCGTGCTCGACGCCGTGGCCGCGGACGAGAACGCGGGCAACGGCGAGGAGCGGAACTGGGCCGAAGCCGCGCTGGACGAGCTGTGCGACCACATCGAGGCCACGCATCACGCCTTCCTGCGCGAGGAGCTGCCTCGGCTCAGCGCCTTGATCGCCAAGGTGGCTTCCGTGCACGGCGAGCGCGAGCCGGATTTGCAGACGCTGGCCGGCGTATTCCGCGATTTCTGCATGGAGCTCGAATCGCACATGGCCAAGGAAGAGCAGGTGCTCTTCCCTATCATTCGTCAGCTCGAATATGCCAGTTCGCTCCCCAGGTTCCACTGCGGCAGCGTGAACAACCCCATCCGGGTGATGGAGTTTGAGCACGACAGCGCGGGGACGGCGCTGGCCCGGATGCGCGGGCTCACCCGCGACTACACGCCCACGCCCGAGGCGTGCAACAGCTACCGGGCGATGCTGGATGGCCTGGCCGTGCTGGAGAAGGATATGCACCAGCACATTCACAAGGAGAATAATATCCTTTTCCCGCGGGCCAGTGCGTTGGAAGCGCGGTTGGCACGGCAGGCATAAAGTACTGAGTGCTGAGTACTGAGTACTGAGTTGCGATTGCTGACCGCTGAGAGCTGAAAGCTGACTGCTGAAAGTTGAACGCTGAGTGCTGACCGCTGAATAGCGCTACGAGGGTCATCATGCCGGTTTCGATTGGTGCCAGACCGGAGAGCGGGTTCGATCAGCCCCTTGGACTGCTGGGCGACTGCCATCGGCGCATCGAGTGCTTCCTCGGTGTGCTGATTACGGTTGTCGAGCAGGCCCAGGGGGGCGCCCTGAACGAAGAGCAGCGGCGGGCCCTCGAAGTAGCGCTGCGCTACTTCCGCGAGGCGGCGCCCCGGCACACGCAGGACGAGGAGGAGTCGCTGTTTCCCCGGATGCGGGCGTGCCCGGATGTCCGCGTGCGAGCCGCCCTGGACAAGCTCGCCGGGCTGGAAGCCGATCACGCACGGGCCCAGGCCGGGCACGAAGAGGTGGACCGCCTGGGCCGCGAGTGGCTTCAGGCCGGCGCTCTCGATCCGGCCGCCGCGGACCGGCTGCGCACGGTTCTCTCTGAACTTCGCTCGCTGTACGCAGCGCATATCCACCTGGAAGACACCGAGCTCTTTCCGCTCGCTGGAGCCACTCTGACCGCTGGGCAGTTGGCGGCGGTGGGGGAGGAGATGGCCCGGCGAAGAGGTATCGCGCGGTAGCTTTCATACGACGTGTGGGTGCATTCGCGGTTTCGGTTGTGGGGGTTTCGACTTGGGCAGTTGTTTTGACAACCTCGAAAGGAGGTTCGGGATGATGGAACGCTCTCGCATCCGTTTCTGGAAGGTGGCGCTGGCGGTTTCGGCGGGGCTGGTCGGCACGGCCCCGGCGCTGGCCCATTGCGACGGGCTGGACGGACCGGTAGTGAACGCCGCCCGCCAGGCGCTGACGGCCCAGGACGTGAACCTCGTCCTGATCTGGGTTCAGGAGAAAGACGAAAGCGAGATCCGCAAGGCTTTCGAGAAGACGCTGGCCGTCCGCAAGCTGAGCGAGGAGGCCCGCGACTTGGCCGATATGTACTTCTTCGAGACGCTCGTGCGCATCCACCGGGCCGGTGAGGGAGCGCCGTATACCGGACTCAAGCCGGCTGGGCGCGACCTTGGGCCGGCCATTCCGGCCGCCGACCGGGCGGTTGCCGAGGGCTCCTCGGACGCCGTGGGCAAGCTGCTCATCGAGGCCCTCACGCACGGCCTGCACGAGCGTTTTCAGCGCGTCGCGGCCGCCAAGCGCCACGTGACCCACAGCGTGAAGGCCGGCCGGGAGTTCGTGAAGGCTTACGTGGACTTCCTGCATTACGTGGAGCGCGTGCACGAGGCGGCGGTGAGCCTTGCCGGCGGGCCAGAGCATCATGAACACGCGGGCGCGGGGCACGAGCCCAAGGGGTGCTCGGCCGGGGAACATGGGCACAAATAGCCTGCGGCCTATCACGAAGGCGCGGTTGTGAGAAGTACTGAATGCTGAGTGCCGTCCCGGTAGTTGTCACCGTGCCGGATGAAGACTTCCACCGGGTCCGTGACAACCTCGGCGGAGGGGGGAAGGGCCAATGCTGAGCCCGAAGCCCAAGCGAGAATACCGAGCCCGAAGCGCAAGCGAGGGCTGGCGAAGCCACTCACCAGTCCCTTGCTCGCGCTTCGGGCTCGGTCGCTTGCGCTTCGGGTTCAGTCGCTTGCGCCTCGAGCTCAATCGGCTGCACTTTGGGCTCCCTCGCTTGCGCTTCGGGCTCAATTGGTCGCCGCCGTGCCTGTCACAAACTATTTTTCACCAGCCGGGAGAACGGTTTGATCTCCCGGCGGGTGCCGTCGGGTATAATTCGGGCGCATGGCTGGAGAGGCTTCTCCTTTATTCAATGATCCAACCGCCGGCATGCCGTACCACCGGCCGGATGACCGGTTTATTCCGCTGCGCGCGGTCAACCTGGGCGCCGCCCTGGCCCGGGAGGCGGAAGTGTTCGGGGTTTCACCGGACACCCTCCTGGGCATCTGTGCGGCCCTGGAAGACGTGATCGACCAGGAGCTGGCCGCCTTCGAGCGCGAGGTGGCGGAGTTCTACACCGCGTTCAGCCCGGACCTCGACACGCAGCCGCTGGAAGACATCGCCGGCGCCCGGACGCCGGCAGGGTATCGTGAGCTGAGCGCCCGGCTGGAATACCTGCTGACCAAGGCGAACTTCGTGCGGCTCACCGACGCTCAGATCCGGTTGGCGGTCAAGACGGCCAACAGCTTCGGGCTGCGCGTACGGCTGCGCCCGGAGCGGCTGGCCCAGCTCGCGGTGTGGGTGCGCGGGCGGTCCCACACGCGGCGACGGATCCGGACCTGGCGGCATCCCTGGCGCGGGCAGGAGCGCAAGCTGCCGGTATACCGGCGGCTGGCCATCGTGACCCAGCACCAGGGTGAGCCCTACGTCCATCTCAAGTTGTTCAAGGAAATCCCCATCATGGACGTGGAGGCGCTGCTGCCGCACGCCGACGTGGAGATGACCTGGTTCGACCGGATCAAGCTGGTGGGCAGCAGCGCGAGCCTGGTCGGATCGACGGGGCTCAAGGTGGCCAAGCTGCTGGGGACGATCATCTACTGGAGCCGGCTGCTGTGGATCGTGGCCTTCGGGGCGGGGCTGCTGGTGTGGCGCACGTTCTCGGGGTATCGCTACGCGTGCACGCTGCGCGACTCGATACGGACAAAGCATCTTTACTACCAGAATCTGGACAACAACGCGGGGGTCATCCACAAGCTGGTGTCGATGATCGCCCAGGAGGAGGTCAAGGAGGCCGTCCTGGCGTACTGGTTCTGCCATGCGGGTCCGGAGGCGCCGGGATCGGCGGAGGAGCTGCGCGGGCGGGTCGAGGCGTACCTGGCCAAGCGGTTCGAGATCCAGGTGAACTTTGATGTGGAGGATGCGATCCGGACGCTGGAGCGGCTCGGATTATGGGCGGATCGCGAACGACTGCGGGTGGTGGAACCGGCGGAGGCGCACCGGCGGCTGCGCGAGCATTGGAAAGAGGGCCGGACGATCGGGTACCACGGGGAGAGGGTGAGGGAGAAGAACGGGGAAGCTTGAAAGCACACGGCGCGGACTGCGTCCGCAATCTGAGGGTTCAAGGTTCGGGGTTCAGGGTTCAGGAGATTAGGTTCAGGGCGCGGGGTTGAGGTAGGGGAACGCTGCTTATCCACGAGTTCCGCTTCGCTTCACTGGTGGCTGCTCTCAACCAGCCCCTTTGGGGCTTTTGCACGGCTCAAATGCAATGTGGCACCGGTGTCTCGCCGGTGGGGGTGGAAAAGTGAGCAGGTGGAAAAGTGAGAACGTGGGAAGGTCATGTTGGAAGCTCCGAAGCGCTGAGCGCCAGTGAGGGGTCGTAGGCTTGTCTCCGCTCAACACCTTGCTTGCCCTCAGGATTGGTTCTTGTCTCCTCTCAACTCCTCGCTTGGCCTGGGGGCTGGTTCAGTAGACCGGCTGACATAGAGAACGGGCCGCTTCCTTGGCGGGAAGCGGCCCGTTGGTTGTGGGTTAGGGGTTGAGGGGGGCGAGATGCCCTCCTCCTGTTCGGGTTCAAGAGGGCGGGCAAAATGCCCACCCCCTGTGCCGGCCCCCTTCGGGTTCAGGAAGGCGCGCAGGGATGCCCGCCCTCCGATTGGGCCTTAGCGTTGCCGGTCAGTACTCCAGGATCAGGCGCGGGGCCAGCGTCGGGTTGCCGGCGGCGGCGGCTCCTTCGCGGGAGTAGTAGTCCACGGTGCCGCCGCGGTCCTCCTCCTCGCGCTTAATGAGCCAGCCGAACGGAGCGCCCGCCTTCACGTCGGCCGTGACGTCCCACTTGACCTCCACCGGCATGTCCTTGTGATGGACAACGCCCGCGGCGGTGGCGGGAGCAAACGTGCCGCCCGACCAGGAGGTCGAGCAATCAGCCTTCTTGTTGCTGATGTCCGCGTCGGTCGGGCACTCCCAGGTCACGCCGGGGCCGGTGCCGGTGATCTTACCATTCAGGTTCCAGCCGTTGCCCTCGGTCCAGGGCACGAGGAGGCGGTAGGGCACGACCTTCTCGTCCTTGTTGCCCCAGCCGACCGGCTTCTCGGCGATGGTGAGCACCAGCGTGGCCTTCTTGAGCGCCTGGGTGTTGACGCCGCTCAGATCGAAGCGGACCAGCGCGCGGTTCTGGCCGGACTTGGCCACGCGCAGCCGGGGGTTGGCCCCTTCGTTGAGGTCACCCTGCGGAACACGGCGAATGAAGGCGTCCTCCACGGCGATTAACAGGTTGGTGTCGCAGGCGTTCCCGATGCCATCGCCGTCGGAGTCGGCCTGATCCGGGTTGGGAACGTTGGGACAGTTATCCACGCAGTTGGGTACGCCGTCGCCATCGCTGTCCGTCTCCGGAACGCCGCAGCCGCACATGCCGGGATCGACCTTGCCGGCGTCATTCGGGCAGCCGTCGTTGCAGTCGGCGACGCCGTCGGCATCGCTGTCCACGTCGGCTACGCCGCAGCCGCAGAGGCCCGGAGCGGTCTTGGCCGGGTCATTCGGGCAGGCGTCGAGGCAGTCGGCGACGCCATCGGCATCGCTGTCGATGTCGGCTACGCCGCAGCCACACAGGCCCGGAGCGGTCTTGGCCGGGTCCTCGGGGCAGGCGTCGTTGCAGTCAAACGTGCCGTCGCCATCGCTGTCGATGTCGGCCACGCCGCAACCACACACGCCCGGCTCGATCTTGCCCGCATCGTTCGGACAGTTATCGGCGCAGTTGGGCACGCCATCCTCGTCACTGTCGGTATCGGCCACACCGCAGCCGCACAGACCCGGCTCAGTCTTGGCGGGGTCCTCGGGGCAGGCGTCGTTGCAGTCAAACGTGCCGTCGCCATCGGCATCCTCATCCGCCACGCCGCAGCCGCAGACGCCCGGCTCGGTCTTGGCCGGGTCGTTCGGGCAGAGGTCGAAGCAGTTGGGCGTGCCATCCTCGTCACTGTCGGTATCGGCCACACCGCAACCGCAGATGCCCGGATCGGTCTTGGCCGGGTCGGCCGGGCAGGCGTCGTTGCAGTCAGGCGTGCCGTCGGCGTCGGAATCGGTGTCGGCTACGCCGCAGCCGCAAACACCGGGTTGGGTCTTGGCGGGATCATTGGGGCAGCCGTCGATGCAATCCGGCGTGCCGTCGGCGTCGGAATCGGTATCGGCCACACCGCAGCCGCAGATGCCCGGCTCGATCTTGGCCGGGTCAGCGGGGCAGCCGTCGATGCAATCCGGCATGCCGTCGCCGTCGGCATCCTCATCCGCCACGCCGCAGCCGCAGGCGCCGGGCTCGGTCTTGGCGGGATCATTGGGGCAGCCATCGATGCAATCCGGCGTACCGTCGGAGTCGGAGTCCGTATCGGCCACGCCGCAACCGCAGGCGCCGGGCTCAATCTTGTCCGGGTCGTTCGGGCAGCCGTCGCAGAGATCGCCGACGAAGTCGCCATCAACGTCGTTCTGATCGCTGTTGGCGATGGTCGGGCAGTTGTCGCACACGTCGCCCCAACCGTCCAGATCGCTATCCTCCTGCTCGGGATTGTTGACGGCCGGGCAGTTATCGCAGGCGTCGCCCAGTCCATCGCCGTCGGTTTCGAGCTGATCGGGGTTGGCCCGGTCCACGCAGTTGTCGCAGGCGTCGCCGACGCCGTCACCATCGCTGTCGGCCTGATCGGGGTTGGCCACGTTGGGGCAGTTGTCGAAATCATCGGCGGTGCCGTCGCCGTCCTTATCGGGCAGGAGCAGGAACGGCGCGGACACGGTATTCGTCTTGGTGCCCCGACCGACAATCCAGCCCTTGTCGTTGATGGCCCAGGCGAACTCAAACGTCCTCCAGTTTCCGGTGACCCATGCGCTGGTGGGTGATTTATCGATCAGGTCACTGAGATTGCGCATGCCGTTCTGCTGGTCCCAGACGAACGCGTAGTAATACGTCGTGCCGCCTTGCGAGGAGGCGATGAGGGACTGGCCGACGACCACCGAGTTGTTGTTGATGTCCCAGGCGGCGCTTTGGTGGTAGGCGCCCGGCCTGGAGCTGTAGACGGGGTCGGTGATGTAGCCCAGATCAATCATCTGGGGAGAACCGTCGGCCTCCGACCAAAGGAAGGCATGGCTGTGCGGGCCGGGCTCGGCGGTGCGGGCCGCGCCAACCACCTCGCCCTTGTCATTGACGTCGCGGCCATGGCTTTCGGTACCGCCAAGCGTGCCGAGGTTGCGCATCTCCAGGATTTGCATATCGCTCACGCGGATGGTGCAGAGGAACGCGCGGGCGGACGAGTCAGTGGTGCTCGTGGCTTCGCCGGTGACTTGCACGACGTCGGTGCCGTCGATCCATTTTTTCACGTTCGAAATGCCGTAGCCGTTGGACGACACCCCGTATCCGGTGGGGTTCTGGAGATCCAGCGTGGGAATGAGGACCTGATATGCCTGGCCGTTAGGCGAATCGACGTGTTTGACGAAACCGCTGTTGAGCGTCCGAGCCTCGCCGACGACCCAGCCTTCGTTGTTGACCCGCCGGGCGTAATTCGTGCTGGAGCCATAGATCCACAGACTCGTACAGTTCAGGCCGTCCGCCGAGTAGAAGCCGAAGGACGTACCGCTGAGGATGCGCGTTCCGGACCCGGTAATCAGGCCGCTGTCATTGATTCCGTAGCCCTCGCCGCTCCGGAAGTCGGGCGCGACCGTCAGGGCACGCATGCCCTGGTCAGGGCTCCAGATGAAGGGATATCGGTATCCCCCGGAGACCATCATGGAGTAACCGGTGACCTGGCCGGCGTTGTTCACATCACGCGCTTCGCCATAGGGATTACCCAGGTCACCCAGGTCAACGAGGATGTATTCCGCGGCCTGTGCATCAGGCCCCAGCCCCATGCTTGAGGCGGCCCAGACCACGACGATGGCGGCCAGGGCGTTCAAAGTCGCTACCCGTAAAGGCTTCCAGAGATCCATCGTTCTGTTCCTCCTCAGAAAAAAGGACGTGAAAAACATCAGCCAACAATTTAGCAACTGCTGAGCTTGCCTACAATGAAAAAATCTTCACGAACACGAGAAATTGCGCAATGCTGAAAGCGCGGCTCGTTCCTTACCTGCGTTACCTGGATTACCGGACTCAACCTGGGATTACCGGACTCAACTTGGATGGCTGACCAGCGCCTTCCGCAACCGCCCAAAGATTGGCTCCGATGGGGAATTCCTTCTGCGATAACGAACGGCCAAAGACCGCGCCGAACAACATGGGGAAATCTCCTCAAGATTTGGCGCGCAGCCCCTCGCCGATCTAAGATGGTGCCGCTTATGTTCAACAGAAAATGGATATCCTTGGCGGTGGGGGAATGCGCGGCGGTGTTTCTGCTGGCCGGGCTGACCGGCTGTGAGCGCAACACGTCGACTGAGAACGACGGCATGATCGATAACCCGCCCCTGGTTGATGAGTTTCAGGGCAGTCCGGCGCCGACAGTCGCTTTCCCGGAACATCTCAAGACGGGTGATGTCGTCCTGAACGAGTTCATCCGCAAGGCTCTGGATTGCTGTGCGAAGGGCGATTACGACCGTTTTCGGCAGCTTTTCGGCATCTCCTATCAGCCGCCGGATGCCAATCAGTTCCGGAAGCTCTGGCAGGGGGTCAAGCTGGTCAAAATCGAGGGGATCTATCACGACCAGCGGCAGCCGAACGACTACTATGTGCATGCGGTGATTGAACTTCGCAAGCCGGACCGGCGGGATCGCTCGGAGCGCCAGGCGGTCATCTGGGTATTCAGAGAGGGCGACGAGTGGCGGATCGGCCCTGCTCCCAGCGATATTGCCGGGCGAGTGCTGGTTACCAGCACCCAGCCGGGGGTGGGGTTCCCGACGCAGACCCAACCGGCGGACACCCCAGCGGGTTCCGCCGCCGGTGGGAGCGCTGCGGCGGCCGGCCACTAAATCGCACCTTGGCTCAGCCTCTCTGCGCCGTTTCCGCATGTGCGGGTGTATAAAAGTTGCGGGAATCGCCGCCAGCAAGCCGATGTTGTAAGTTTGGTAGACAGCAGGGCTTATGCTGCGGTCCGATCGTAAAGGACGCATTACGCATGGGAAGGCCGCCGATGCCAACAACCTGGATTCTGACGCGAATGGTGGTCATCGTGCCGTGGGTGCTGGGCGCTGCCGCCTTTGGGCAGGCGGGACCGATGGTACCCACGACGCTTCCCGCACCGTCATCGGCGGCGATTCGCGCCGAATTGCGGGCGGAACGAGCTATTGTCCAGCTCGGCCAGCCGGTCTGGGTTCACTTCAGCATTACCAACCTCACCGCCGATCCAGTGACGCTGCGGGTGCCTGACGCACCGGCCACCGAAGAAGTCTCCACCATGACGGGGCTGCCGCTGGCCCACGTGTTCAGCGGAATCCGCTCTGCCGGGGTGCATATCAAGGATGCGCGTGGCGAAGAGTGGGATACGGATTTCGGCTGGCGTCCGCAGGGGGCCGTGCCGGTGGTGCGGCTGGCGCCGTACGGCAGTGTGGGCCTTCGTGTAGAGCTGACCCAGTATTTTCGCTCGATGCGCCGGCCGGGTCAGTACACGATCATCTGGCGACCCTATTTCGGGGAAGTTGAGTCCGCCCCGGTGAACGTGAACATCATGGCCGAACGCCAGGCCGTCATTAACACGGAACTGGGTTCCATGACCGTCCGCTTCTACTATGCGGAGGCGCCCAAGAACATTGAAAACTTCATTGAGCTGGTGGATAAAGGCTTTTACGACCGGCTCACGTTCCACAGGGCTTTCCCCCAGGCATTCATTCAGGGCGGAGACCCGCGCGGCGACGGCAAAGGCGGCCGGCCGGACGGCAAGCGCGTGAAGGCCGAGTTCAGCCAGATTCCCTTTGAGCGCGGCACGGTAGGTATGGCCCGGTTGCCCAGCGACCCGGATTCGGCCAGCAGCCAGTTTTTCATCACCACCAGCCGACAGCCTGCTTTCGATGGTAACCAGACGGCCTTCGGTTACCTGGTCGGCGAGGAGTCTTTCCAAACGCTGGAGCGGATCGCCACCGCGCCGACCGATGAATTTGGTCGGCTCAAGAAGCCCGTGGTTATCCGGACCATCAGCCTGGAGAATGTTCCCGGCCACGAGCCCAGTGTGTTCGGTTCCGAAGGGCGAATCCCCCCGGTGACCACTCGCCCTGCTATAATCAGCGGCCAGATGGACGGTCCGCAGGGATCATCGCGGCTGGATCTGGGCGGCCTGAGCACGCAACCCGCGTTCGGGGCCGGCGGCTGAGAGAGCGGGACATTGAAGGAGCGGCATCGAGCCTGAAGCCCGATGCGGCGCGAGGGTTGGATAGAAGGCGTTGTCCTTCGCCCGCGATTGGAGTTTAATAGCTTTCTACGGCGACAAGGCCGTTTGCATTGGAGGCCAGGTCCCAGGCGGTGGGGCCGAGGGCCAACGGGTCAGGACCGAGAGGTAGCAGCCCAGCCAGCGCGTCTCAGGCGCCCTGGCTCACCTGGCTTCCAATGCGGGCGGCCTTGTGCATTGTTTCAACCTCCAGAGCCCTCTATCGCCGCTTTTTCAGGCGCGGCAGGCATTCCGTTCCGCGGTTGCCCGCGATAGATCCTGGGCCTTTTCATCCACTGGCGTCGTGGCCGTTGTGCTCGTATACTCCAGCCGAGGTTCACGATGGCATATACCGTCCTTGCACGCAAATACCGGAGCTGGACGTTCGACGAGCTGGTCGGCCAGGAGGCCGTGGCCACCACGCTCAAGAACGCCATCCAGAGCGGCCGGATCCACCACGGGTATCTCTTCTGCGGGACCCGCGGGGTGGGCAAGACCTCGGCGGCCCGCATCCTGGCCCGCTCACTGAACTGCCTGAAGGCCAAGGGGCCTACGATCAAGCCCTGCTGCAAGTGCGAGTCCTGCGTGGCCATTGCCGAAGGCCAGGACATGGACGTCATCGAGATCGACGCGGCCAGCAACACCGGGGTGGACAACATCCGCGAGCTGCGCGGCAACATCGTGTACCGCCCGGCCCGAGCCCGCTTCAAGATCTACATCATCGACGAAGTCCACATGCTCAGCACCGGGGCGTTCAACGCCCTGCTCAAGACGCTGGAAGAGCCGCCCGAGCACGTAAAGTTCATCCTGGCCACCACCGAGTCGCAGAAGGTGCCGGCCACCATCCAGAGCCGGTGTCTCCGGTTTGATTTCCGCAGCATCAGTGCGGACGAAATCGCCAGGCATTTCGAGCAGATTCTCAAGCAGGAAAAAATCGAGGCGGACCCGGCCGTGATCCGGCGGGTGGCCCGGCTGGCCAACGGCTCCATGCGCGACGGCCTGTCGCTGCTGGATCAGCTCCTCTCGATGGGGCGGGACAAGCTCACCCTGGACATGATCGACGACGTGCTGCCCACGCCGCACGACGAGGTGCTCACTAGGCTGATCGGGCAGCTTGCGGACCACGATGCGGCCGGGGCGCTGGTGTCGCTGGATCAGTGCCTTTCGGCGGGGTACAGCCTGGAGCGATTGGCTGAATCGCTGGCCGAGCAGGTGCGCACGCTCATGCTGCTGGCCGTGTGCGGGCCGGATACGCCGCTGGTGGATCTGCCCAGCGGGGCCGCCGAAGGGCTGCTGGCGCTGTCCAAACGCTTTGATTCCGAGCAGTACGTATACATGATTTCCGTGCTGGAGGAGCTCCGGCGAAACGTGCGCTTCAGCGCCCTGGGCCGTGCGCTGCTGGAAGCGGGGATCGTGCGGCTGGCCAGCGCGGTCCGGTATCGATCCATTCAAACGCTGCTGGATCAACTCGGAAGCGCAGCCGGTCCGGCCGGGGACGACAGCTCAAAAAAAAAAGTGATGGCCCCGCCGGTGGCCGATCCGGCGACTCGTTCTCCGCAAGCGGCGGCCGGGCCAGGGGTTCGACCTGGAGGCCTTCGCGATGAGCGGCCCCTCGGCGCTGCGCCCACCGGCCCAGCTTCGCGCCCTCCCGCCTGGAGTGCCCACGCGCCGGGGCGAAGCATCCCGAGTGGGCGGGAGCCCCCTCCCCCGCAAGGGGCCGGCCCGATGGCGCGCATGCCCGCTGGTGAGAAGATTTCCCCCCCGGCCCGAGCCGCGGCCCACGGCGCGTCGCCTGCTCCACGCTTCAGCAATGGTCACGACGCCCGCCCGGCAACCGCCTCGCCTCCCGGGCCCGCGGGGCGGCACGCGTCTCCGGCCGCACCCACAGCCCCCGCCAGTGCCTACGATCTGCGCGCGGCGGCCTCCGATCCGGCCGTTCGGCAAGCGCTCGAACTCTTTGATGGATCGTTAGTTAACGTTGAGCGCGTGCGGTGACTATAATGAGTTTGTAAAATTGTAAGGCGTTATTCCTGGGCTGTCCCATGACCATAGGCAGTTGGGGGCCAGAGTGGCGCCGTCAAGGGTTACCGGGTCAGCCGACCCGCGCTGCTTGTAGAGGAGTCTTCAGAATGTTGGGTGGTCTAGGCAATCTCGGTGCCCTGTTCAAGCAGGCCAGGTCCTTCCAGGAAAATATGCAGAAAATGCAAGAAACCCTGGCCCAGCAGCGCTATGAGGCGGACGCTGGCGCCGGGATGGTGACGGCGACGGTGGATGGGAAAGGTGAGCTCATCCGGATTAAGATCGACCCCAAGGCCGTCTCCGATGTCGAATTGCTGGAGGACATGGTGACGGCCGCGGTGACCTCGGCCACCCGGAAGGCGCAAGAGGGCATGAAGGCGGAAATGGCCCGGCTGACCGGCGGATTGGATCTGGGGAGTCTGGGTGGTCTTCTGGGTCAAGGCACGTGAGGCCCGTCGGCCCCGCGCTGAATAAGAGAAGAATGGAGTCGCTGACTTGAATGATCTGCCCCGGGGCATTCCTGAATCGCTGGCCCGGCTGATGGCTGAGTTGAACAAGCTGCCCGGTATCGGGCCGCGAAGTGCCGAGCGGATCGCGTTCCACCTGCTGCGGGCCGCCGCGGAGGACGCCCTGCCTCTGGCCCAGGCCATTGTCGATGTGAAACAGAACCTGCGGCACTGTTCGCAGTGTTTTAATCTGACCGAATCGGATCCGTGCGTGATCTGCGGAGATCCGCAACGCGATGCCTCGTTGATCGTGGTGGTCGAGCAGCCCAAGGATGTCATGCTGCTGGAGCAAACCGGCCTGATTCGAGGCGTGTACCATGTGCTCATGGGGCATATTGCCCCCCTGGAGGGGGTGGAGCCGGGCGATCTGACCATTGATGCCCTGGTCAACCGGGTTCGGGCGGGCACTGTCCGTGAAGTGTTGCTGGCCACCAACCCGACTTTAGAAGGCGATGGAACCGCCCTTTATATTCAGGATCGCCTGAAAAATACCGGGGTCACCATTTCCCGGCTGGCGCGGGGACTGCCCGTTGGCTCCCAGGTCGAATACGCTTCCCGGGCCATGCTGGAGGCGGCCATTACAGGACGTACACCGTTGTAAGCCGCCCCCGTTTCTTTCTACAATAGCGGTGCGGAACCGGGCCGATATACCGATTAGGCCGAGTTGTAAGGTGTCGGTGCGCAGAGTATTTGGTTGAGTGATGTCCCAGTTCATGTCACAAAACCTGTCGCTGGGTCTTCGACAGGAGCAGCGGCTGACGCCGCAGCTCATCCAGTCGATGAACATCCTCCAGCTTCCCTTGCTGGCGCTGGAGTCGAAGATCCGCGAAGAGCTGGAGCGCAACCCGGCCCTGGAAGAGGAGGAGCCACAGCGCCCCATCCAGCCGGAGAGCGGCAACGGTGATCCGATCGTCGGCGAGGAGGGCGTGGGGGCCGAAACCATCCACGAGGCGGAGAGCTTCACCCGCCTGGACCGCCTCTCCCGCGAGTATGATTTCGATGATTCCGACCAGGCTTTCGGACGTCCGCGGATCGATTCCGGCGAGCGCGACGCCAAAATGGACGCCATGGCCAACACGGCCAGCCGCCCGGAGTCGCTTAACGAGCACCTGCTTCGCCAGTGGGCGTTCCTCAGCGTCAACGGCAATATCCGCAAGGCCGGCGAGCTGATCATCAATCATGTGGAAGAGGACGGCTATCTTCGCACCCCCCTGGAGGAGATCGCCCAACAGTATGAGCCCCCCTTCACCCCGGAGGAGATGGAAGAGGCCCTGAGCTGGGTCCAATCGCTGGAGCCGGCGGGTATCGCCGCCCGCGATCTGAAAGAATGCCTGATCAACCAGATCGACGCCCTGGAGGGCGACCATCAACTGGAACGCACGCTGGTTGAGTGCCATCTCGAGGATCTGCAGAAGAATCGCTATCCCGCCGTGGTCAAGGCCACCGGCCGCTCCCTTGAAGACATCAAGCGCGCCGTCCGCACCCTGAGCCGGCTCAGCCCGCATCCCGGCCTGCTGGTGGTGGATCGCGAGGTACCGGTGATCGTGCCGGACGTAATCGTGGAATGGTCCGACGAGGAGGATGATTACGTCGTCCGCCTGACCCGGGGCAACAGCCCGCGGCTACGCATCTCCGAGACCTACAAGCGGATGCTGGCCGACAAGGAAGGTGACAAAGAGGCCCGCGAGTTCGTTCGCCGAAACCTCGAAGCGGCCGGAGCCCTTATCGACGCGATCGAATATCGCCGCAACCGCCTGCTGGAGGTGGCCCGCGAGGTCATCCATCGCCAGCGGGACTTCCTGGAGCTCGGCCCGGCGGGGATGAAGGTCCTGCGCATGAGCGAACTGGCCGACAAATTCGGCTGCGACCCCTCGACCATCAGCCGCACGGTGGCGGACAAGTACATGCAGACGCCCCGCGGCATCTTCCCGCTGCGCATGTTCTTCACCGGCGGCACCGAGACCACCGACACCGGCGAGGCCACGAGCTGGGATTCGGTCAAGGCCCGCGTGCAGCAGATCATCAACGAGGAAGACAAGCGCGAGCCGCTCTCCGACGAGGCCATCGCCGACCGCCTCCAGAAAGAGGGCCTGGAAGTCTCGCGCCGCACCATCGCCAAGTACCGCCAGCAGCTCAATATTCCCGCCGCGCGGCAGCGCAAAGAGTTCTAGTGCTGCGAGTCTTGGAGGTGGCGGAGGGCGCGGAGATTTGGATTGAACCGCGGAGACGCAGAGACGCAGAGGGATCTTTTTGAGTTTTTGTTTCTCCGCGTCTCGGCGCCTCGGCGGTTTTATTATTTCGTGTTCTTGGATTCTTCAGGCAACAGGGGGCTGGCGCGGGTTGCGCCTGCAACTCCAGGTGTTTGGGCAGGATGTCAGTTGTCAGTTGTTCGTTGTCAGTTGTTGGGTCAGTGGTCCTTTGGTCAGTTGTTGGGGGGGCATGAGGCATCGGACTCGAAGGCCTCCGTTCGGCGACAGAAACTGACTGCAAGAACAAGCGCTGACGAGCTTGTTCTACAGAGATCGGGATCGAGACGCCGAGACGCAGAGAGAGTTGTTCCAAGCTTTTCTATAATTCTCTGCGTCTCCGCGTCTCCGCGGTTCAATTCTCTCCGCGCCCTCCGCTCCCTCCCGCGTCCTCAATTCCCGGGACACACAGGCAGCTTGAGCCGATCTTCACATCTGCCCGGGCCCAGGTTTTCCTGAAGCGGGCCTCCACCTTCTCGGCCTCGGCGTTGGCCTTTTGCGCCCGCAGGCAGGTGGCCAGGCCGTGCAGCGACCAGCCGTTCTCCGGCCAGCGCTGGAGGTCCTCGCGATAGACCTTCTCGGCCTCCGCAAAACGGTCCGCAGCCACCAGCACGGCCCCCAGCGTGTGCCGGGCCGGCTGGATCCAGTCCGGCGGTTCCATATACAGCAGGTCATCCTCGATGCGCACCGCCTCGCGCAGGGCGGCCACGGACTTGTCCGTCTCCCCGCGGGCCAGGGCGATTTCGCCGGCCAGCACATAGTCGGCGATGGAGAGCACCTTGTGGGCCGGGTTGATGGCCATGATCGCGTCGGAGGGCACCTTCTTAACGGCGGCGCGAAAGGCCTTCTGTTCCTCCTCGGCGGCGGACACGTTGCGCTGGGCCGCGTAAGCAATGCCGCGGGCGTAATGCCAGAAGGCCGTGCTAATCGACAAGTTGGCGGACGGCCGGGGATAGTTGAGCACGTCCTCCCAACGGCCGAAGCGCTTCAGCACATCCAGCTCGATCATCAGGTAGGGGTCGATCAGGGCGGGTTGCTCCCTGATGAACTCCGCGGGCACGCCGGCGATCATGTCGCGGGCCGCCTTCAAAGCTTCCTCGCTGCGCCCTTCCATCATGGAGGCAAACGCCAGGAAATGGTGGTTATGGGCCATGTAGACGTGATAGAACCCGTGCCGGGGCGAAAGCGCCCGGTAGCGGCGGTCGGCCTCGATGGCCTTGCGGTTCTGGTCGGAGGCTTGGGCCCAGCGGCCGACCTGGACGTCGATATGCGACGGCATGTGCACGAGATGACCGGCTATCGGCACCGCATCCCGCAGGCGGTCAGCGGCGGCGATGCCCTTCTCCGGGTGCGGACCGGCCTCGACGGCATGAATGTAGAGATGGCAGGCCCCCGGATGCTCGGGGGCGGTGGCCAGCACCGCCTCCAGCACACTGAGGATCTCGGTGGTGTTCCCTTTCGGCTTGCCGTCCAGCGTCCACAAATCCCACGGCTGCAGGTTCATGAGCGATTCGGCGAACAACACCCCGACGTCCGCGTCACCGCGATGCGCGTGCCACACCTTGCGCATGGCCGCCGCGTAGGCCTCATCGAGCGGACGGCGATCCTCCGGCGGGGGGTTGGCGTACCGCTTGCTCAAGGCATCAATCAGGGCCTGCTCGACCGGGCTGGCTTTGGCCCGGCGTTCCAGCGCGCGCTGCAGCGCGTCCCACGCGAGCTGGGAATAGTCGGAAGACATGGCCGGATTGTTGATGTGCGGCCCGCTGCACAGGGCCACGCCCCACCAGGCCATGGCGCAGTCGGGGTCGAGCCGGGCAGCCTGCCGGAAGGAGCGAATGGCCTCGTCGTGGTTGAAGGCGAAGGCCCAGATCAGACCCTGGTCGAAATAGCGCTGGGCCTGCGGCGAGGCAGTGGTGATCGGGCGATGGTGCGTGCCCATCCCGTCGAACAACTGGGCGGGGGGCTCGGCCCGCGCTTCACCAGGCTCCGCCGGACGGGTAAGCCCGAGAGCCGGACCGGCCAGAACAAGGATGATCAGAAGATTCATGCCTCGAGCATGACGGCACAACATGAACATTCTTTCACTCCTCATGATCGCCTCAAACCGGGATAACCACGAAAAGCATAGCCTCGTCGCACCGCGGAAAAGCGCAAAGTGGGCCATTTTCTGTAGCGGCCGGGCTCCGTACCGGCCGTCTTACGAGCAAAACGGTCGGCACCCAGCTTTCGCCGGGTACCCGGCCCGGCCGCTACGACGTTGCGCTGCAGTGGAGGAGGCGCTGGCCTCTCAAATCAGGGACGGGCAGGTTCCGCGGACTGCCTCATGCGTCGGGCAGGTCGAAGCGGTAGCCCACTTCACGGACGGTCTGGATGTAAACGGGGTGGTGCGGGTCAGGCTCAAGCTTACGGCGCAGGGAGTTGATGCAGCGGTCCACGCTCCGGCCGGTGACCAGAAAGGCGTCGCCCCAGACGGCCTCGAGAATCTGATCGCGGGTCAGGGCCCGGCCGGCCCGGCGCACAAACAGGGCGAGCAGGTCGTACTCCTTGGGCGTGAGCGGCACCTCCTGCCCGGCGCGCAGCAACCGGTGGGAGCGCAGATCCAGCTCGAACTCGCCGAACCGCCGAACGTCCTGCTCGCCGGCCCGGCGGCGGCGCAGAAAGGCGTTGGCGCGGGCCAGCAACTCGCGGATGCTGAAGGGCTTGGTGACGTAATCATCGGCCCCGAGATTCAGGCCCAGGATGACGTCCGTCTCCAGGCCCTTGGCGGTGAGCATGATGATGACCGCATCCAGCTTGTCGCGGCGCAGCAGCCGGCAGACTTCGTAGCCGTTGATCCTGGGCAGCATGATATCGAGGATGATCAGGGCGGGCTTGAGCCTTCGGGCGGCGGCCAGACCCTCTTCGCCGTCGGTGGCCGTATGCACGGCATAGTCGGCCGCCGCGAAGTTGTCTTTCAACACGCGAAGCAGTGTCGGGTCGTCCTCGATGATCAGGATGGTGTCCGTATCCACTTCCGAGTTCTCAGTTCCCAGTTTCCAGTTTTCAGTTCTCAGTTTTCAGTTCTCAGTTTTCCCCGGGTTCCGCCAGCAGGGACACGGTAAACGCGCTGCCTTTTCCGGGCTGGCTTTCGACGCTCACGGCGCCGCCGTGGGCCTCGACGATAAACTGAACGATGCTCAGCCCCAGGCCGCAGCCGCCGGCCTTGCGCGAGAGGCTCTGATCCACCTGATAGAAGCGATCAAAAACGCGCCGCATGGCCCGCCGGGACAGGCCGATGCCGTTGTCGCGCACTTCGAAGCGCACGTGACCGTCTGCCGCACAGGCGCTCAGGGTGATGCGCTTGTCGTCGCCCGTGTACTTCCACGCGTTGTCCAGCAGGTTGAGCAAAACGGTGACCAACGCGTCGCGGTCGGCCACCACCGGGGGGAGGCCGGGGGCCACTTTTACCTCCAGATGACACCCAGGAGAGTGAAAACGTTTCCCGGCGGCATCGACTGCGGCCGACACCACTTCGGCCGGCGGCGTGCCCGCGAACGCGAAGGTATGCTTGTTGCGCTCCATGCGCGAGAAGGCCAGGAAATTGTCGATCAGGCGGCTTAGGCGCAGGTTCTCCCGGGCCACGAGCTGGAGATACTCGCGGGTCTGACGCGGGTCGCGGGCATCCGTGTCCAGCAGCGTGTCCACCAGCGCGCGGATGGAAGCCAGCGGCGTCTTCAGCTCGTGGCTGACGGTGGCGATCAGGTCGTTCCTGAGCCGGGTCAGTCGCACCTGACGGCCGACGTGCCGCCCGACCAGCATGGTGAGCATCGCCGTGAGCAGGGCCACGGCCAGCCCCGTCCAGAGGTACAGGGCCGTGCGGCGGCGCGCCTGGTCGGCGAACGGATCCGGGCCGGTCAAATCCAGGGCCAGTTGCCAGCCGGGCATGGCTTCCGACGCGGCCAGAGCCAGGAACGGCTCGGGGCCGCGCTGATCGGGCTGCAGCAGCCGAACGGTGGCCCCGCTGATGGCTTCGGATTGCACGATGGCCGACAGCTCGGAAGTGATGCGGCTTTCGCGGTAAAGGGCCACGAGCGTCCCGTCTGAAGAGGCGAGTTGCCAGCATCCGGCCACCGGGGCGCGCGTCAGCCGCCCGGGAACCGGTGGCGAAGCCGGCTCAGTCTCCGCGTATTGGGCCGCGAGGCGCTCGGCCGCAAGCGTGGGGAAGGCGCCGGCTCCCACGATCGGCGCCAGTTGTTCCATGATCGCGCGACGCTGCGCGGCCGGCAGCAGGCCGTGCCGATAATCAGTGGCCAGCAAGGCGAGCATATGAGCAACCTGCTGGTACCGGTCCGCGGCGGGATCCAGAAACTGTAACAGGAGCAGGGCGGCGTCGGCGACAACCAGGCGGCCGTTGGTGTCCCGTATATTCTGGTACGCCCGTTCAGTTACCACTTGCTGGAGTAGATCAAGTGCTTCGGACAGGCTGCCCAAGCGGGCCAGGCAGCGGGCGCAAGCGATCCGCGCCCGGACGGCCAGTGCGGGGTCACGGGCGGTCCTCGCGGCTTCCCGGTACAGTTCGGCGGCTCCGACGAAGTCTCGGGCCTGAAATTCGAGGACCTCAGCCGCCCGCCACTCGAAGCCGGCGGCGGCCTCCTCCCCGATGGCGACGATGCATTCCGGGTAGCGGACAGCGCCGGCGGGATCCAGGAGCACCGCGCTATCGACATGGCCGGAGGCAATCAGCCCGGCGAAGACCGCCGTCGGGTCCCGGGTGGGATCGTAAGCAGGCAACTCGCCGGCCCGCTGGTCCCAGTGGGCATCCAGCCGGGCGCGCACCCGTTCGAGCGGCGCCCGGTAGGCCTCCAAAAGCTTCTGACGGCTGGCCAGCCGCTCGTTGCGCATGGCCTCGCCCATAAACCACAGCACGCAGGCCGTGGGGAGCAGGGCGGCCGCCAGCAGCATGGCCAGCACCGGCCAGAGTCGCGAGTCGTGTCGCTTGAAGCCTCGCATCGTATGTCCCCGTGCCGCCGACACGCTGTATGCCACGGCTGTGTGTCACGGCTCTTGAGCCGTGGTCTGGGGAGCTCTATTTATCTCCGCCACTGCTCAAGAGCAGTGGCACACAACTGGATAGTCATGGCCCACAAACGGTGGCCCACCACACCGGCCGCCGCCCGACTGCCAGGGCAATTGCTCGGCAGCCGGGGCGTCAACAACATTCTACCGCGACGTCTCACTGGCCGGCGCGCTGGCCACACCCGCGGGGGACTGGTGCGCCGCGTTGATGGCGCTGGCTCGCGCCAGCATATCCGCGGGGATGGGCGTGGGCTTGCCGTCCTTGTCCGCTGTCGCGAACAGGATCACGTACCACGGCGCCGGTACGCCCTCCGCTGATTTGAAGTTGTGGTGACTGGCCGCGTTGACACCTACCCAGTAGACCTTCCCGGGCTCCAGCTCCACCGGCAGCTTGCACGTGGTCCTGGCCGCATCGTAGGACGGTCGACCGGTGGTCTTGGGATACGTCTCCCCGCCGCCGGTCCAGGACCAGCTCTTGTCCATCATCTTGCGGTCGAAGGTGACGGTCAGTTCCTTGAGTGTGGCCGGCACGGCGCCATCCAAGGCCCTGGGGCTGGTGCGGAGGACGACCGGCGCCTTGGACGTCGCGGCCCGGGCGTCGCTGGCGGCCTTCTCCGCGGCCGCGTTGATGGTCCTGGCTTTCTCCAGCATCTCGGCGGGGATGGGTGTGGGCTTGCCGTCCTGGTCGGCGGTGGCGAACAGGATCACATACCACGGGGCGGGTACATGCGCCGCTGTCTGGAATTTCTTGTGACTTGGAGAGTTAATTCCCACCCAGTAGACCTTTCCCGGTTCGAGCTTCACGGGCATGGTGCAAGTGGTGAGAGAGGCGTCATAGTGAATGTCGCCCGTCCTCTTGGGGAAGGTCTCGCCCCCGCCGGTCCAGGACCAGCTCTTGTCCATCATCCTGCGGTCGAAGGTGACGGTCAGCTCGCTGAGTGTGGCCGGCACGGCATCGTCAAAGGCCTTTGGGCTGGTGCGCACAATGGCCGGTGCCAACGGGTTCCGGCCGTTGCCGCCGGACCGGCCGGCAGTGCTTCGCTCCTTCCACCATGCTCGCCATTTGTCCTTGTCCTGACCGAAGTACACCCCGGTGATCTCGGCCAGCGCCACTTTCGCACAGACCTGGGTGTTCCAGTTGTGGTGGTCGATCAGATCGATCAGCACAGGCACGGCCGCCGAATCGCCGATCTGGCCGAGGGCCCGCACGGCCAGCCACCTGAACTGGTTGTTCTGGGTTGGCTCCTTGATGATGGCGATCAGAGGACGCACGGCTTGCCGATGGCGGATGAGACCCAGGGCGATGATAGCCCGGCTCCGCGTTGGGGCGTCGCTTGAGTCGAGCTCTCTGATCCACTGCTGAAACAGGGTATGCTTCTCTGCCTCCGGAGCAGCCATGTAGACCTTTTCGGCCTCCTTTCCCGATCGGAATAACTCGCCGAACGCGCCGCTCTCCTTCTCCAACTCGGCGATGTCCCGGCGGGTCTGCGGGTCGAGCAACTGTCGAGCCTCCGCGCCAGTCACGCCGACCGGCGGTGAGCCGGTGTCCTTCAGCTTGGCCAGCTCCTTGCGTGCCTCGGCGGCGAGCGTTTTCTGATCGGCATAATTCTTCACGACCGTCTCAAAGGCTTCGCGCGCTTTGGCGTCGTCGCCCTTCCTGGCCAGGCACAGGCCCAGGCGGTAGTGGGCCTGGGCGACGGCCGGCCGGCTGACCTTGTCCTGCTCGATGATGCTCTGGTAGATCTTGATGGCGGCATCCAGATCGCCGGCGGTCTTTTCCTGGTAGAGGGCCTTGGCCAGCAGATCGGAGACCGACTGGGCCCCGGCCGTCGCGGGGACGATCAACAGGGCGAGAGATAAAACCGAACCCATCCAGTGCCTTGGCATGAGTGGCTCCTTTTGAAAAGAATGCTGCCGGATCGCATCTCGCGCACGATCCACTGGAAAGGTACAGCCATCATGTTACCAGTTTGTTACCGGTCGGTGGATTCCGGGTCCTGTGTAGCAAAATCCGGACGCGGGCGGATTGCGCAGGTGGGTAGATTCAGCGGAAGTCTCGCGCGTAGGCGCAGAGGCAGCGCCGCTGAGCCGCACGCAACCTGGGAAGCCATCAACAGATAAGAGCCATCAGCCGGCCGTTTTCCCGTTGGAGCTCGCATCCGCCGACTGCTCGGGCACTTCCTCTTCAAACGAAGGGGCATAGGCGGGTCGCGGGTAGCCGTGCTGGTTCGTGGCTGGCCATACTGACGAGCCGGCAGCGCCGCCCCGGAAGGACCTTCTTACCAGATGGGTGGGCGGCAGCAGGCGCTCGATCTCCTCGGGGCTGCGCCCGCGGAAGTCGATGACCGTCTCCAGCATAGGCGAGGAGAACAGGCCGATGCGCTCGTTGCCGGCGATGACCGCGAGATTGCGGTTGTCGATGCCGCCGATCAGGATGCCGGTGTGCATCACGAGGTTGTACTTGGGGAAATCCTTGATCCGGATGCGCGGGGCCAACGGGTAGCCCAGCACCCGGAAGCAGTGATCGACCAGCTCCGTGCAGTAGAAACGGTCGTCATCGGGGACGAACTTGTCATCGTAGAGCACGTCCCTGGCTATCAGCTTATCCAACTCGGCCAGTACCTGAGGGATGAGGAACCGGTACTCCGGCTTGAGCCGCTTGACGCAGAAATTCTTGGTGCCTTGCACGTACCAGTCGACCAGATAGCGCCGCTCAACGCCGTTGGGGGTGACGTCCACGATCATGGCCCCGTCCGGCCCCACGTGGTACACGAGGGCGGCATGGGAGAGATAGCTTTCGGTGGTCTTGGCGATGGTCTTGCTGAAGTCCACCAGTCCGCCGGCCAACTGGGTATTGCTCAGCCGGAAGACGATGTCGCCGGGCTGCACCAGACTCTCGATGGCGGGAACCTCCCGCTGAGCCCGCTCATGCCAGTGGCTGATCTTTTGAGGAACCGGGCTCATCTGACAGCCCAGACCGGCCATGAACAACAGGGAGGAGTAGATTGTCAGATAGCGCATTGAACGACTCCGGGGCATCGTCCGTGACTCGGACCGTTTTCCGTCCATGGAAACCGCCGTGCGAGAATAGCATACCAGAACTGTCGGAACTCTGCAAGATATCGTAACTTACGAGGGGAGGATAGCCGCCGGAGACGCGCCTGACCAGAACTGGAGGGCCAATAATTCTGCGATAATTCCTTCAAGAAGGCAGGCTTGCAGCTTGGCCGGGCGGAGCAGCACCAAATCTGAGCCCGAAGCGCAAGCCTGAGCCCGAAGCGCAAGCGAGGGATCGGCGAAGCCCAGTCAGCGGTCCCTCGCTCGCGCTTCGGGCTCAATCGGGCGCCGTCGTTCCTGTCACGGGGCCAGACGCCGGGCTGACCGCTCATACGGTTCCCGTTGCAAACCTCGGGAGGTTCCTGCCTGGTTGTTAGGCACCCCGCTGCTGAGCGCTTGAATCTTCGCGCCCCCCACCTCTGGAAGAGGTGGGGCACCCAATGCACAAGATTCATTTGGAATCCGTATCAGAACCTGACCCCATGCTCGTAGTAGGCCTGGGGGTTGTGCAAACGGTCGAGGACGCGCTTGGTGGCCCGCTCCACGATGAGGGCGACGGCCTTCTCGCCGTATTCGGCGGAGGCGTTGCGCACCGGCTCGGCGGTGATCACCGAGACCGGCCGCTGTTGCGGGTCGGCCGGCAGCTCGTTCATATCCGTCAGGCCCGGACACAGGGCCAGCATCAGGCTGGTCTCCCAGAAGCCCGCGTGGTCGCCGCCTTCGGGATACACGTCGCGCACCAGCTCATGCCCGGTGAACGCCCAGGTGATCATTCGCGCCCGGCGGTTGTTGAAGCGGGCCTGATGAAAGAGGGAACAGGCCGCCCGGGCGTGGTCGATGAGCGGGTAATGGCCGGCCACGAAAGTCGCCACCTTGAAGCCCAGACTCTGCGCCTGCAGGAGACAGTGCAGCAGCAGGTGATTGTAGCTTGCCACCTGCTCTTGCGGGCTGAACCGCATGTACCCGGGGGCGAAGTTGGACGCCGGCAGGTTCATGGCCTGCCAGATCCCCTCGCGCTCGGCGCCGTTGGCATCCATGAGGCCTTCCTCCCGGCTCTCGCCGTACCAGAGCGGCGGAAAGGCCAGCCCGCCGGCTGCCTTGGCGCACCGGACCGCCAGCGCATGGGCCAGCAGCGCATCGGTGCCCAGTGGGTTGTGCGGTCCATGCCATTCGATGGTGCCGATGGGGATGTAGACCACCGGGCAGGCCTCCCGGGCGGCGACGATCTGGCGGGGCAGCATTCGCTCGTATTGGACCTCGTTCTGCACGGGCGCGTCTCCTGCTTGGTATCAAGATGAAAACTGTGACCTCACGAGCAGAATGTGCCACCGCCCGTGAGCAGTGTTGTGTGCCACTGCGCTTAAGCAGTGCTGGACCGCATCTGCCGCTGTCCCAAACGCCGCCAACGGCCTGCCGGTGACTGACGCGTTGCCAGCTCAGGGGACAGCCTCTAACACCCTCTACCTCTCCATATTTTGCTCAGGCCGGATATGATACTGGGATTGAACCGAATTGCCAGGAGAAGCACATGCCTCGACACCAACCCCCGTTCACCGGCATCTGGCCGGCCATGGTGACCCCCTTTGATGCTGACGATCAGCTTAACCTCGACGCCGCCCGGCGACTGATTGCCCGTTACCTCGAACAGGGCGCGGGTGGCATCTACCTGTGCGGATCGACCGGCGAGGCCCCACTGCTGAGCATTGATGAGCGCAAGCGGCTGGCCGAATTTGTCATCAGCGAGGTGGCCGGGCAGATCCCGGTCATCGTGCAGGTGGGGCACGGCTCGCCGACGGCCGCGCTGGAGCTCGCCCGCCATGCCCGGAAGTGCGGCGCCGACGCCATCAGCTCCATCCGCCCGCTGTTTTTCCCGTACGGCGACGCCCAGGTGGCCGATTATTGGGCCGGCCTCAGCCGGGAGGCCGACCTGCCCTTCTACGCCTACGTGATGACCGACATCGGCGGGACCTACGGCCAGATCGCCGCCTGGTTCGAGCAGATCCGGCGGATCCCCACGCTGGCGGGGGTGAAATTCACCAACCCCGATTCCTACCAATTGTCTGTCCTGCGGGTGGTGGCCGGACCGGGCTTTAACATCTTCTCCGGCTGCGACGAATGCTATCTGGCCAGCAAGGTCTCAGGGGCGGATGCGGCCATCGGCAGTTCCTACAACTTCGCCTTGCCGCTGTGGCGGAAGGTTATGACCACCTATGAAGCCGGCGACCGGGCCGGGGCCGAGCGGCTGATGCTGCGCTGCGCGGAGCTGATCGCCCGCATGCGCGACAGTCGCTATTTCACCCGCCTGAAACTGGTGCTCAAGCGCCAGGGCCTGGACTGCGGCCTGCCGCGTCCGCCGCTGTGCGATATGGCCGGGATCACCGACGAGGAGACGGACATCATCGTCCGCCTGGCGTCCGTCGAATAGACCGCCCCGGCGTGTGTGCCACGGTTCGTGAGCAGGGCGGAATACCGGAGCTGTTCCGGCACGGATCGAGAGCCGTGGCACACAAGCGTCCGGGTGGTTCAAACACGGCTCGAGAGCCGTGGCATACAGGCGTTCGGGTAGTTCAAGCACGGTTCAAGGGCTGTGGTACACAAGCGGTAGGGTGGTTCAAGCACGGCTCGAGAGCCGTGGCACACAGGAGGTTCGGGGCGTTCAGTACGGATCGGGGGCCGTGGTACCCCCATGGGGCTCTTTGCGGTCTCACCGTCGCGCACGGTCATGTTGTACCCGGCTGGCCGCGGGAGCGCGCTCGCCACTTCGGCCGCCGGCGTGCTCGCTACCATGCCCCGTTCTCACTTTCTCACCTTCTCACGTTCCCACATTCCCACGTTTCTCACCTTCCCCAGCCCTTGCAGCCCGCCCCCGGATTGAAGAGAATCCTGCCCCATGCCAATAGCCGATACTTTTCGACTCGTCTGGACTCCCTTTCTGCGCAAGCAGGCCGGTCGCTGGATGCAGGCTGTCGGGTTGAGCTGCCCGACCGTTCTGGGTTCCGGCGGCGAGTTGACCCTGATGGCCGGTTCGCGCAAGCTCTCCGCCCGGCCGGTGGATCTGCTCCGCTATCCTTATCCCGATTGCGGGCAGGAAGGCTCGGCCACCTACCTGTGGCTCATCCCGCGTCCGGAGCGCCCCTTGCGCTGCCGTGCCGTCTGGAAAACCCCGCTGGGCGCCACCTTCCGATCGGAGCTGACCCTCAAGCCCGCCAATCCCGTGCGCGCCCACGTTATCTTTAAGACGCACCTCGATTTGGGCTACACCCACCGGCTCAACGAGGTCGTCCGCCTGTACCAGACCACCTACATGGAACGCCTGCTCGATAACCTCGACGCCACCGCGGCCCGTCCGCCCGGCCGGCGATTCGTCTGGACGCTGTCCACCTGGCTGGCGGAAAAATGCCTCGATCCCAAAGCGGTTAAGCCGTCGCTTCTGGAACGCTTTGAACGCCACATCCGCGAAGGGAACGTGGTCTGGGGCCTGATGCCGTTCACCACCCACAGCGAGTTCTTCGGCTTCGAAGAGATGTGCCGGAGCCTCTACGCCGCCCGCCGGCTGGCCGAACGCTACGGCGTGCCCGTCCCCCGCGCTGCGCGCATGACCGACGTGCCTGCTCACACCGCATCACTGGGCATGGCCTTCGCGGCCGCCGGGGGCACGTTCTTCCAGATCAACACCAACCCTGAGTCGCGCCCGCCGGCCGTGCCGCCCCTGTTCTGGTGGAAGTTCCCCAACGGGGCCCGCCTGCTGGTGCACTACCACGAGAGCTACGGCACGCCGCTGCTGCCGCCGGAGAGCTGGCCCTACGCGGAATGGCCGGCCGTCCGCATCACCGGCGACAACGAAGGTCCTCCCGGCCTCGAAACCATCGAGCAGATCGACTGGATCGAAAAGCACTTTGACGCCCCCGTCTGCCACACCGGCCGGCTGGAGGACTTTGCCGACGCCTTCGTACATCAGCATGGCAAAGAGCTGCCGACCGTTGACAAGGAGCTGACGGACTGGTGGATCTACGGCATCGCCAGCCAGGCCCGCACTACCGCTCTGGCCCGGCGGGCCAAGGATCGCCTCATTTCCGCCGAGACCCTGGCCGCACTCGCCGCCTGGGCCTCTGAAAAGAGCGTCTCGGAGGCAAACCGCCGGGAGGTACGCGCCGGCCTCGAAAACCTCGCCCTCTACACGGAGCACACCTGGGGTGATCACGCCAGCGATGCCCGCCGGGCGCTGCCGCGCGGCAACCTGTATACGGCCAGAGCTTTTGCCGGCCAGAACCCCCGGCCGCCGGCGGACCGCTGGGTGGCGTCCTGGCAGGACAAGGCCCACTTCGCCCAGACGGCGCACGAGTGCGCCGGTCGCGCCGAATCCGCAGCGCTCGCCGCCTATGGCGAGCATCTGGCGGCCGGGCAATCAGCAGCCGGTAACCGCCGGACGGATACCGGCCGAAACGGAGATGACCGGCCATTGGCTCCGTGGCCGGCCCTGGCCGGTAGCAACGCCGCCCGCACCAAGTCTGCGGCCACGTGCATCGCCGTGTTCAACACCCTCTCCTGGCCGCGCGGCGGTATCGTGCATCTGGCCGATGTCGCCTTACCGCGCGGTGAATTCGAACTGGTGGATTCCACTACCGGCGGACTGGTTCCCTACGAACGCACTGCCGACGGCATTGTTGCCATCGTCCCTACCGTGCCGGCCTGCGGCTACCTGATTCTCGAGCCGCGCCCCGTGGTCCAGCGCAGCCGTCCCGGCCGGCCCGCGGACTGGGAAGATCGCAACCTCGCGCTGCACACCGCGGAATACACGCTCCAGTTCCACGCCAGCGGCGGGCTGGCCCGCTGGCACGACCGGCGGCACTCCATCCAGTGGTGTTCGGGCACCGCGGAGTATCCGACCGGCGCTTACCTCTATGAAATGCCCGGCGGCGAGCGTCTCAAATCCTTCGCCCGCCAGGTCCACACGAACGCGGCGCACTACACCGAGGGTCTTTTCCACCGTCGTGACTATGACCGGGTGCGGCAGTTCGGTCCATTGCCCGGCGGGCCGGCCCGCGTTCATCCCGAGATCACCCCCTTATACGCGCGCGTCGTGCTGCAGGCGCCCATTCCGCCACGCCGCCCGCGGGGCCGTCGTGCCGGAGATGCACGCCGATATCAGCTTACCTATACCCTCTACCACAACCGGCCGGAGCTTCACGTCAACCTGCGGCTCTTTGCCAAAACGCCCACCTACGCCGCGGAGGCCGGCTATGCCTTCTTCCCATTCGCCATCAACCAGCCTCACATCCTGGTGGATCGTATTGCCCACCTGACCACGCCGGCCGTTGACCTGGTTCGCGGCGTGAACGCCGCCCACATGGCCGTCCATCACGGCGTGCGCGTCGAGGACGACCACGTCGGCATGAACTTCTACCCGCTCGATACTCCGCTGGTCTCCTTCGCCGCGCCGGGCGCTTACCTCTACAAAGAACGCGGCGATGACGTCAGCGCCACGCTCTACGCCACGCTCTTTAACAACTGCTGGGGAACGAACTTCGCCCAGTGGCAGGGGGGCGATTTCTCCTTCAATTTCGTGCTCCATCCGACCGGCAACGATGGTTGGGACGGCGGCCTGGCCAAGGGGGGGATGGAGTACTTCCGCCCGCTGCTGGCGACGGTTCTGCCGTGCCGACCGGCCGTGCCCGCCGGATCGCTGTTGCAGATTGAGTCGCCCGCTGTTCAGCTTGTCACCCTCAAGCCGGCGGACTTCCAACCCGGTTACGTGTTGCGTCTGTGGAACTCGCTGCTGGACCCGACCGAGGCCCGCATCACGCTGCCCGCCGCGCGCCGTGGCGATCAGCTTTGGCGCTGCGATCTGCTCGAACGGACCGCCCGCCGCGTACCCATGAGCTCCGAAGGCCGGGTGCGGCTCAAGCTTGGCCCGCACGAGATCGCAACGCTCCTGCTGAGCCCGGCATGACGCCCTGAGTACCAATTGCTTCTACAAGAAATGTGAAGCGATTCTTATGGCGCCTCACGGGCGGCGGTGAAGATTTCGCCTGTTGAATTTTGCCTTCCAATGCCTGTGAAATCTTTGCGGGGGCTTCGTGGGCTCGGGTATGATGGCCATGTCTGTGGGGCGACATTCTCCGCATGACGCTGGATGGGTGCTGCCGCTGCTGCCAATCATCGCTTTCCGTCAGCCACCTGCCTCTTCGTTTTTTCATCGTGGAGCCAGACCGGCCGGAAGCCCGGGGCCGGCCGTGTGGCCATGGAGGTGCCTGCGGCGTCAGCGTCGGACCGCCCGATCCTCGACATGCCGGGACAGGTCACAGCGCGGGAGGCACGGCGGAATGGTAGAGCAGGAGGTACTCGCCATGGCTCGAATTCTCATCCTGGAGGATGAACGAAGTCAGCGCTTCATCATGTCTGACTTGCTGGTTCGCTCTGGTCACGAAGCGAAGTCCACGGCAGACCCTCGGGCGGCCATTGATCTGGCTGAGCAGTTCAAGCCGGATGTGCTGGTGTGCGACTGGTTACTCAAGTCAGACATGACCGGGCGGGACGCAGCCATAGCCATTCGGGCTCAATATCCCAACCTGCCCGTCGTCTTCATTACCGCTTTGCCGGCCGGCATCCTTACCGAGCAGACCATCGATCTTCGGCCCTGCAAAATCGTGAACAAACCCTGCGAGTTCTTCGACCTGCTGCTGGCCATTCATGAGCTGTTGGGCGACGTAGTGGGGGAGCCGGCCGGGTAAATCTCAGGACCAGTCCTGTTCGTACACGACGTGGCCGCTGGGCCGCAGCCCGAGCCGGCGATAAGTCTCGATGGCCGGCTGGTTGTGCTCCTCGACGTAGAGCCGCAGACCACAGGCGTCCGGCGAGTTCTGGCACAATTCCATAACGTGTTTAAAGAGTCGCCCAAACACGCCCCCGCGCCGAAAGTCCGGGTGCACGTACACGCTCTGCAACCACCAGAACATGCCCGCCCGCCAGTCGCTCCACTCGAAAGTGACCATGACCTGGCCGATAACCTGCCCGTCGCGCTCGGCGAGGAAGTAACGGCAGATCTCCGGCTGTTGCAGACCCAGTTGCGCGCCCCGCAGTGCCGTCGCGGGATCCAGGCGCTTGTTCTCGGTTTCCAGGGCCAGCCGGCTGTTGAATTCCGCCACGATGGCGGCGTCTTCAACAGTGGCCTCGCGAATCCGCACGTCGGCGCGATCTTCAGATGCTTTCATCGCAGTTGTGTCCTTCGAGTTTGATCCGGTAAGCCCGGTCAAAGGCCTCGGAAAAGGAGAAAACGTGGTTGAAGTCGTCGATGCTGTCGGTGGGTTGCTTGGACAGCCAGCCGTTATCGACCAGCGCGAACACAATCGCGCCGATGTCCTCGGTGCGGGTGATGCCCCAGTGGGCCAGAACCTGGCGGGCCAGCAGCCCCCAGCGCTTCAAGGCCGTGTCGCGAATGGCCCAGCAGAGTTGCTGGCCGGTCACGTGCCGGTTCAGCTTCTCCGGGCCGCCGATCCGGTCCAGCAGCAAGGTCAGCCAGGCGGGCAGGTCGCCGTCCTCATAACGCTGACGAAGCTCCTCAAGGCTGATGTTCTTGCGGGTCATGTACTGCGCGACCCGCTCCATTTCCGGGCTGGGCGGGCCATGCACGGCATCGGCCGCCGCGCCAATGCATTCCTGGACAAAAACAAAACCTTCCACCGGGTATCGGCCGGTCTCGCAGACGATCTGCTCCAGTGTTTTCTCAGGCTGCGTCATAGTTGCGACCATCAGGCGTTAGGATCAGAACCCCCCGATGCCGGACGTGGACCGCGTCCGCCATCCCCACGGCGCCGCCGACCGCGACGCCGATTCCGGCGGGAACGGCCGGCCGGTCGGCCGGATGCGCCGGTTCCGCTTCGATCCTGTTTGTCCTGGCCGGGTGATGGGGCCTCCCCCTCCGGGGCCGCGGGCGCGCCGGTCGGCGAATCCTGCGTGGCATCCGTGGTGGGCGGTTCCTCTGCCGGCTGGACCGCTTCCTCGCGCGTGGCCGGCGTCGCGCCTTTCGCGCCGACGCGGTGTGGCCCGTTACCCCGCTGGCGACGTTCGGACCGGCCCCGTCCCTCGCGAGCCGGGCGCCGCGAACCGTTGCCGGTCGGCTCCCGGTCGGCTTCCCGGCGTTGCGCGTTGACCGGCTCAGCCGTGCCACCGGGCGGGGGCGGAGGTACGTTGACCTCCTGAATGTCCTCCGCGGCGATGGTCACCAACCGCTCATCGTCGGTGCGAATCTTTACAAGCTGCGTAAGGATCTGCCGGTCGATGACCTGCCCGGTCCCCTCGGCCCAGCGGATGCGGACGCCCAACCGCGGCAGTTTGCGATCCAATTCCTCGTAGGATTCATGCTCAAACCGCAGGCAGCACTTGAGCCGCCCGCAGCGCCCGCTGACCTTGGAGGGATCAAGGGTGGCCTTCTGCAGCTTGGCCATCTGCATGGAGACAGGTTTGAGCGTCTTCAGAAAGTTCTTGCAGCAGCATTCCCGCCCGCAGGTCTCGTAGTCCGCCACCAGCCGGGCCTCATCACGGGCGCCGATCTGGCGCATCTCGATACGGGTCTGGAATTCCGCGGCCAGCATGCGGACCAGTTCGCGGAAGTCCACCCGCTCCTCGGCCAGAAAGTAAAACACGATCCGCTCGCCGCCGAAAATGTGCTCGCAGCCCACCAGCTTCATCTCGAGGTTGAGCTGAGCGGCATATCGACGGGCCAACTGGAGCTTTTCAGGGATGCCGGCCTGCATGTGCCGCCATTCGGTCAGGTCGGCCTCGTTGGCCTCGCGCAGGATCCGGCCCTTCTTGAGCTGGTAAGCGTCGCCGCCGCTGGCCTCTGCATAGGCGCGCATCTGCTCGCGCGTGACCGCCTTTTCACAGCCGAAACAGGTCAGGCTGACCTGTTCCCCGAGTTCGATGCCGCGGTCGGTGGCGATGACCACCTTGGCGCCGCAGGTGAATTTCATGTCCGGGGGATAGGAAAACTCCCCGATGTGCCGCATGGCGCCGAACCGGACGGCTGTGGTCGGGTAGATCTTCTCCAGCCCGTTCCCGCAGCGTTCATTGGCGCTGACGCATCCTCCGCAATGGGACATACCGAATATCCTTCTCTCGGCGGGCGGTTGCCGCCCCCGAAACGTATGATCGATGCTGCTCATCCCTCGCGGACAACCGGGACCCTGGCTCGGCAGCGTTGAAGGAAGAGCTGGTAAGCCGCCCCCGCATGGGCGCGGAGGTGACCAGAATACCATGAAATCCAATCCAATATAGCGGTGCTGAGGGGTTTTTAACAGGCGCAGACCGCGGCCGGGAACGGAATGGGGAATGTCAGGAAAGCAGGGGGAGCACGACGGCGGGAAGGGCAATAGCGGGAGCACGAAAGACCGACGAAGGGACGGAGCAACGCTGGTAAAGCCTTGAAACCCGCCGCTTTACCTTGGGCGGCGCGCTCGCCGGCGATGGTACCATACCTCATCTGGAGCGAGGTCCGGTCTCAAGCCCCGATTCGCCGGAATCGAAGAGGCCGGGCGAGTGCAATCGCTCATCTCCAAGCCCAACAAGCAGCTCAGCTATGGTCTCTTTGCTGAGACGGTCGCGTTAATGGTTGTGGTGCTGTAAAATGATTTGTCCAATAAAGCCACAGCGTAACGGGTTCGCTCTGTATGCAGGAGTGTAATGCGTATTCCCATGAATCTTGGGCGTTGGGTGCTCCGCCTCTTCAGAGGGTGAGGTACTCAGAACGCGCGAAGATGCAAGCGATCCGCAGTGCGGCGACTAACAACCAGGCGGGAGCCTGCGCAAATCTGCAGCGGAAACCGTATTATGCTGCCCATGGCTGAGAACGGATGATTTGCCGGGAAGGCCCGCGCCGGGCTTTCGGAATCGGTGGTTCGTACCTGAACGAGAGGAACAAAAATGGGTAACGACCTTTCTGGCCGGATGACGAGACGAAGGCTCATGCAAGCGGGCACGGCCATGGCGGCCGGGGTGGTGCTGGGGGGCGGCCGGCAGGCTCACGCGGGCCCGTCGGCGAATGTTCTTGAGACCAGGGTGATCAGTACTCAGCCGCAGTACTACCACGGCTGGCCGACCGTGGCGCGGCGCAGGAATGGCGAGCTTCTGCTGGCCTGGTCCGGCGGGCGCGAGGGTCACGTTTGCCCGTTCGGACGGGTCGATTACATGACCTCCCGGGACGGGGGGCGGACCTGGACCTGGCCGAGGACGCTGCTTGATGGCGCCATCGACGACCGCGACGCCGGCGTGATGGAGACGGCCAAGGGCACCATCCTGGTGACTACGTTCACGTCGCTGGCTTACGCGCCGACGCTGGAAAAGGCGGAAGAAAGCAAGAACTGGCCGGCTGAACGGTTGGCCGCATGGCAGGCCGTGCACAACCGGCTCACCGAACGCGAGCGGCAGGCTGACCTGGGCGAGTGGCTCTTGCGCTCCACCGACGGGGGCCGCACCTGGTCGGCGCGCATCCCGACTATCTTGAACAGTCCGCACGGCCCCATTCAACTCTCCGACGGGCGCCTGCTCTATGCCGGCAAGGAGTTGTGGACGGAGAAGAAGCGCGTCGGCGTGTGCGAATCGACGGACGACGGCCAGACCTGGAGGTGGCTCAGTGAAATTCCCGCCCGAGAGGGGGACGACGGCTCACTTTACCACGAGCTGCATGCCGTGGAGGCCACCGACGGCCGAATCATTGTGCACATCCGCAATCACAACCGGGCCAACGACGGCGAGACGCTCCAGACCGAAAGCACCGATGGCGGGAAGACCTGGTCCGTGCCCCGGACCATCGGTGTGTGGGGCCTGCCTTCACACCTGTTGCGCTTGAAAAACGGCCATCTGCTCATGACCTACGGCTATCGCCGGCCGCCCTTCGGTAATCGGTAATCAGGCCCGACTCAGCACCGACAACGGCAAGAGCTGGTCGGAGCCGATAATCATCTCCGGGGACGGCATAGGCGTTGATCTCGGATATCCCAGCACCGTGGAGTTGGAGAACGGCGAGCTGCTCACCGTGTGGTATGAGGTCATGAAGGGTTCGTCCAAGGCCGTCCTGCGACAGGCCCGGTGGGAGCTCAAGGGTTAGAATGACCAATGCCCCAATCTCAATGACCACCGGATGACCAATGACGAAGTCCGAATGACGAGACGCTTGCGGCTTTGCATTGGCTGCATTCGTCTGAGACTGGCTTCGCGCCGCGGGTATAATCCTCCGCGCGGGCTCGTGTCTGCGCCGACGGCTTTCATTTCATCCGCGGGAGTGTAGCCATGAAATTTGGCCTGGCGGCGGGAGCGGTTCTGTTGTCGGTTGCAGGGGCGGACGCGAAGCTGGTGACCCGTCCGCTGGAATACAAGGCGGGGGATACGGCGCTGGTGGGCTATCTGGCGTACGACGACGCGGTCGAAGGCAAGCGCCCCGGCGTGCTGGTGGTGCACGAGTGGTGGGGCTTGGACGAGTACGCCAGGCGCCGGGCCGAGCAGGTCGCGGAGCTGGGCTACGTCGCGCTGGCGGTGGACATGTATGGGGGCGGCCGGACCACGCGCGACCCGAAGCAGGCAGGCGAGTGGTCGGGGCAGGTGCGCCGCGGGCCGGCCTGGCGCGAGCGGATCAAGGCGGCCTTCGATGTGCTCGCCGGGGACGAGCGGGTGGATCCGCGGCGGATCGCGGCCATCGGCTACTGCTTCGGCGGGGCCAGCGCGCTGCAATTGGCCTACTGCGAACCGCGCCTGGCCGGAGCGGTCAGCTTTCACGGTTCGCTGCCGCCGCCTGACCGAATAGACTACCCGAACCTCAAGGCGAAGCTGCTCATCCTTCACGGCGCGGCGGACGACTTCGTCTCGGCCAAACAGATCGAGGCTTTTCAGGAGGCCCTGGACAGCGCCGGCGCCGATTGGCAGATGATCCTGTATTCCGGGGCGGTTCACAGCTTCACCAACCCCGAGGCGGACAAGGCCGGCCTCAAAGGGGTGGCTTACAACAAGAAAGCTGACCAGCGGTCGTGGGAACACATGAAACTCTTCTTGAAGGAACTCTTCGACCGGGACCCGCACAGGAATCCTGAACCGAAGCAAACCAGGCCAGCCAAGGGATAACCTCACACGGCTCCCCAATGAATCTTGTGCGTTGGGTGCCCCACCTCTTCCAGAGGTGGGGGGCGCGAAGACTCAAGCGATCAGCAGCGGGGCGACTAACAACCAGGCAGGAACCTGCCCGAGTGTGCGACGGAAACCATATCAGAAGCTTTTGCTGGTATTTCCCGTTCCAGCCTTTCGCCCCCGGGCCGACTCTCCACGCATCCACGGTGAGGAACCGGACGAATTGTGGTTGCGAACGATCAGGCGCTGTGGCCCAGGTGGATGAACAGGCCCTCCAGCGTGAGCTGGATGTTGGCGTTGCGGGCGAGGTTGCTTTCGGTGTTCTGGATCGCGCGCAGCGCGGCGCTGATCGAATCGGCGTTGTTCCTGCGGAGCAGGGCGGCGATCACTTCCGGCTGATCTGCGTTGATCGGCGGCAGATCCGCCCCGCCGGCCTTGCGCAGGGCATCCACGTAGAAGTCCGCCAGCACCCCCAGGAGGATGCGGATCCCGCCGCGGGTCGCGTCCGTGTCGGAAATATCCGGGTCGCGCTCGGCGATCAGCTTGGCCAGCGCCCGGGCGTCCGCCTCGAACGGGCCGGCCAGCGCGTGCGCGGCGAAAGCCGGCCCCGCCGCGGCCAGCTCGGCCAGGCGTCCGCCCCAGGTCCGTTTCATCGCGTAAATCCCGTCGTCAATGACCTGCAGGGCCTGGCCCAGACTCCCGCCGGAGTGCCGGGCCGCGTAGGACATCGCCGCCGGATCGGCGTCCGGCCGGAGTGCCCGCAACCGTTCGTGCACGAACTCCACCGGCAGGGCCTGGAACGGAACGTGCTGGCAGCGCGAGCGCGTGGTGGGCAGCATGCGGTCCAGGCTGGGGGCCAGCAGGATGATGAAGGTGTCCGGCGGCGGCTCCTCGAGCGTCTTGAGCAGCGCGTTCTGGGCTTCGTCGTTCATGCGCTCGGCCTCGCGCACGATGAACACTTTGGCCCGTCCGCGGCTGGGATGATGGCCGGCCTGGGCGATGAGAAAGTGGCGGACGACGTCCACGCCAAGCTGGGTGGCCAGCCGCTTGCGCACGAGCGGGTCCGGGTGCTGCTTGCCGAGTTGCCGGTAGATCAGGAAGAGATCCGGGTGTGTCCCGGCTTCGACCAGGCGGCAGTCCTGGCACTCGCCGCAGGCGTCTGAAATTTCCTCTTCGGGACCCTGCCCCTCAAGCCCGGTTCGCTTCACCGGCGACGCGCACAGCAGGACCTGGGCCAGGCTCACCGCGAGCATCTCCCTGCCGACGCCCTCCGGCCCGGTAAACAGATACGCATGCGGCATGCGCCGGCTGGCCAGGGCCCGCCAGATGATGCGGTGGGCGCGGGGTTGGTGCTGGACGTCAGAAATCCTCACTGGTGATGATCTCCACGATGTGCTCGTGTACCTGCTGGGGCGGCCGGAGCCCGTCGAGCACTACCACCTTGCCCGGATAATCGGGAGGCAATTGGCGGAACCGCTCCCGCACCTTGCGGTGAAAGGCGATGGGGCGGGCCTCCATGGCGTCCGTTCGCACGTCGCTCAGAAGCACTCCCTGACCCTCACTGCTCTTGCGGTTCCGCCCGGCATGGTGAGGCTTGCGCCCGGTGCGCCGAAAACCTTCTTCGGTGGGCACATCGATAATCAAGGTGAGGTTCGGCCAGGTCTCGCCGACCGCCAGCCGGCCCAGCTCGATGAGCCGCGAGACGTCATAGCCCGCCGCCCCCTGGTACGCATAAGTCGAGCTGACAAACCGGTCGCACAGCACCACCTTGCCGACGGCCAGGGCGGGCTCCACTACCTCGCCAACAAGCTGGGCCCGCGAGGCCATGAACAGGAACGTCTCGCAGCGCACATCCATCTCGGACAGATCGTAATCCAGCAACACTGAGCGAATGCGGTCCCCGATCGTCGTCCCGCCGGGATCGCGGGCGCAAACTACTTCCAATCCCTCCCCGCTCAGCCGCTCGGCCAGCATCCGCAACTGGGTTCCCTTGCCCGAACCGTCGGGGCCGTCAAAGACAATGAACTTGCCGGCCAGCTTACTCTTGAGATCCAACGCGAACTCCCTTTCCTGCTGTTCGTTGATCATCGGTTGTCGGTGAAGTGTACGCCGGACCGGCCCGGAACGCCACCTCGCGGTGTCAGACGGATTCCAAATGAGTCTCGTGCATGGGTGCCCCGTCTCTTCAGAAGCCGGGGCGCGAAGATTCAAGCGCTCAGCAACGGGGGCTACCAGGCAGGAACCTGCCCAGGCTTGCAACGGAAACCGTACCAGACTATGCCTCGTGTCAGGGAAGATGTCAGGCGCTTTGCGGATCCGCGGACAGGGGTTAACGAAAAGACCTCAAGGTTTGCAGTGTGCGCGCCAAGGTCAGATCAATGCTGAGTTGATGGCAAACCCCCAGCCGGCCGGTGTGCCCCAGGCGCTCGCGCAACGCAGGATCGGCGTACAGGGTGGCCAGGGCGGCGGCCAGCTCCCCGGCTTCGAAGCCGTCCAACTGCCAGCCGTTTTCGAGATGGCGGATCTGGGCCCGCGCGCCGGTAGTGGGAGTGGCCACCACGGGCCGCCCGCAGCACATCGCCTCCGCGATCGAAAGGGGAAACGAATCCGTCTCGCTGCACAGGGCGAAGACGTCCAGCGCGCTGTAGAACGCGGGCATGTCGTCGATGAAGCCGACAAACCGCACCGCGTCGGAAACGCCGCGGGCCTGGGCCAGGCGGACGAAGGCGTCGCGTTCGGGGCCCTGGCCGGCGATGATGGCCACGGCGGGAATGTTCCGCGATCGCAGCAGGGCCGTGGCTTCGATCAAGGTCTCCACCCCTTTGCGCGGTACCAGCCGGGCGGCGGTGCCGATGACGAAAGGTGCGTGCGAGGTGTATCCTTCGGCACCATCCAAGCCCCAGCTTTCCCGCAAGCGGCGGCGGGCCTGCGCGTCAAAGGTGAATCGAGCGCAATCGATGCCCGGCGGGATGATGGTGATGCGTTCGCGGTTGATGCGCTGCCAGCGGATGATGCGGTCGCGGTCCGCGGGGCTGAGGGCCACCACGGCGGTTGCCGACAGGCTCGCCAGCCGGTGCCGAAGGGCCTGCGGAATGCGCCACCACTGCGGGCCTTCCATGCGCCCGCCCAGCCATGCGGGGCGGACCCGGCGATGATCGCGCCCTTCAACCATGTGCTGTACCCAGACGGCCGGCACGCCCGCCAGCCGGGCCAGCCAGCAACTCAGCCACCATCGTGGCCGGCCGGAGGCGTTGATCACCAGCCCCTCGGGGCGCACGCGCCGCAGGAGGTCGCGAAACTCACCGATGAAGCGGAGCGGGCCGCAGGCGGAGTTCTGACAGGAGGTAACCAGTGGTATTCCGCTTTCGCCCAGGCGCTCGCGCAGCCCAGGGTCCGGCTCGCGGCAGGGCAGCCAGCAGAGGCACGGATCAATCCCCCGGCGACGCGCCGCGGCGGCCATGTCCAGAACGTATCGTTCCGCTCCGCCGAAGGAGGCGGCATCAGTGACGAACATGATTCGGCGAATCGGGCCCCTGGCAGCGGGCAGTACTTTCGGGGGGCGGGCATCCTGCCCGCCGGATTCTACGCGAAACGGGTGTACTGGAGAGGGCACGGACGCCTCCGCCAGGCAGTGGGCGTAATCGGCCGCCAGCACGCCGCGATCAAAGCGGTCCAGGCGGGCCCAGTCGCGCTCGTGGGTCAGGCGTCCGGCGAAGTGGTCCGTGATGATGCGTTCCAGTGCCGCCACGATGCCGGGCTCATCCTCGAACGGCACCACCGTAGCGGCGCCGGCGGCGTTGAGAATGCCGGCCGTATCGCTTTCCCGGGGAACCAGGGCCAGGATGTGCGCGGGCAGGGCCAGCAGCTCAAACGTCTTGCCGGGAATGCAACGTCGGGCGTGTTGACAGTCCGGCAGCAGGATCACCGAGCAGGCCGCCCCCGCCGCCGCGCGGATAGCCGAAGGATGATCCAGGTAGCCGGTCAACTCTATCCAGGGGGGGCAGTCGCGTGTCCAGCGCTGGCGCTGGCGGCGGTCGAGCGTGCCGGCCACCAGCAGGCGCACCCGGCCCCGCCACTCCGGATGCCGTTCGAGCACGCGCTGCAGCGGACCGGCCAGACCCGCGATCTGGATGCGGCCGTAACAGGCGCCCGCATGAACGAACACGCACTCGCGGGAGGATGGCCCGGAGAAGTCGGCGGGTATGGCCCGCAGGATGTCCTCGCGATCAAAGCCGTTGGTGATGGTCAGGATGGTGTCGGCAGCGCGTTGCGGAAACCGCTCGCGCAGCTCACGCGTGAAGCTCGGGCAGGTGGTCACCACTCGTGTGGCGTGACGCAGGATAGCCCGTTCCAGGCGGAGCAGCGCATTTCTACGTTGCGGATCGGGTTGGGCGTTGATGTCGTTGAGCAGCGGATCGCGCAGGTCCGCGACCCAGGGAATGTTAGCCGCCCGGGCGACGCGCAGGGCGACGCGGTGAACCCAGTGCGGAGGGCCGGTGGAGATCATCACGTCGAACGGTTGCCGGCGATGCAGACGCAACGCGGCGGCGACAGCCGGCCCGACCCAGAACTCCTCGCCGTTGCCCCGGCCCAGCACAGTGGTGGCCGTAAGCAGACGCCAATAGAAGCGCTCTTCGACCCATGCGGACGCGCCCGCGCGCAGGAGCTGACGCGTCTCCAGCGCCCGCAGCGGCGCAACCGCCCTCCTGGCGAGGCAGGCCGGCTCCCACCCCGAGACCCGATGAATCCGGCAATCCGTGGGCAGATCTCCCAGCAACTCCTCGTCACGCCAGAGAAATCGTTCGTGGCCGGCGGTGATGACCTCGCACGACCAGCCGCAGCCGCGCAGATACTTGACCAGCTTGGCCGGACGCTGCACACCGCTACCGCCCGTGGGTGGAAACTCGTAGCTGATAAGCAGCGCCCGTCCTCCCCGACGCGCCGGTAACGCCGGGGCCTGCTCCAGCCAGCGTCGCCATGAGCGGATGGTGGCGCGGTCCGAGGCGGCACGCGAAGAGCCGGTAGGCGGAGCAGTCATGACGGAGAAGCCGGCCGCCATCATGATCCTCCATCCAGGCATGGAGTCCACGCATCACTCTCGTGCGCGGGCGGCGATACGTGCGCCGTTTCGAGGCGATGAGGCAGACGGGGTGTCCGCTCCCGCGTGGCCGGGGGATCTTCCGGTGGACAGGAAAATTGTTCGTCTTTTTGGAGGTAATCCCCGCTAAGGGAAACAGTGGCTGGCTTGGCGCTGCTCTGGCGTCGAAGCCGGCTTGCCGCGCCCCGGCCGGCCAGAATCCGCTCGTAAACGTTTTCCACGGCTTGCAGCACCACCGGCCATGTGTGTCGGGCCGCGTGAGCGCGGATGGCGGCCTCATCGAAGCGCACCTGGCCGGTGAAGAAGGCTTTCAGCGCGGCGGCGATGGCCTCCGGGGTGGCGTCGGCGGCGAAGAAACCCGACTGCCCCTCGGCGATCGCATCCACTGCTCCGCCGAATCGACCGCCCAGCGAGGGCGTGCCTGCCGCTGCCGCCTCCAGGTAGATGATTCCGAACCCCTCTACGTCGTCGCGTTCCGGCCGGGGCACCAGCACGCACAGGGCGGCTGAGGCATACGCTTCGCGCAGGGCCTGATCGCTGATCCGCCCCAGGAAGCGCACGCGCTGGGCCAGGCCCAACCGCGCCGCCATGGCTTCCAGTGCTGGCCGCCCGGGTCCATCGCCGATGACGTGGTACTCCAGGTCCAGCGAATCGCCGAGGAGGGCCAGCGCCTTAAGTACGCCGTCCACGTTCTTGCGCGCGTTATGGCCCAACCGACAAACCGTCAGCAGGCAGCGCGCATGCCGCCTGCTGGTCCCCGCCATCGGCAGGGGTGTCAGCAGGCTCTTATCGACGCCATTGGGCACCACTGTTAAGCGCCGCACCGAAGGATAACGCGAGCGGAACAGCCGCGCGGAAAAGCGGCTGCACGTGAATACGTGATCCACACAGCGCAGGCTGGGCAGATGTACCGCCCGCAGCGCCGTTCGTGAGGCCATCAGCCCGGCCAGGCGCCACAACAGTGGAACACGATCCATGGTGAAGCGGACCCAGGGCTTCAGAAAATCCGTGCCGTGAACGGTGAGCACGAATGGCCGCTTGAGCACCGCCAGCGGGGCATATCCGAAGTTGATGGAATGCCACAAATCCATGTCCTGCCGGGCCAGTGCGGGCAGGTCACGGGCCAGATCGGTGGTCAGGATGGGATGAACCGTGAGGCCCGCTTCCCCCACCGCCTCACGATTGGCGAATACATGCACGTCGTAGCCTCGATCGCGCATGTGCCGGGCCAGGGCCCGCGCGTACGTGGCCATGCCCCCGACCAGCGGCGGGTATTCGTACGCGATCAGGCCCAGTCGTGTCCGGCGGTTCAATGCACGACCTCCACAGGGGCGGAATCTGAGCTTCTCAGCATGGCGGCGACTTCGGCGAGCCGACGCGGCCGGATGCCTTTCAAGACGACCTGTTCGAGCAGCTCGCGCCAGGCCCGGCCAATGGTCGCCGGGTCGTGCAGTCGCCGGGCGGTCTCTTGGGCCCGCGCGCCCAGCGCGGCCCGCTCCTGCCGGTTGCCAATCAGCGCGACCAGCGCTTCGGCCAGGGCCGCGGCGTTGTCCGGTTCAACGATCACGCCCGCCCGGCCCTGGGCCACCAGTTCCGGCAGGCCGCCCACCCGGCTGACCACCACCGGCTTGCCCAGGCTCATGGCCTCCAGAATCATGTTGCTGGACGATTCCCGGCGCGAGGGCAGGGCGATGATGTCGCAGCGGTCGTAAACCGGCCATACGTCCTCGACGGGGTCTACCCATTCGATCAGCGCGCCAAGACCCAGTTGACCGGCCAGCGCCACCAGATCGTCGCGGTGGGGGCCTTCGCCGCAGATCAGCAGACGCACCGCGTGTTGTCGCCGCAGCAGGGCCGTGGCCTGGAGCAGCACGTCAACGCCCTTGGACACGTGCAATCGCCCCACGTAGCCGATGATGATTGGCTCCAAACCGGCGCGTCGGCCGGCGGGCTCCGGCTTGTCTGGGACTATGACCGCATTGGGAATCACCACGCCCTTGCTCTGCGGGTAATGGTATTGGCGCTCGTAGCCTGCGCGCACTTGGGCGCTGTTGTAGACCACCCGCGCGGCCAGGGCCGAAGTCAGCCAGGTCTTGAACACCGTCCGGCGCCGATGCAGACCCAGTCCGGGCAACAGCCCCCACAGGTGGCGACGGGATGCAACCTGCGGCAGAGGGTAGGGCATGGTGCGATGCGTGATCACCACCGGAACACCCGCCAGGGCCGCGCCCGTGATCGAGGCCCGAAAGGGCGTATTGAAGGATTGCACGAACACCGCCGCGTCGGGCCGGCACCGGTGAAACCACCGTTGCCGATCGAGGATGCGCCGGGGAAAGTATTCGCGATCGCCCTTACAGGTGCCGTCCAGCCAGTCCACCGGTTCAATCGTCAGTCGCTCGCCAAACCGGTCGGCGGCTGCCGTGAAGATGTTCCGGCCGCAAAGCGCCACCGTCACCCGCCAGCCCGCCGTGAGCATCGTCTCCAGCAGAAAACGCGCGAACGTCTCCATGCCGCCGAGGGGCCCGGGATGGGCCGTGACCAGGGCCAGGTGCGGAGCGCGTTCACAGGCCGGTGGAAGGCTCATTGCGCCGCAACCTCCGGCGGGCGGTTGAGGAACTGGGTCGTGCGGTCCCACAGCCGCAGGGCGCTCATGGGCACCCACCGCCGCCGCCACTGCGCGCGGATCTGCGGATCGTCCGGCGCCAGTTGCCGGGCCAGCTTCAAGAGCTGCCGATAGCCGTTCGACTCGCGCTCCCAGTAAGCTCTGCGGGTCGCGTAGAGAATGCCGGCCGTGCAGCGGGCCAATACTTCCGCGGGCAGCGCCGCATACGCCTCCGGGAAACGCTGCCGCCAGCGCTCCTGGGCAAGCCAGTGATGGTACATCATGCGGGCCCGCCGGTTGCTCATGTTGCCGGTGTGACGGCGAAGACGATACAGCGGCTCGGGCAGATACACGAAATCGCAGCAGGTCGAGCAGGCCAGGGACATGTAGTAGTCATCCGTGCCCCACAGGTCGGGGTCGTAGTTGCCCACCTCCAGGATGACCTGGCGGGCCACCATGATGGATGGCCCGCAGATCGGGTTGTGCTCGAAGACGACGGCCGTGCATCGCCCGGAGGCGTGCGCGGCGCTGTCTCTCAGGACGGCCGGTCGAGCGGGATCGTCAAAAAAGACCCACGCCCCCGTGTGAACGTAGGTATGGATGTCGGAACGCTCCAACACCTTCAGTTGCCGTTCGTGCTTGAGCGGCTCCAGCAGATCGTCAGCATCCACGTAGGCGATGTATTTGCCTTTGGCCTCCTGCACGCCCAGTCGCCGTGCCGGCCCGGTCCCGTGAGCGGGATTGGGCAGCACGCGGACCCGGGGCCCGAATGAGCGGGCCACGCGCACAGATCCGTCCGTGCTGGCATCGTCGATGACCAGCACCTCGCGCGGCGGCACGGTCTGGTTGAACACCGACTCCAGGGCGGCGCCGAGGGTTCGCTCCGCGTTCAGGCAGGGGATGATCACGCTGATATCCGCCGAGGACAGACTCATTCGTCACTCCGTCTCTTCATCGCGAAAGCAGGATGCGGGCTTGGCCCGCGCGCTCTCGGGTTGCAGTCTTGCGTTGACTGTCCCGCTTTCTTCTGTTGCTGAGGCCTCACTCGGCGAGGCTCGCGGGCTTGGCTACAGTCCGTGCCCGGCCGAAACGCCCGCCAGAACCGCGTGCTGACTTGGCAGCCTCGCCGGTTCTTCCGCGCTGACCACTTCCCAGACCCGCTGTTCGTGGACCGGTCCGTCGGTGGTGCCGTCGCCGGCCACCCGGATGCGGTAGGCCCGGTCATGCCAGTCATACTCCGGCAGGCCTTTCTCGTCGGCCAGGGCCACGCCGATCTGGTAGACGCCTTCACCCAGCGAGAGGCTCGGCAATTCAACGGCCACCGTGCCGGCCGTGGCCCGGGGGTCCACCCGCAGGCCGTCGCGCCGCGATTCAAACTGGTAAAACAGGGCAGCGCCGAACAGGTGCATCGAGATCGCGAAGTTGGGCTCCCACCTGCCGGCCAGACCCGGATCTATCGCGTAGTCGATCTCCAGCCGCAGCTTCTGGCCCGACGTGAACGTGTGCGTCGGGCGGTTGTGCTCATCGAGGATGCGCACCGCCGTGATGTTCGCCGGACCCCGCTGCCGTGAACGCCCGCCGATGTGCGAGTTCTCGATCCCGGTCGGATGAGCCTGCTCGAGTTCATCGACCAGCCGGCTGTATTCCGCGATGGTCTCGTCGGGCGATCCCACGCAGCGCACGTGTCCATGATCGAGCAGCAAGGCCCGGTCGCAGAACCGCTTGACCGAGGAGAGATTGTGCGACACATACAGGATGGAGGTCCCCCGGCGCAGAAAGCCGCGCATGGCATCCATGCACTTGGCCTTGAACGACACGTCGCCGACGGACAGTACCTCGTCCACCAGCAACACGTCGGGGTCCATGTGCGCCGCCACCGAGAACCCCAGACGCACGTACATCCCCGAGGAGTAGCGCTTGACCGGCATGTCCAGGAAGTCGCCGATGCCGGCGAACTCCACGATGGCGTTAAATTTGCGACGCACCTCCTGGCGGGTCATGCCCAGGATCGCGCCGTTGATGAAGATGTTCTCCCGGCCGGTCAGATCGCCGTGAAAACCGGCGCCGACCTCGATCAGACCGCTGAGCCGGCCATGAACCCGCACCTGGCCGCGATCCGGGCGGAGAATGCGCGAGAGGACCTTCAGCAGGGTGCTCTTGCCCGCTCCGTTGGGCCCGATGATGCCGACCGCCTCCCCCGAATGCACCTGGAGACTCACGTCCTGGAGGGCCCAGAAAGTATCGTTGACTTTGCCGCCGCGACCGAGCATTCCTCGAATGCGGTGGGCCAACGCCTCCCACAGAAAGCTTTCGCCGCCGCCCTTGCGGAAGCGCTTCCAGAGCCCATCAACCTCAATCGCGTACGGAACGTTTGCCATCCGAATATCTTCTCTCTGACGACCTCTCGCCTTTCGTAGCGGCCGGGCTCCGTACCGGCCGTTCGCTCTTCTCTCCGTCTCTTCGTGATGAGAAACCGCGTCGGTTTTCTACACCCGCTCCGCAAACCGGCTCTCCAGCGATCGGAAGGCCGTCCAGCCGCTGACCGCCAGTACGATGGCCATCAGACACGCGCTTAAGAACGGCCCGCTTGCCGGAAGCTGCCCCTTCAGCACGATGTCGCGATACGCCGAGATGATCGGCACCATCGGGTTGACCGCCACCAGCACCCGGACCAGGATCGAACCGTCCGTCGGCAGCGGGTAGAGCACATTGGTCAGGAACATCCACATCTGGATGCCCACCGCGAACAGGTATTTCACGTCGCGATACCACAGGTTGGCCATGGCCAGCCACAGGCCCAGCCCCACCATGAGAAGAAGCTGTACCGCCAGCACCAGCGGTAGCATCAGCAGGGCGCAGGAGAGCGGAAGCCGTACCCCGCCGGCCAGGGAGTAATACACCACCAACCCCACCAGGACTACCGACGCGACCAGGAAATCAAACAACGCGCTGGCGATGGCCGACAACGGCAGGATCTGGTGCGGAAAGTAGACCTTGGTCACCAGGTCGCGCTGCGAAGACAGGCTGCCGATGCATCCGTTCAGACCGGCCGCAAACAGCGTCCAGGGCAGCACGCCGATGTAGACAAACAGCGGATAGGGCACCTCCAGGGCCTTCAGCCCGGCCACGGATACCGCCCGGGTGAACACGAAGGTGAACAGCAGCATCAGGCCCAGGGGCTGGAGCAAAGCCCAGGCCACCCCCAGAAAGGAGTGGCGGTAGCGCACCAGAATCTCCCGGCGGATCAATTCGAACAGTAAATCGCGGTAAGTCCAGAACTCGTTCATCTCCATACATTTCGGACGTTCGGAGGCGAGGAATAAGTTAGACCTATAAGCGCAGAGGAAGACACCCTAAGGCCTTCCGGCGCGTCGAGTGCGGCGGCAGCCCCGGGCCGGTGGGAGTGAGCGCTTCTCGCCCCTAAGAAGGCTGCTTTTGGGCAGCGGCTCTTCGAGAGTTCTGTCCGATAACCAACAGGTCATTGGACGAGGGACGGCCTTGCGCTGTAGGCTACGGCCATGGATGAGCTGAGTCCGCATCCGGTGACTGCCGCGGGGGCGGCGGGCGGGCCGGCCGGTTATCTGCTGTGGAGGATCTTCCGTGGATCAACTGACACGTCGAGAGATGTTGGCGGCCAGCGCGAGCGTGGCCGCGGGCCTGGCGGCTTCCGGGTGCTCACAGAATGGCAAGCCCGTTGCCATGTTCACCCAGGCAGCGAGCCCGGTGAAGGCGACGCCCGTGCCCCTGGGCCCCGACGAGCCGCTCAAGGTCGGCTTCATTGGCATCGGTGGCCGGGGCAGGGGGCTGCTGGATGCGTTCCTCAAGCTTCCCAACCAGCAGGTGGTGGCCCTGTGCGACATCAACAAGGAGAATCTGGACAAGGCCGCCGCGATGGTCGAGAAGGCCCAGGGCAAGGCGCCCCAGACTTTCGGCAAGGACGCCGACGACTTCAAGAACCTGCTGGATCGCAAGGACATCCACGCCATCGTGACGGCCACGCCCTGCTTCGAGCATCCGCGGATAATGCTGGCCACCATCGCCGCCGGCAAGCACATCTACGGCGAGAAGCCGCTGGCCCTGACCGTGGCCGATGCGGACGCCTGCCTGGCGGCCGCCGAGGCCAATAAGGATCTGGTGGTCCAGGTGGGCTTCCAGTGGATGGCCAGCCCGCGCTTCCAGGAGTGCATCGAGCGGATACGTCGCGGTGACATCGGCCGGCTCGTCGAAGGCCGCTTCTTCCGGCACAACGGCTCCAGCCCGCTTATCGGCTGGTTCAGCGACCGCGCCAAGTCCGGCGACTGGATGCTCGAACAGGCCTGCCACGAGTACAACATCATGAACTGGGTGGCCGGCACGACCCCGATCAAGGCCTACGGCATGGGCTGGAGCAACCTGTACCAGGATGTCGATCCCGGCCGGAACGTTACCGACTATTACGCGGCGATCATCGAATATCCCGACAACTTCATCGTGCACTATGCCCATGGCTGGATCAGCCCGGACGGCTTCCGCGAGTTCGCCCAGAAGGCCATCGGGACCAAGGGCGCCGTCGAACTGGGCGGCGATCGCATCAGCCGCAGCGACGGTCAGCAGATTGAGCCGCTCAAGTCGCCCAAGGGTGATGACACCGCCTTCGCTCTTAAGGCCTTCGTAGACAGCATCCGTGATGGCAAACCGGCAGTGGCGCCCGTCTCTTACGGACGGAATGCCACCCTGCTGGCCCTCATGGTCCGCAAGGCGGTCTACGAGCGCCGCGAGGTGACCTGGAAGGAAATGCTCAGAACCTGCTGAGAATTCGAGACCGTCGGAAACTCAAAGTGCGGTCGGCAGTATTGTGCGGCGCCGGCGCCCCTTAGTGGGGTGCCGGCGCTGTTGCTTGTAAAAACACGTAGCGGCCGGGCTCTGTACCGGCCGTTCTCCATACTTGTGTACCGGCGGTTTGTCGGACAAAAACGCCCGCCCTCCGTTTGGATTCACGAAGGCGGGCAAGATGCCCGCCCTCCGTCGGTCAGGCACCCACCAGCTCGAGCGCCCGAGCCGGTGCCGCAGCCGGCGTCGCCATCGGCTGCACGTTCAGCACCTGCTCGATCAACCCACCGATCTGCTCCAGCCGTGCCGGCCACGACTCCGCCCGCATCCGCTCCGAGCGCCTGCTGCGGGCCATTGGCTCGTTGCGCCGGGCCGCCCGGGCGCAGCAGACGGCCCAGTCGGTCACGTCGTCGGCCAGCCAGACGGCATCTTCCACCGGCTGAACGGCCGGCAGGGAGGTGCTCACCACCGGCAGGCCGGCGGCCAGATATTCGTACAGCTTGATCGGATTGGCGTTGTGCGTCAGCGGCACGTGCCGGAAGGGGATCAGGCCTACATCGAAGTGCCGAAGCCAGGCGGGCAGCTCGCGGTGTTCGCGCGCGCCCAGGAAATGGACGTTGGGCAGCCCGGCACAGGGCCCACGGGCGACCAGCTCGGGGCCGATCATCACGACGGATGCGTCCGGGCGGGCGTTGGCCAGGCCGGCGACCAGGCCGAGATCCACCCATTCGCCGATCATGCCCACAAATCCGAAGATCGGCCGGGGCAGGCCCGCCAGCTCCGCGGGACAGTCCAGCGGCTCGCGCAGGCCGCGCGACAGGTGCTCGTAATCCACGCCGTGCTGGACCAGAAACACGTCCGGATGCAACCGGCGCTTGGCCTCGTACAGCGGCTTGGACGTCGTGATCACCAGGTGGCTGCGGGCCATGAGTTCGCGCTCGCGGCGCTCGATCAGCTCGCGGTCGTAGCCGGGGAACTCGCCGAAAGCGTCCACGCAATAATACAGCACCAGCTCTTCGTCGAAAGCGCCGACCATCTCGCTCACGTCCGGCGCGAAGCTCCAGATCTGCACGGGCCGGCGGGGCAGCCGGTCGAGCACCTCGTGGATGGCCCGGCGGACCATCATGGTGTTCAGTCGGCGGGCCAGCTTCGAGCCGGGCAGCGGCAGTTGGCAGGGCGTCAGCACGGTAATGGAATCGGACACGCGCTTGGGCCCCTGGCGCATCTGGGCTAGCCTGGAGAACACGGCGCGCAGGTCGGCCATGTGGACCCGTGGTCGGCGCGAAGCGTGCCAGTTCACCCAGATCACCTGGTTGTGCTCGGCCAGCAGGCGCATGATGTGGTGCTTACTGGTCGGGTGATAGTCCCAGCCGCTGGCGAAGCAAATAATCGTCTTATCCTTGATCACAACACACCTTTCGCATTCCCACTTTCCCACACTCCGCTTTCAACTTTTCCCTGTCCCGCTGTCTTGTGCTTGCCCTCTCCACGTGCCGGCTGTCCCACGCTGTGCGCTGCCGTCTTCTCGGCTTCTCACCTTCCCACGCTCATACTTTCCCCTGCTCATACTTTCCCCCGCTCATACTTTCCCACGCTCGCACTTTCCCACCTTCGCACCTTCTCACGTTCCCACCTTCCCACTCAGCAAGCCCGGCACAAATCCGCCACGGGCTCGACAGGCCGTTCCGTCGGGGCCGGCTCGTATCCTTTGAGCAGCAGCTCCAGCCGGGCCAGTCCGGCGTCGGGGTTGTAGCGGCGGTGTACGAACTGTCGCCCGGCCTCGCCCATGGCCTCGGCCCGGTCGCGGTCTGAGAGCAACATCCGCACGGCACGGGCAAACCGCTCAGGCGAGCTGGCTACCAGAATCTCGCGCCCGACCCTGGCCCCGATGCCCTCGGCCACACACGGCGTGACCACGCAGGGAATCCCCGCGGCCATGGCCACCAATACTTTCGTTTGCACTCCCCGGGCCAGCCGTAACGGCGCCACGCTGACGCGCAGACGGCCCAGGTATGGTCCCACCGAAGGCACCGCGCCGGTCACGTGAATGCCCATGCCATCATGGAGTTCACGCACCGCCCGCGTGGATGACCGGCCGATGATCCAGAACGCCGCATCCGGCCGGTGAATGCGAATCAGCGGCAGAATGGACCGCGCAAACCAGACGGCGCCTTCGACGTTCGGCGGATAGTCCATGGCCCCGATGAAACCGATGTTCGCCTCCTCTGGCAGCCCCTCATCGCAGAGCCCGAGGTGCTCGCCGTCGCGGGCCGGTATATCGGCCTCCGGGCAAACGCCGGTTTCGATCACGTGCACGCGCGGCCCGAGGCCATCCGGATCGGCCGTATCATCCTCCGAGAGGAGCGCGGCTTCGCGCTCGTTGACGAAGATGTTGGCGTCAAAAGCCTGCATCCATTTGCGCTCCCGACGGGCCAGGCGCTCGCCCTCCGTGCGGTATACCCAGCTCATGGGCCAGGAGGCCCGGCAGGCCGAATCGATCCACTTGCGACTGTCCAGGTCCACCAGGTCAAGCACGTGGCGTCCGGCAGGCACGCGCAGGGCCAGCGGGGCCATGCTCGACGAAAACGCCAGGACGGCATCGAAATCAATGTTGCGGCCCCACTGGAGGACCTGGTGTTCGAGGGCCCGGGAGGCGAAATAGCCTTCCGTGGCCGTCGAGCCGGTCAGCAGGCGGTGCATCGCCCGGACTGCGGCAACGGGTCGGCGCAGGGGCACGGCGACCACCGCGCGGCACAACTTGCGCCATTCGGCCAGCGACTCGCGAGCTTGCCGGCGGGCCGCGCGCCCCTCGGCGTCCAGAAAACCGGCGCACCAGACCTCGTGGCGGCGCGCCAGGAAGCGCAACTCGGCGGCGGCGCGGATCTTCGAGCCCCGATCCGGCGGGCAGGGCAGGCGATGGATGAGAACCAACAACTTCATATTTCACTCAAGACTTCCATCTCTCCCTCTCGTCCCCCCTTCCCTTGTCTCCTTGTCCCCTTGTCTTCTAGTTCCCTTGTCCCTCCCTCGCTCCGCCTTCCCTCATCCCGGGATCGACTTAGCCAGCCACGCCCCCAGCGGGCGGGTTACGGCCAGGGGCAGCCGTGGCCAGATCCGCCGGGCCAGCCGCACCTTCGGGCTGGTCGGGTACAGATCGGGGGCGGTGCCTCCCTCGGGTACATAATACTGGTAACCCAGCGGTGTGGGCTCGAATCCCTGGTTGCGTTTGAAGTCGTACGAGCCGGTGTTGTCCACCCGCGAGCGCCCGAAGTCGAAGGTGTGGCAACCCAGTTCGACGCCGCGCTCCATGGCCGTCAGATAGAGGAAGTTGTTGGGGTGATACTTCTCGAACCGCTCATCGCAACCAACGAAGTAGGGCATGAGCGTCCCGCGATAAATGAAGCTGACCAGCCCGGCGACGGGCTGATCCTGGTACCAGATAAGCTGGACCAGATGGGCCTGCGCCTCCGCGGTGCGCTCGATCAGCTTGTTGAAAAAGGCGAGCGGATAATTGGGCGACGCGAGTCGGCGCATGCTCTGGCTGTACAGCCGCCAGACGGTCTCGAGGTGCCGGTCGCCGAATTCGACCCGCAATCCATAGCGTTCGCGAGCCTGGCGGGCCGCGGCCCGCGCCTTGCGCGGCAGCAGATTGAGCACTTCCGAAGGTGTGGCCGGCAGCGGCTTGCGGAATGTAACGTAGCGATCGACCACCGGCAGGCCGGGGTGCAGGGCTTCGGCCGAACGGATGTCCAGCCAGCGGGCGCCCAGGTAGTCGGCGAGGATCTCGGCCCGACGCAGCAACGCGTCGCGGCTCTCCTCATCATCGAACAGACACCCGCCATACACGGCATAGGGAACGCTGACCAGGATAGTTCCGGCCAGATGGCTGTGGACGCACATCAGCGGGAAGACTCCCGTCAGCAATCCGTTGCGAGATGCGAGCAGATAGTGGCTGCGGTGACCGAAGGCCGCCTCAACCGCGTCCCGCCAGGCCAGCGTATGGAAGAAGGTCGCGCGAGGATGCCGGGCCACGTAGGCTTCCCAGAAGCCCTCTTGCGCTGTTTTCAATTCCATGACATCAACGGCCACGGCTATGTCTCCTCGGGGGCCTGGCAGACAACCGGCATGCTCGCCCCGCCGGCCGTCTCGTCGCTTTCCCCGGCCAGGATCGCGCCGGCAATGGGCGTGCCGTTGGCCTGGAGCATCCGCACGCAACGGCGCACCACCGGCTCGGGGGTGGCGTTCATGCGGATGACCATCAGTACCGAATGACACATCGGGGCGATGAGGCCGATGTCGGCCACCGTGTGAACAGGCGGCGTATCGATGATCGCGTAGTTGAAGCGTTCGCCGAATTCACGGAATAAGGTTCCGACCCGCTCGCAGGACAGCAGATCGCTGGGCGTGGTGGCGCCCAGCTCGCCGGCCGGAATGAAGTACAGATTCGGGCGCACCAGCGGAATGCACACCTCCGCGAGGCTGTGCTTGCCGCGGATCACTTCCGCAAAGCCGGGGTGCTGTTCCAGCCCCAGCATTTTTTCCAGGCCGCGCTGGCGCAGATCGCAGTCTATCAGGGCCACTCTCAGGTGACGCAGTTCGGCCAGGCTGAAGGCCAGGTTGGCCGCCGTGGTGGTCTTGCCCTCGCCTGGAAGGCTGGACGTGACCACGTGCAGGCGCGGAGCCCCGGAGGGGTTGGAGGTCAGCAGGCGCGTGCGCACCGCGCGGAACCGCTCCGCGATCAGCGAGGCCGGATCATGGAAGACGACCACGCCGGGGTGGATGGAAGTCGGCTGAACCGGCACGGCCGTGACGACGAACGGGCGCGCTCCGCCGGGGGGATCGACGATCGAATGGATCGCCGCCTTGCCGGCGTTGTCGGGCAGATCCTCTGCCGGGCCGGCTGCGATCACAGCGGCAGCCGGATCGGCCGGCTGTTCGGCCAGATGCCGACTCCGCTCCTGTTCGGCTCGCTTGAGTGCTTCCGCAATCCGTCCCATGTTCTGTTCCGTTCTGTTTTGATCGTTTCAACGGCCGACTTAGCCGACCACGTCTTTCAGACACTTGATCAGGCCCTCGTAAGCGGCCGGCTGCTCCAGGCTCAGATAGACCAGCACGCCGGCGCCCACACTGGCCAGGGCCTCCAGGCAGGCCAGCGTCGGCAACCATCCCCGGGCGCACAGTCGGCCCGAGGTGGCGGGCGTGCGGATTTCGCCGATGGATTCCAGCACCGGGATATCCAGCGCCTGGCGTACCCGGGCGGCGCTGCGGAAGGATTGATCGAACACCTCGCGCAGGAACACCGCCGCGACGGCCAGTGCCAGTCCCATCCCGCCGCTCAACAACAGCACGCCGCCCAGGGTTGGCGAAGCGGGCTTGCGCGGACGGCGGGCTTCCTCCACGGTGGAAAAACGAATGCCCCGGTCTTCGGCTTCAGCCGCCAGCACGCGGGAAATCGTATCGAGGTGACGGTTCCAGGCCCCCAGGTCGCCCTTGATTGCCTGCAGCTCCTGCTGCTTCATGACGAAGGTCTGGCGGCGTTCGAAGAGCCGGCCTTTTTCCTCCTCCAGGCGGGCCTTTTCGGCCTGGCGCCGGGGAATTTCACGATCGACCTGGGCCAGCGTCTCGCGCAGCGTTTTCAACTCCATCTTCAGCCGGCGACGCTCGGCGTCGCGCGAATCGGAGGGGGCCGCGTCCGACACCGGACCGGCGGGGCCTATCGTCTCGGGCTGAGCCTGAAGCTGGGCTTCCAGGGAACGCAGCTTCGCATGCAGCGCCACCATGTGCGGGTGCATGTCGGTCATTTTCTTGAGCGTCCGGGCGTCGGCGATCTGGGCGCGGACGGCCTGGATGTCCTCCTGGATCCGCTGGTATTGCGGGTTGGGCAGCGCCGCGGGCCACAGCGCCGCCGGCCGGGTGGCCGACGGTTGCCCCGGGTTTTGCTCCAGCTCGCGCAGATACTCTTCGCGGGTGGCGAGGTTGGACTCCAACTCCGCCCGACGGCGGTCCAGGTCCTCCAGGGCAGTGGTTTCCCGGATCAGCCGCTGATTCAGCAGGTCGGGATCGCTGGGATCCACGCCGGGATGTTTGAGACTCATTTCGAGAAGTTCCGCCTCCATGAGGGCGGCCTTTTCGCTGCGCCGGGTGACCTCCTGGTGGAAGAAGCTCCGGGCCTTCTGCAAAATATCCGCAATCCACCCGCGCGTGTTTCTGATGTAGTTGTCCTTGAGCTGGGTCACCAGGCGGACGCCCAGATCGGGATCATCGCCCTTGTAGCGAACTTCGATGAGATCCAGGAAGTTGCTCTTCTCCAACAGCCCCACTTCGAGCTGACGGGTGAGATTCGTGACCATAATCTGCTTGCGCGCGCGGCCTTCGGAGGTCAGCTCGCCCCGCTCGTCGCGGGGCAGGTCGCGGGTGAGCCCCAGCTCTTCCGCCGCTTCGCTGACCGCGTTGTAGCCGATCAGGTTGATGGTCAGGGCCTGGCGCAGCGTGGAGAAGGAATAGGGTGAATTCTCGCTGACCAGCTTGGTGATGACCACGTCGTCGCGGCGCTCGAAAATGGCGCTTAACTGGTAACGGCGGGGCAGGGCCAGGCTGACCAGCAGAGTGGCCAACAATCCGCTGAGCAACGGGAATACAAACAGCCAGCGGTTGCGGCGCAAGATGGACAGAACCCGCGCCACCGTCTGTTGGAGATCGGTAGCCCCGGTCTCCTCGGGCCGACGGGCGATCCCCTCCAGAACAATGGATGCAGACTGGTTGCTCATGATTAAGGGCCTACGCCTCCCAGACGCAGATAGGTGCGTCTGTCGGAGTCTCTGTAATAATCGGTCGCACCGATGAACGTGGCTGGCTGGCTGTAAAGATTGGCCGCGCCGGCGAACGGATACAGTACGTCGTCGATACGGTGCCCCAGCCAGGCCAGCGGGGTGGGGGGCACATAGATGATGTCGCCTTCCTGGAGCAGCACATTGCTGCGCGTGTCCCCGGTTTGTACGATGCGGTCCACGTTGACGACGATCTCATGTCGCTCGTCTTTCGAGGGGCCGGGACGGATCACTTTCACCTGCGCCCCCCATGCGCCGCGATTCAGCACACAGGTGGCCAGCACGCTCAGCACCGAGTCGCGCCCCGTAAATGGACGGGCACCCGGGTTGGCCACCTCGCCGAAGACGAAAATCTTTTTGCTCTCGAAGGCCACCACGCGCACGCTGACTTCGGGGTCCACATAGTAGACGCCCATCAGCTCCGTGAGCCGTGCGGCCACCTCGCGCGGCGTGAGGCCGGAGACCTTTACTTCACCAATCAGCTTGAGGGTGATTTTGCCGTCCGGGCCCACCGGCTGCGCTTCGCCATCCAGTTCGGGGCAGGTGGGCGAGCTGATGGCCAGGATGTCCGGCGGCTCAATGCAGTATTCGCTGGCCGCGACGTCCTGCTCATGCTCCTGGGTGAAAACCTTGAGATCCTGATAGCGCGAGGCACAACCGGCCAGCAGCAGAGTTGCAGCGATCAGCACAACGAACGGCTGCCATGAGCCGGCCATGCTCATGGAGGTAGTCAGTGGGTGGAAGAGTATACGGTGTCGCATATTGGTCATCCCTGACTTCCTGGGGTTCGGCTTCCTTCCGCCCCCGCTCGCAGCCCGTCCGTCCTGGAGGGCCCGGCCTGCTTTGACGCTTAACCTCATCGGACAAGGGCCAAACCTGTTCCAGTAATCTCCATCTTTTTTTTCAGACGTTTATTCCTGGAGCCTCAAGAGTGCTTTGCGGAGGTCCGATAGAACGGCTTGATTGGGTCTGCCAGGAGCCCGAGGCCCGATAACCGGCCCCGTGCGGCCCTGACGAAGAGGAGTTCACCTCATGTACTGTGCACATTTTGGCTTCCACCGGCCGCCCTTCAACAACACGCCGGATCCCTCTTTTTACTATGGCACGCCGGAGCACGAGGAGGCCCTGGCCACCTTGGAATACGCCACGCTCCAACGCAAAGGCTTCGTGCTCCTGACCGGCGAGGTGGGGGCCGGCAAGACGATGATCGGGCGCATGTTTCTGCGTCGCATCGAACCTCGGGCCCGAACCGCCGTCATTACCCATACGCAGCTTTCCGGCAAGCAGCTTCTGGCCGCGCTCTGCTCGGAGCTGGATATCCCCGTGCCGGCCGAGGCCGGCTCTCTTCAACTGACCGAGCGGCTGCATGCCTTTCTGCTGGAACAATATGCTCATGACCGCCTGGTCGTCGTCCTGCTCGACGAAGCCCAGAATCTGCCGGACGAGAGCTTCGAGGCCGTGCGCATGCTGGGCAATCTCGAAGCCGATGACGCCAAGCTGATCCAGGTCTGCATTCTGGGCCAGCCCGAGCTGCGCGCACGCTTCGAGCGACCAAACCTGCGCCAGCTCGATCAGCGATTGTTCCACCGCTTTCACTTGAATGCGTTGACCAGCGAGCAGACCGGCGACTATGTGGCCCATCGCCTGCGCATGGCCGGCTGGAACGGCGGAGAGCTGTTTACCCAGGCGGCCCTTGATCGCATTTTCGCCGCTTCGCAAGGCATGCCCCGGTTGATCAACCGGCTGTGCGACAACGCCCTGCTCACCGCCTACGGGCGCGGGCAGCGCATGGTGGACGCCGACATTATCGAAGAGATTGCCGGTCCGCCGGTGGAAGTTCCGAAATCGGCGCCGTGCTCTCTGCCGCATCCGAGGTCAAACGCGACCGACGCCGTGGGGTCGGAGAATCCGTCTCCCCAACAACCAGAAGAGCCCGGTGGCCGGGTGGCGGAGTGGGTTGAGGCGCTGGCCGATCAGGTCGCGGGCAGCGGCGGGCGCATCGAAGAGCTTCAGGCCCACATCACCGCCCAGAAGAACGAAATCGAAACGCTGGCCGGCCAGGTGACGGGCTCTCTCGAAGAAGTGAGACGGCAACTGGCGGAGTTGCATGAAAACACGGCCACGCACGGCGATCTGGAGCGGACTTCTGCCCAGCAGACCGAGACGCTTGTGGCCATCAGGGATGCGCATGACCATGCGCTCGAGGACCTCCGGTCGGCGCTGCATCTGCACGAGAGCGGTCTGCAAGCGCTCAATGACCGACTTCACCAGCAGGCCACCGTGATGGAACAGGCCATGCAGTCGCTGTGGGAGGCTGCCGCAACCCGGGAGGATCTTCAGCGCACTCACGCCCAACAGACCGCCCTCCTGGAGAACATGCGGCACAGGCTGGCCTGCGAGTCCGAGGCCCTGGCCCGGCTTCAGCAGGATCTTGAGCGGCGAACCGGCGCGCTTTCAGATGAGCAGCGGGCCGCGCGCGAAGAGCTGTCCCGGCGGGTTCTGGTCCAGGCCCGGTGGGTGCGTGACCTGCGCCACCGGCTGGCCACCATGCAGGCGGCCATCGAGGGGCGGTTGAATGTGCTGGCCGGCGATGTGCGCGAGGGCGCGCGCATGCTGGCCGAGTTGGACGCCCGGCTGAACCAGCGCGGGAGCGAGATTCAGGCGCTCAATACGCAGACGAAGGCCCGCATTGAGAGCCTGGCGGGCGCGCTCCAGGCCCAGGGGGAGCAGGCCGCCGGCCGCGAGGAGCTCGAGCAGTTGCGCGAGAACTTGGTGAGCTTCCAGAAGCACACCCAGGCACAATCGCAGGAAATGCGGGAGCACCTGGAACGCCAACAGCAGCGTACCGGGGCGCTCCAGCAGCAGCTTGACCAGCAAAAAGAGGCCGTGCGGGCTCGGTTCGATGAAGTGCTTACGCACTGGCGGCAAACCCGCGAGGAACTGTTCCGCCTGGCCAAGACGGGCGCCCCGGCCGAGGAACTCGCCGCCCTGGCCAAGCGGCAGGAGTCGGATACGCAGACCATGCTGGCGGCCCTGGCCACGCAACGCGGCGAGCTGGAGGCCCTCGTGGAGGCGGTGAGTCAGCGCTGCGAAAGTCTCGCGGCCCGGCTGGAGGCATTGCCGCGGAAGTTGGTGGGTGTCGATCAACTGGAGACCGTGCAGGCGGAGCACGCCGAACAGATCCGCGGGGTCTTCGAGCGGATGGACATCGGCCGGTCCGAGATCGACGCCGCCGTGCAGGAGGTGGCCGCCAGTTGCCGTCAGGCCCTCGAGCAGATCGAAGTCCTGGCCGAGCGGGCGGCGACCCACGATGACGTTGCCGCCGTCCAGGAGACCCATGCCCGCGATCTGGAGGCGGTGTTGCAGCGCCTCGACCACAGCGAAAAGCAGCGGCAAAGCAACCTGAACGACTTCAACCGGCGCTGGGATGAACTGGCCGGGCGCTTGCAGGCCCTGGCCGGCCTGGCCTCTTCGCCGGACAGCGTTCGCGCCCTGGAGGAGAATCTGAGCGAGCTGCGCGACCGCGTGGATACGGACCGCCGGCGGCAGCAGGAGGACATGCGCTCCCTGGTCAGGAACATGGAGCAGCTTTCCAGCCGGCTTGCGGCGGTCGAGGGGAACGCGCCGGTGAAGATCGAGCTGAGCCCCGGGATCGGGCGGGAGCTGGGCGAATTGATCGAGCGGGCCCGTGTCGAACGTGAGGAGCTGGCCCGGATGGCCCAGACGGCTGAAACCGCACGGCGGGAACTGGCCCAGGCCGTCGAGCCCGTCGAAAGAGCGCTGAAGCAATGGGGCGAGGAGGTGACGGCCATCGACCAGAAATCGGGCGAGCTGCGCGCCTCGGTGGGCGCGGCGGGCAAACTGCTCAAGGCCATGCAGCGTGCTCAGCAGATCCTGGAGGAACGCATCAACTCCTATCAGTGGAAGTCCGAGCTGGCCCGCGGCGAAGGCCTCGCCGCCCGGCTGGAGCGGGCGGCCGGCGAAGCCGGTTCGGCCTGCGACCGTCTGCAGGCGGCGCTCCGCAACTTCGACGATTGCCGCGACGACGCGGACGTCTGGACCGCTCGCTGTGCGGAGGCCCGCCAGGTTGCCGAGACCCTGGCCAGGTTGCTGGCGGCCGGCAAGCAGGCCGGACAAAAGCTCGAATCCGAATTGAGCCACCGCAAACGCGTGCTGAACGCGATCGCCCGGAACACGGCCGGTCTTGTGGAGGCCATCGAAGCGGCCCGCCGCGCTGACGAGGCGGTCATGGGTCGCGCCCAGCCGGTCCCGCAGCGTGAAAGACTCAACCGGTCTGACGAGCGCAACGTGCCCGATGACGAATGGCCACGGATGCGCGGCCCAGTCGACCGGCTCCGGCGAGATTCACTGGTCGGCATGCTGCCGGAGGTGTGATACGGATTCCCAATGAATCCTGTGCATTGGGTGGCCCACCTCTTCAGAGGTGGGTTCACGATTTGGACAACCGATGAGGGTGCCGACGGCATCAACCGCAAGCCTGGTTGAAGCAGACTGGGCAGGACAGAATAAGAAAAGGGCATTGAGCGCACCACAGACCGCCACCTTCAGGTGAACACACGCCCCGCAGGAGCGGCGAGAAAGTAGCCAGGGGTGGAGCGAAGCGGAACCCCTGGTAAGGCCCGCCTCTCTCTTCCATGGCCGCCCCGTCCGGGGCGGGGACTTATGCGCCGGGCACTCGCAACCACCAGTTCCGCTGCGCTGCACTGGTGGCTACTCTCACCTGGCCCCTCTCGGGGCCACCCGGAAGAGGTGGGCCACCCGGCCCGCCATTGCCCGGTCAGAGAATCAAGCGTCATCAGAGGCGGGGGCACGAAGATTCAACACTACATCGCAAGGTCGTAGCGGCCGGGCCGGGTATCCGGCGAAAGCTGGGTGCCGGCCGTTTACGGACAAAACGGCCGGTACGGAGCCCGGCCGCTACAGAAAATGGCCCACTTTGCGCTGTAGGGTTCAAGCAATCGACAGCGGGGTGGCCAACAACCAGGCAGGAACCGGCCCAAGTTCGCAACGCAAACCGCATGAGGTCCCCGGCCTGCCCCGCCCCAGCCGATGAAGCGCGCGTGTGCCACGGCGCACCGCTCCTCTGAAAGCGCGGCGCACGATGTCTTTAGCAGTCGCCCGCCCTTTCGCCGCCGGAGCTTGGCACCCACGGCGGAGCAAGCCTGCCCTGGGAGGTCGCCGGAGCGACGCGCGGCTCACAGATACTTGGAGGCGTCGGCGCCGAGGCGTTCGCGCAGCAAGGTCTTCACATCGATTTCCACGCCGCGGGTCACGCCATTGTGTTTGGCGCCGGCCTTGAGGCTGCTTTCGGCCGCCTCGCAGATGACTGTCGTGTAGAAGCCCAGTTCGAAGGGGCTCATCAGTTCGCCGCGTTCTTCCGCGGACATCTCGCCGTTGCGGGCCCGCAGGAACTTCTGGTAAATCCGCCCCGGGCGGTCCATGCCGTAGCCGCTGACCGTGCCGTCCGGCTCGAAGTTTCGGAACAGCGGGTTGCGCTCGAAAATGCCGTCGGCGACGATCTCCCGGCAGCCGGGCGTGTCGATGCCCAGATCGATCATGCCATCCGTGCAGATCAGCCGTGAGGACTGAACGGTCATGGAATAGGCCGTGTTGGGCAGATGCCAGCCGGTGATGATGTGGGCGACCGCCCCGGTCTCGAAGACCACCTCGGTATCGCACAGGTCATAGCCCGTGGACGAAAGCGGTTTCAGCGAGGCCAGCTTCTGCGCCCAGCCCGTGGCCCGCACACTGACCGGCCGGAGGCTGACGATCCGCAGCAGAGCGTCGGCCATGTGCACGGTCAGGAAGGTGATCGGGGAATTCTCCTCGCAGAACCGGGGTGAGGCAAAATAGGCCGGCTGATAATTCGGGTCGGCGATGCAGATCTTGTCCAGCATGTACCATACGGCGCACTGGAACTGCCCATAGGCGCCGCTGCGGTAGCGCGTGGCCACCTCCTTGATCCGCGGGTCCTCGCGCTTGTGGAAGTCCACGCCGATGAGCCGGCCGCTCCGGTTCGCGGCCTCGATCATGGCGTGCGCATCGGTGATGGACTCGGCCAACGGCTTGGGAATCATCACATCCAGCCCGTGATCCAGGGCCATGACGGTGGGCGCCCGGTGCAGGCTGTCGGGCGTGTTGACCTGCACGGCGTCCAGTTGGACCCGCTTGATCATCTCCTCGTAGTTGGAGAAGCGCCGATCGGCCGGAATGTTGTACTGGTCGCAGAACTCGTTGAGCGCTTTGGTGTTCGGATCGGCCGCAGCCTCAACCGAGAGCAAACGCGAATACTCGCTGCGATAGTACAGGTGCTGATAGATCTCGCGCACGACCGAGCCGGTCCCGATGACGCCCAAGCGAATCTTATCCATGACCAATCAATCCTCCCCAGTAGTGTCCTGGTAATGACCGGCCGGCGCCCCGATCCACAATCCGTGGCCGGCCGTTTGACTCTCATTCATCAACGGCCGGCAGCAACACCGGCCGCTGCAACTCTCTTACGCTGTGCCCGTCTGTTTCAGGATGAAGTAGGCGATAAACTCGCACGCCTTCACCACGTCGCGCATGTCGATCTGCTCACTGTCCGAATGCGCGTAGCGAAGCATCCCCGGTCCGGTGGTGATGACCGGCAGGCCGGGGTACTCGCAGGCGAAGATGCGAGCATCGCAGGACACGTCCCAGCCGCGAACCGGCCCTTCCTTGTAAATACCCGCCAGCTTTGCCGCTTCGATGGCGTTTTGCATGTCCGGCGAGTCGGCCGCGCCGGCGAAGGCCGCGTTGTGCAGCTTGTCATAGCTGACCCGCAGGGCCTGACGCGGGCAGGCCGACGAACCGATCTGCAGCAGATACGTCTGGAGGCCGCGCTCCGCCGCCTGACGCAGGCGCGCCTGCACGTCCTCCATCCGATGCGTGGGCAGGAAGCCCTGCCCGCCCTCCATCAGCAGCTTGGAAGTGTGCCGCCAGCCCACCAGCGACAGACTCATGCGCGCCCCGGCCGCCGCCGTGAGGGCATCGCGGCTGCGCAGCAGTGCCCGGCACATGGTCGCCATCTTGGTGATGGCCCCGTCGTTCTCCAGGATGGAGCCCATGTGCCCGGTCGAACCGTAAACCCGCACACGGAAGCCGTTGGTGCGCGGGGCGAGATCGTAGTGGCGCTGGACCTTGGGCTTGCCGGTCAGCGGATCGGTCACCTTGGTCTTGTCGCCATAGAGCCCCACGTATTGGGCCAGCCCGTCCTCCAGCACGTCGCGCACGAGCCGGGCGGCCTGCTCCGGCCGGCCGCCGGACGCAAACCCGATCTCGAAACTGACGTCGCCATTGATCCGCGAGGGGTGTTGGCCGCAATTGCCGATGATCCCGTGGCAGGTCTGCACCGGCCGGTGGGGAAACAGCGGGTGGTCTGATTCGGCCCGGATGGCCCGGCCTTCCTTTTCCAGCTCTTCGATGATGTAAGCCGCAGCTTCAAAAAGGTTTACGCCCGGAAGCTCGCCCTCGATCCTGTACCAGACACAGCCCCGGTTGCCGGGAAACAACCCGCTGTCGGCGCATTCGAGCACCAGCAGGCTGTCGTAGCGCTCCTTGAGCTTGCGGTCCAGGGCCAGCGAGAGGGAGCCGTTCCCGCCCATTTCCTCGTCGGTGACGATCATGCCGGTCACTGGCCGGTTGAACCGCCCGCCGGTCGCCTTGAGATGCTCTCCCAGCAGTTTGAGCGCCCCCAGCATGGCCACCACGTTGCCCTTGTCGTCGCACGCGCCCCGGCCATAGATCACGTCCCCTTCCATGCGGGGCGGGAAATACGGGGCCACCACGTCGATGTGGGCGTTGAGGGCCTGGCCTGCGCCGGCAGGGGGCGAGCCGGCTTTCCGTCCGGGGTCATTTTCCTGGCCATCGATCAGGACCAGCAGATTGCCGCGTCCGGCATAGCATTCCTTCACGCTCACCCCATCAGGCCGCTCCGGCGTGCGGGTGTAATACAGCGGCGAGAAGAACGGATGCTCGCGAATGGCCGGATTGATGGGCACGCGCTCCAGCCGCAGGCCGGGCAGGTCATAGGAACGCAATTCGCGCTCCAGGATGTCATAGACGCGCGACTCCGCCGCCTTCAGGCCAGCCAGGTCGGGGCGCGGCGTCGTATCCAGCGCGCAGATCTCCAAGAGTAGGTCCGACAGATACTTACGAAACGCATCGGACCGGGCTGTTCGGGCTATGAACGTGGTATCCAGGGTACGCCTCCTGCTCGTTTGCCCCTGCCTTGCCGGCCGCGGCAGGGGGCCTTCTTGCGGCGGGTACGACAAACACACCCCAAGATTAGACCCCTAATCGTCCCTGACCGCAAGACATTTTCAGGCTGCCGACCCGCGCAGGGGGCTGTCACAAACCATCGTTTTCACGGCGGAAATGGACGAAAACAGGATGTTGTTGATGCCGCACGCAGTCGTCCGGCAGGTTTTCAAGGATCAGCGCAGTCCAGCTCGGGTGCGACCTTGTGGCGCATTGCGGCGTGAAATTCGTTTCGGGTGGAAAAGCGTTCCCCGCAGGATTCGAACCTGCAACCTTTGGCTCCGGAGGCCAACGCTCTATCCAATTGAGCTAGGGGAACTTACAACATTCCTGCTGAGTCGGGGCGGTGTCGGACGCTGAGGTCCGAAGCCCTGTCCCGCCGGAGCACTGACCACATTATATAGCGACTTTTCCGCTCAGTACAACCGCGCTGGCCAAGGCCGGTCGGCGGGGGAGCCGGCAAAGGATTACGGTGAAGCGGCCGGGCGCATCAGATCAGGGGGGCGGGCATCCTGCCCGCCTCAAAGGCGTGCAAGATGCACGCCCTCCGGAATCCCGCGCAACGCCGCCACAAAGAATTGCCACCCCCGTCGGCGGCTCAGCACGGGGGCCAGTCGGTGGTTCGTAGTGGGGG
>JAAXZI010000118.1 GCA_012719955.1 Phycisphaerae bacterium | reverse complement strand
CTGTACCGGCCGTTGAACCACCTGCGAACGGCCGGTACAGAGCCCGGCCGCTCCCTCTATTATCTTTCCTGCTTCGCGGCTGCGATGAGCTCTACGATCCGCCGTTCGGCATCGGCCATGGCCGCGGCCGTGGCCGTGCTCAGCGAGTCGCCGAAGCCCAGCTCATAGGCGCGGATGGCCACCAGCCAGCTTACCGGGGGAAGCTTGAATTGCATAGACCGGGCCAGGGCCAGGAGCACCGGCGGATGGCAGTGATGGGTCTGGAGCGTGGCCTCGTCGGCGGGCTCTACGGTTTCGAGGCAAACGTCCGGGCGGTCCGGACGAACGTGGGCGTCGATGAAAATGGCCAGCCGGCACGCGTCCAGGTCGGCGGCCAGCTCCGGCCCGAGCTGGTGGTACTGCTGGACGCACACGTCGGCATCGCCGGCATACCGCTCCTGGAGCCTCTCCGCCAGGACCAGGGCCACGCCATCATCACACCGGCCTTTATTACCCCAGGCGATGATGCGAATAGGGTCAGGCATAGGGTTCGCCTAAAGCGTTTCGCCCTTGTGCAACGGCCGGGTGCATCCCCGACGCAAGCGGGGTCCCGGCCGTTCTCCACATTTCTATAACGGCCGGTTCCACACCAGCCGTTTCCTGTGTAGCGGCCGGGCTCCGTACCGGCCGTTGGACCACCTGCGAACGACCGGCATAGAGTCCGGCCGCTACCGCCGACTCAGTCGCGCTCCAGCCGGTCGAGCAACTGGCCCTCGCAGTCGAACATCTCAACAACCAGCGGCATCTGTCCCACGGCGTGGGTGCTGCATGACAGACAGGGATCATAGCAGCGGATGGCCGCCTCGACCTTGTTGAGCATGCCTTCCTGGAGGCCCTTGCCGTTGACCTTGACGTACTGCTTGGCCACGGCGGTTACCGCGCGGTTCATCGCGGCGTTGTTCTGGCCGGAGGCCACGATCAGGTTGACTCGCTCGATCGCCCCGCCCTCATCCACCATGTAGTGATGGAACAGCGTGCCGCGCGGGGCCTCGATCACACCCACGCCCTCGGGCAGGATCTGGGTGCTTTCGGCGATCAGCTCCTGGCCGCAGATATCCGGATGGTTGAGCAACTGCTGCACGCGCTCAATGCCGAACAGGACCTCGATGAGCCGGGCATAATGATAGTAGAGCGAGCCTTCCACGGGCTTGCCGCCGCCCAGCTTGCGGAACTTGTCGAGCTCCTTCTGGGCCTCGGGGGTGCCGGCGGCGTCGCAGGCGTTGAGCCGGGCCAGCGGCCCCACGCGGTAGGAGCCGTCCGGGTAGCCCTGCGGGCGGTAGAACGGGAACTTCAAGTACGACCAGTCCTCGGTAGCCTCGGCAATGAAGGAGAGATAGCTCGCCGGGTCGTAGAAGTCCTCCAGCCGGGTGCCGTCCGGCCCGATCATCCGCAGCAGGCCGTCGTAATGCTCAAGGTTGCCCTCGGGCGTGACCAGCGACATGTAGTTGCTGGGGAAGCTCGCAAACGTGCGGACGAACTTCTCGTTCTTCGCGTAGTAATCGAGAATGACGCGGATGCCCAGCCGCGTGGTGGCCAGGGCCTCCTCCACGCCGGCCAGGAGGGCACCGCGATCCTCCGGGTCCAGGGCCCGATTCATCCCCCCGGGCACGCACACGTCCGGGTGGATCTTCCGGCCGCCCACGGCCGCGATGATCTGCTGCCCATACTTCCGCAGCCGGATCCCCTTGCGGGCCAGCTCCGGATTGGCGGCGATCAGACCGAACACATTGCGCGTGGCCGGATCGGAATCGAAGCCCAGCAGCAGGTCAGGCGAGCTCAGGTGGAAGAAGGACAGGGCGTGCGACTGGATCATCTGGCCCATGTGCATCAACTCGCGCAGCATCCGCGCGGTCGGCGTGGGCTGGACACCGCAGATGGCGTCCACGGCCTTGGCGCTGGCGAGATGATGGCTCACCGGGCAGATGCCGCAGATACGCTCCGTCAGCGTGGGCATCTCCGAAAAGTGCCGGCCTTCGCAGAACTTCTCGAAACCGCGAAATTCCACGACGTGGAACCGCGCGTCGGCCACGTGGCCGGCATCGTCCAGATGAATAGTCACCCGTCCGTGGCCTTCCACGCGAGTAACGGGGTCGATTTTGATGACACGAGACATTGTCAGCTCTCAGCCTTGTAGCGGCCGGGCTCCGTACCGGCCGTTTAGACCACCTGCGAACGGCCGGTACGGAGCCCGGCCGCTACAGTCATCAGTCGTAACTCAACACCGGCTCTTCCGCCGGCTTGCCGGTCAGCAGGGCCGAAACCGCCTGCCAGATGGCCTCTGGACTGGGCGGACAGCCGGGGATCCATGCATCGACTTCCACGTACTCATGGATCGGACGAACCTTGGGCAGCAGGGCCGGGACTTCCTGATCCGGCACCGAACCCAGGGCGTTGCTCTCGGCCAGGACGTAGGCCCGGTCGAGCACTTCCTCGTTCTTGAACTGGTTGCGCAGCATCGGAATGCACCCGAAACCGGCACAGTCGCCCAGGGAGACAAGCACCTTGGCCTTGGCCCGCAACTCCTGGAGAACGTGGAGATTCTCTTCGTTGGCGATGGCCCCCTCGACCAATCCGATGTCGCACTCCGGGATCTCCTTCACGTCCGCCACCGGCGAGGCAACGATATCGGCCAGCGCGGCCAGATCGATCAGCTTCTCGTCGAGATCCAGAAAGGACATATGGCAGCCGGAGCAGCCACACAGCCAGACCGTTGCAATGCGTTTTTTCGCCATGTTACACCTCTGCCACCAGGGCCTCGATGGCCGCCAGATCGATCGGCTCCTCCCGTGACTGACACGGAACCATGTGCCCGTCGGCAAGCTGCCGCACCGGCTCCAGGCCAGCGGTGGGCGACCAGGTGAACTCCGGCCCGCGCCACGCACGGGCAAGCTGCTCGAAGAAGGCCACCTCGTCGATGCAGCCCGGGGCGGGCTCCATCAGCCGGCAGCCCTTCTGCACGCGGCCCTCGAGGTTGACGTACGTCCCCTGCCGCTCCGCCCAACTGGCAGTGGGAATGACCACGTGGGCACTCTCCAGCACCTCGTGGTTGCGGGCGGTCAGAACCACCACGAAGCTGATGGTCCGCAGCTTCTCGATCCATTCGCGGCCCCAGGCCCAGTCATCGTCGCCGATGACCACGAAGGCCACGTCGGCGCTGTGGGGGTCCAGGTGATCGATGTTCAGTTCGCTATCGCCCATCAACCGGGCGCCGTAAGTATTGGCCCCGGCGGCCAGCTCCATCAGCCGCCACCGACCGGCGGACGTCTTCTGCCGTGCGGCCTTCACCAGGTTCATGGCCGCGGCGATCCCACGGGTGCTCTGGCCGTAAATGCCCGCCACACCCGTGCCGCACAGCACGATCGGCTTCTGGGCCTGCCCGTACAGGCGGGCGGCCTCGCGGATCTGGGCGGCGGGAACGCCGGTCGCGGCGGTCACGTCGTCGTCCGTCATCTTCGACAGCCGCTGGGCAAGTTCCTCCGGCATGTCCAGCCTGGCCTTGCCATCCTCGATCAGGTACTTGAGCATGGCGGTCAGGACCTTGTCGTCCCGGTTGCGATCCACCAGGATGGGCAGATCGGTCCACTCGGTCAGCCAGGCATGCTTGGGGTTGAGTTTGACCAGCTTGGCCCGGCGATGCAGAACACCGCGACGAACGTAGGAGGCGATGACTCCGTGCGTCCGTTCGAGGTTGCAGCCGACCAGCAGGAACATGTCCGCCTCGTCGAGCTCGCGCAGACCGGCCAGCGGCACCGCCTTGCCGTTCATCCCGAGGTTGCGCTTGATGCCGGTCGCATCCGTCCGATCCACGATCGACCAGCGCGGGCTGTTGACCACCTGGGTCATGAAACCCTGGCAGGCGGAAATGGTTTCCAGCGGCAGCCGCGGGCTGATCAAAGCGATAACGCGCTCAGGCGACGCCTGGATAGGAGCGGAACTCAACCGCCGTGCGCACTCGGCGAGCACGTCCTTGAGCGGCCGTTCCACCCACTGGTTGCCCCGCTTCACCTTGACCGCCGTCACCCGCGGGGCCGTCGGGTTGACCAGCCCAAACCGGCCGCGGGCACACAGCACCTTGTTGCCGCTCGGGCCGCCGGCCGGGCTCATCTCGCCGATCTGCCGGTGCCGCACGGACGCGTTGATCCGGCAGCCCACGCCGCAGCCCGGACAGATCGTCTCGGTCAGCTCCTTGGGCAGTCGGCCTTGCCAGTGGGCGCTGCGCTTCTCGAACAGGGCCCCGGTCGGGCATACCGACACGCAGGTTCCGCACGATACGCACGAGGACTGGCCCAGCGGAATGCCGTTGTCGGCCACCAGCAGGCTCTTGGAGCCGCGGTTGTCGAAGTCCAGCACGTGCGCCCCGATCCACTCGTCGCAGGCCCGGATGCAGCGGGCGCACAACACGCAACGGTTGTGGTCCAGCGCGATGCGCGGGTGCGAGTTATCCACCGGCAGCGTGGGGAACAGGTAGTTGTAACGCAGATGGTCCACGTTGCATTCATACCCGGCGTTCTGCAGCTCGCAGTTGCCGGAGCGCGGGCAGAAGGGGCAGATGTGGTTGCGTTCGCCGAAGATCAGTTCGACCGTCTGGCGGCGAAGGTCTTCCAGCGCGGGCGTGCTGGTGAGCACGGCCTGCCCGTCCTCGGCCGGCGTGGTACAGGCGGGCACCGGGCGTCGCTGGCCCTCGATCTCCACAATGCAGAGCCGGCACGCGCCGATGTCGGTCAGCCCGTCCAGATGGCACAGCGTGGGAACGAAGATATCGTTCTGACGGCAGACCTCCAGCACGGTCTGCCCTTCAAAGGCAGACACGGCCTTGCCGTTGATGGTCATTCGAATTCTGCTCATAAGTAGCTCTCAGCTTTCAGCGATCAGCGTTCAACATTCAGCACTCAGCATTCAGCTTTCAGCTATCAGCGTTTCAGTCTTCAGCTCGCGTTCCTGCTGACTGCCGATCGCTGACCGCTAACCGCTCTCCTTACACCTTCAAGACCGCATCGAACCGGCACACGTCGAAGCATGCGCTGCAGTGAATGCACTTGGACGAATCAATGGTGTATTTCTTCAGACCATCCACCTTCTCGATGCACGAGGCCGGGCAGTTGCGGGCGCACAGGCTGCAACCGGTGCACTTGTCCTGATCGATCGAGAACGTCAGCAGCTTGCGGCAGACGCCCGACGGGCAGCGATGATTGAATATGTGCGCCTCGTACTCCTCGCGGAAATGGCGGATGGTGCTCTGCACCGGGTTGGGCGCGGTCATGCCCAGCCCGCACAGGCTCGCCGACCGGACCACGTTGCACAGCTCCTGGAGATTTTGGTAATCCCGTTCCGTCGCGGTGCCGTTGGTGATCTTGGTCAGCATGTGGTAGAGCTGCTGGGTGCCCACCCGGCACGGGGGACACTTGCCGCAGGACTCGTCCACGCAGAACTCCATGAAGAACCGGGCCACGTCGACCATGCAGGCGGTCTCGTCCATCACGATCAGACCGCCCGAACCCATGATCGAGCCGATGGACTGCAGCGAATCAAAATCCAGCGGCGTGTCCAGGTGAGCGGCCGGAATGCACCCGCCGGAAGGTCCGCCGGTCTGGGCGGCCTTGAACTGATGACCGCCGGGCACGCCGCCGCCGATGTCGAACACGATCTCCCGGAGCGTGGTGCCCGTGGGCACCTCCACCAGTCCGGTGCTGACCAGCTTGCCGGCCAGGGCGAACACCTTGGTGCCCGGGCTGCGGGGCGAACCGATCTTGGAGTACCAGGCCCCGCCGTTGCGAATGATGGGCGGGACGTTGGCGAAGGTCTCGACGTTGTTGATCATCGTCGGCTTGCCGTAAAGCCCCGACTGCATGGGGAACGGCGGGCGGGGCCGCGGCTGGCCGCGCTTGCCTTCCACCGAAGCCAGCAGGGCGGTCTCCTCGCCGCACACGAAGGCCCCCGCGCCCACGCGGATCTCCACGTCAAAGCCAAAATCGCTGCCCAGGATGCGCTCGCCCAGCAGGCCCTTCTCGCGGGCCTGGTCAATGGCGATCTGCAACCGCTTGATGGCCAGCGGATACTCGGCACGAACGTACAACACGCCCTTGTGCGAGCCGGTGGCATAGCCGGCCAGCAACATGCCTTCCAGCACGCGGTGCGGATCGCTCTCCAGCACCGAACGATCCATGAAGGCACCGGGGTCGCCCTCGTCGCCGTTACAGACGATGTACTTCTCCGGACCCGGCGCGGCGGCCATGATGCTCCACTTGCGCCCGGTGGGGAAGCCGCCGCCGCCACGACCGCGCAGGCCGCTGGCCAGCACTTCCTGGATCACTTCCTGCGGATCCATCTCGAAGAGCGCCTTGCCCAGCGCCTGGTAGCCGTCGCGGGCCACGTATTCGCCGATGCTCTGCGGATCGATCAGGCCGCAGTTCTCCAGCACGATCTTGAGCTGCTTGTTGAAGAAGGGCATGTCCCCCGGCGACTTGTAGGGCTCGCCGTTCTCGCCCGTATGCAGCAGCTCGGTCACGATCTCGTTGCCGACCAGGTGCTTCTCGACGATCGTCCGGGCATCCGTGGCCGTGACCTTGCGGTAGAGCACGTTGTCGGGCATGACGATGATGACCACGCCCAGGTCGCAGCAGCCCACGCAGCCGGTCTCCACCACCTTCACGTAGTCCGAGAGGCCGCGCTTGGCAATGTTGTCGCGGAACGCGGTGATCACCGCCGCATTGCCGCAGCTTACGCACGCTCCGCCGGCACAGATCAGCACCTCGCGGCGCTTGAACGGGGCGCCCGGATCCGAGGGCGGCACCTCGCCCAGGCGCAACTCCATCGCCTTGCGCGCGCGGTCCCGCCATTCCAGTAGTTCATTCAGTGTCATTTGTACGCCTTCAGCACTTTCTTGACGGAATCAATCTTCAGGTTCGTGTGCAGATCGTTGCCCACCATAGCCACCGGGGCCACGCCGCACGCGCCCACGCACCGCACGCAACGGAGGCTGAACCGCCCGTCCGGCGTGGTCTGCCCCGCCCGAATGTTGAGCGCCTTCTCAAAGCCGCGCAGGATCTGATCGGCGCCTTTCACGTAACAGCCGGTACCCATGCACACGCTGATGGTGTACTTGCCCTGCGGGATACGGCTGAAAAACGAGTAGAAGCCGATCACCCCGTGAACCCGGCTGATGGGCAGCCGCAGCTCGCGGGCAATGTACTGAACCACGTCTTCCCGCAGGTAGCCGAACAGCTCCTGGGCCCGGTGCAGCACCTGAATCAGCGCGTCGGGAGCGTGATGATAGAACTCAATGGCGGCGGATAGTTCTTGCCAGAGGGCCTGCTCATACGGCGCGGTGCTGGCGCCGCTGCGGCTTATGCCCTTGGTAACGTTGCTTAAGCTGGTCATATTTTCCTCTCAAGCCGTCAGCACTTAGCCATCAGCACTCACCAGTCAGCGTTCAGCTCAGGGCTGACGGCTGATAGCTGATCGCTGAGTGCTAATCGCTTCTGCTCAACAAATCCTCGGCAGCTCCTCGCCGTAAGGCCGCTGGACGACCCGCCGGCCGCCCGAACGCGTGATCAATTCCACCAGGGCCGGCTGCGCCTCCGTGAACCGCCCGATCACCGCCGCCTCTCTCCCGAGAGGATGACTGCGGCACGCATCGATCAACCGGTCCGCATCCGCCGCCGGCGCCACCGCCACGACCTTGCCTTCATTGGCGATGCTCAGCGGATCCAGGCCCAGTAACTCGGCCGTGTGACGAGCCGCCCGCGAGAGCGGTATAGCGGCTTCATCCAGCTCGATACTCAACCCGGTGTCGTCGGCCAGGTCGGCGACTACGCCGGCCAGCCCCCCGCGGGTGGGATCTCGCATGAACTTCAGGTCCGCGCCCGCCCGGCAGATGGCCTCAACCAAACCACCCAGCGGGGCCACGTCGCTTAACAGCTCCGTCTCAAAGGCCAGCCCTTCGCGAGCTGACATCACCGCCAATCCATGATCGGCGATTCGACCGGTAACGATCACTCTGTCACCCGGCTCAATTCGCCGGGGCGAAAGCTCCATTCCCTCCCGCATCACGCCGATGCCCGCGGTCGTGATGATCATCCCGTCGCCACGATGACGCTCAATCACCTTCGTGTCGCCGGTTGCCACCACCACGCCGGCCTCACGCGCCGCGGCAGCGATCGAGTCCACCACCTGATCCAGCATTCGGAAGGGCAGACCCTCTTCAAGCACCAGCGCCAGGCTCAACGCCTGCGGAACCGCCCCCATGACCGCCAGATCGTTCACCGTGCCGCAAACGGCCAGCCGACCAATGTCCCCCCCGGGAAACACCAGCGGCTGAACCACGAACGAATCGGTCGTGAAGGCGATTCGACCGGCCGCCACCGTCAGCACCGCACTGTCCATCAGCGGCGCCAGCAGAGCATTGCCCAACTTCGGGAGAACATGCTCGGCAATCAGCCGTCGCGTCTGTTCTCCACCGCCACCATGGGCGATTACTACCTCGTCATTGCCAGCGGCCTGTCCGGGAGTCCAATCCATATTCATCGCCGGGACCCCCCAGCATTGTGAAACATTGCACGATCTGTGCCAGACCGTCCGTACTTGTACCAGGCGGCACACGTCCCTTCGCTGCTGACCATGCACGGCCCTACGGGGGTGGCAGGGGTGCAGGTTCGCGCAAACAACGGACATTCAATGGGTTGCGTTTTTCCCTGAATCACTTCTCCGCAACGACAACCCGGCGGATCGTAATCTTTTCCGAAAATCACCCCAAAGCGCCGCCGGGCGTCAAAATCACTCCATGCGGCCCTCAGTTCCAGCCCGCTCAGAGGGATGGTTCCCATCGCTCGCCATACGGCGTCAGCAGGCTCGAAGACTTGTTCTAAGATACGCTGGGCAGAAGGGTTACCGTCGGGAGTCACCGCCACGCCGTAGACGTTTTCAACCTCCGCGCGACCCTGGGTCAGTTGCCGCAAGAGTTGTAAAATCCCACGCAAGAGCTGTTCGGGCTCGAAACCGGCTACCACACACGGCCGAGCATACACCTGTACGATCGGACGATACACTTCAGAGCCGGTCACGATGCTCACGTGCCCGGGGCAGAGGAAGCCGTTTACCCGCATCTCCCCCGTCGCCAGCATGGCCAACATGGCCGGCATCACCAGCTTGTGAGCGGTCAGAACCGAAAAGTTCTTCAGGCCTTCACGCTGAGCTTCGAGCACGGCGGCGGCCGTGGCCGGCGCGGTCGTCTCAAAGCCAACCCCCAGGAACACGACCTCGCGATCCGGATGGGATGCGGCGTATCGAACCGCGTCACGGGGAGAATACACCACCACCACCTGGGCTCCCCGGGCCCGCAGGTGTTCCAGGCTGCCCACCCGACCCGGCACCCGGACCATGTCGCCGTAGGTGCAGATAGTCATCCCCGGCCGGCCGGCCAGTTCGCAGGCCTCGTCGATGTACCCCTGCGAGGTCACGCACACCGGGCAGCCCGGTCCGCTGATCAGGTGGACATTGGCCGGCAGCAGCGACTTCACCCCGGTGCGAAACAGCGACACCGTGTGCGTCCCGCAGATCTCCATGAGCTGCACGTCGCCCAGTTGCCCGGCGGTCTCCTCAATCTGCTTGATCAGGATTTCTGTCTTATTCTGAACCATACAAGACTCCGGCTTCGTAACCCCCCGCAAGGAAATGGCCCGCCTCTTCCCTCCATCCCTCAATCCCTCGGTCCCCTCGTCCCCTGGTCCTCCCTGCCTGAACCCTGAACCTTTACCCTTGTGTCCCCCCGTCTCCTTGTCTCTTCACCTCTTCCTCACCAGTTACCGGACCCGGCATCTCCGCAAGGTCCGCCTCCGCCAGGTACTGCCACGTCTCCCTGGCCGCCTGCTCGTCCAGCACCTGGAGCGCAAAGCCCGCATGGACCAGCACCCAGTCGCCCTCCCGGGCCTCGGGGGTGAACGCCAGGCTCACCTCCATGCGGCTGCCCTGGAAGTCCACCGTGCCGACCGAGCCCACGCCGCCGGCGTCCTCGCCTGAGATCGCCACTACTTTTCCTGGCACTGCCAGACACATTACCTGTTCCTCCTGAGTTGCTGGGCCGCAGCCACCGCCTGGCCAAGGGCAATGCCCCCATCGCCCGTCGGCACGCGCTGGTGGGTAAATACCTTGAACCCGGCCGCTGTCAGGCCGGCACATACAGACTCCGTCAGTAATCGGTTGGCAAAACAACCGCCTGAAAGGACCACGCGCTCCAGGTGCGTCCGCCTCGCCACCCGCCGTACCGCTTCGACAAGCATGGTAGCGAGCGTATCCTGAAACGCCCTCGCCAGAGCCCCTACCCTCTCGGATGAAGTCCCAATCCCATGTGCCGGACGCCCCGTGTCCAGGGAGCGCGCCCGCTCAACCAGTTCCCGCACCATGGGCCGTACATCGAGCCGCAGCGGCTCACCACTCCACATCGCACCCCGAGGAGTATCCCCTACAGGCGAGGAAATATCTCCGTGAATCTCAAACGCGAGCGGCCCTGCCGGTGGCTGCTGTCGGGCCAGCGCCTCCAGGCTCATCGCCGCTTCGGCCTCATATCGATTGCGATCGCACACGCCCAGCAGGAAAGCCACGGCGTCAAACAGCCGTCCGAGACTGGACGTCAGCGGCCTGTGGATCCCGCGAGCCAGCCGCCCGGCGACAAACGCCACCGCCTCGGGCGCCACGCGCCGCAGGCAGTAGTCCGCCGCCCGGGTCCAATCCGCTCCATAGGTCGCATGCAGCAATCCCGCCGCCGGCCGCCACGTGTCCCGGGCCGACGCATCGCCGCCCAGCAGGGGGAAATAGTCCAGGTGGCCCGCGCGAGTGAACGCCGCCTCCTCGCACACCAGGATCTCGCAGCCCCAGATCGCGCCGTCCGTCCCGTAGCCGGTCCCATCGCAGGCCACACCCACCACCGGCCCGTCAATACCGTTCTCGGCCATGCAACTGACGATGTGGGCGTGGTGATGCTGCACCCCCACGCCCTTGAGCCCCAACGAACGCGCATATCGGGTGGCCGCATACTCCGGGTGCAGGTCATACGCCACCACCGCCGGATCCAGCCGCAGCAGCTCCTTAAATCGGCCAATCGTCTCCACGAAATTGCGGTAAGCCGCCGCGTTCGAGAGTTCGCCCAGATGCTCGCTCAACACCGCCTGCCGTCCGGCCAGCAGGCACACCGTCGATTTCAACTCGCCGCCCACGGCCAGAATCGGCTCGGGAGACTCCAGCGGAACTTCCAGAGGCGCCGGCGCGAACCCGCGCGCCCGTCGGATGGGCAGGATCCAACCCTCAGCCGGTTCAGCGGAAGCCGGTGCTCCCGCCGGTTGGCTTGCTTCTTCGGAAGAGGAGGGCGAGCAGGAGAAGAGCCCGGACGATCCGCAAGCGCGACTACCCACCGCCAGGACCACCGAATCATCCACCCGCCGCTCGATGTCCCGGTCATTGAGTAGAAAAGCGTCCGCAATGCCAGCCAGTCGCGCGAGTGCTTCCTCGTTGTCGCGACACAGCGGCTCTTCGCTCGGGTTGGCCGAGGTCATCACCAGCGGCCCCAGCCCCTCCGCGAAGAGCAGGTAATGCAACGGCGTATACGGCAGCATCACACCGTAGTATTCGCTGCCGGGCGCCACCAGCGCGCTGATGCGCTCGCGATCGCGCTTGGGCAGCAACACGATAGGCCGTGCCACGCTCGTTAGCGCCGCCGCGGAAGCCGCGTCCACTTCGCACAGCCGCCGGGCCTCGTCCAACGACGCCACCATCAGCGCGAAAGCCTTCGCCTCGCGTCCCTTGCGCTCGCGAAGCCGCTCCACCACCTCGTCGCGGTCCGCCCGACAGGCCAAATGGAACCCGCCGATGCCCTTGATGGCCACAATCGCTCCGGCGCGAAGCCGGTCCGCCGTCGCCCTGATCGGATCGCCTTCCAGCACTGTTCCCTTCGCATCCGACAGCCACAGCCGCGGTCCACACACCGGACACGCGTTGGGCTGCGCGTGAAACCGCCGGTTGCCCGGATGGTCGTATTCGGCCTGGCAGGCCGGGCACATCCGAAACACGGCCATGGTCGTGTTCGCCCGGTCATAGGGCACTCCGCGGATGATCGAATACCGCGGCCCGCAGTTCATGCAATTGATGAAAGGATAGCGAAACCGCCGGTCAGCCGGATCCAGCAACTCCGCCAGGCAGTCGTCACAAATGGCAACGTCAGGCGCAATCTCGGCGTCCTGGCCCTCACTACGGACGCTGGTTTCGATGCGAAAGGACGGGTCGTGCCGCAATGGCACATCCGTAACCGACAGGCTGCTGATCCGGGCCAGTGGCGGTAACTCGCCACGCAGGCGCGTCAGGAAAGCCTCCACCGCCGCCGCAGGCCCTTCCACCTCAATAAACGCCCCGTGCGAGTCATTCCCCACTAGCCCCGACAGACGCAGTTCCCGCGCCAGCCGGTACACGAATGGCCGGAACCCGACCCCCTGAACCCGGCCGCGCACGTCCAGCCGCCGGCGCACCAAAAGTGTATTCGCAATACTATTTTCGCGAAGGGGGGCTTCCGGCTGGTCTCGCGCTGGCGAATTCATCTGGAACTCCCATTTTCCCCAGATGTGACAAGGCAATCATAGCCCGGATTCCTGTTCGCAGCCCCCGAACGGTTGACATATGGGGTATTTACTGGGGCACCTCCCGCCAACGCATGGGCATTTCACCCAACGGCCAGCTCTTTCTCGACGATATCCACGACCTGGGGAAAATAGATATCCAGTGGGCAAATGCGGTCCTGGGGCCGGCCACAGTCGCCGGAAAGAAGGTCCAGACGGCAGTTTGAACAGACAACCTCGCGCAGTCGCCTCGTGTAAGCTTCCATCGATTCCGCCTTTGCACTCGTTACCAGGTTGATGACCCGATCCAGATGGCGGAACAGCGTGCAAGGATACTGGGCCGGCAGGCCACAGGAGCCGTCCGGCTGGGACTCACTACAGACCGAGCAGATGCGCCGGCGAAGCTTTTCCTCAATGCGATCTCGTGCCGAAGGGGGTATCATCATCGCTGCTCCCTGAGCGCTTCCAAACCCTCCCTCATGCATGACGCGTGCCAGCCTTAACCCTATAATGCTTCGCCATGCCCCACGCGTTCTTGGAGGACATGAAAAAGCACATCGGTTTCGGACCGGAAGACGTTGCCAACCTCCGGAGCCTGGGGCCGGCGCTGCGCGGCAGTCTCGGGATCGTCATGGACCGCTTCTATGAACGCCTCTTCCGTGTTCCCGCGGCCCGCGCGCTCTTCACCGGCGGGCAGGCCCAGTTGGAACGCCAGCGCCAGGTGTTCGTCCAGTGGCTCGCGGATTTATTCACTTCGACTTACGACGACGCCTATTGCGAACGGCGAATGGCCATTGGCCGGACCCACGTCCGGGTGGGCATGCCCCAGCATTACATGTTCTCAGCCATGGAGATCGTCCGCCAGGAACTCCAGGCGGCCATTCTTCGCACCGGCCTGCCCGATATCGATGAGAAGCTGAATTCGGTTCAGAAGCTGCTGATGCTCGAACTGGCCATCATGCTCGAATCCTACAAGGAGAGCTACGCCTCGCTGGTTCGCCAGGAGGAGCGCAGCTTCGCCGAAGAACGCGTCACCCGTTCCGAGCATCTGGCCGAGGTCGGCCAGCTCGCGGCCTCCCTGGCCCATGAGATCAAGAACCCTCTGGCCGGCATCAGCGGGGCGATCCAGGTCATTCGCGACGGAATGCGCGATGACGACCCCCACCGCCCCATCATTCGCGAGATCATCGGCCAGATCAACCGGCTGGACGCGGCGGTCAAGGATCTGCTCATTTTCGCCAAGCCCAAGCCGCCGACCCTGCGACCCTGTGACCTGAACACGGTGATCAACCGGGTGGTCCGGCTGCTGCGCGGAACCTCGGCGTTCCGGCGCGTGGAGGTCGTGTTCAACCCCGTGCTGGTGCCGCTGGTGCCCGCGGACGAGAACCAGATCGAGCAGCTCGTGATCAATTTGCTGGTCAACGCGGCCCACGCCTGCGAATCCAACGGCGGCACCGTCGACGTGAGCCTCTCCGGCGAGGCCGACCGCGTTCGCCTGGTGGTGGCCGACACCGGCGAAGGCATGGACGAGAAGACCAGCCAGCGGGCCTTTGAACCCTTTTTCACTACCAAGGCCCGGGGAACCGGCCTGGGCCTGTCCATCTGCCGGAAAATCGTTGACGCCCACGGCGCCACCATTAACCTGAGCAGCGCTCGCGGCAAGGGAACCCGGGTAATGATAGATTTCCCGCGCATCGTACCGACCAACCCGGAGGAGTCATCACGGAGGCGCCAGGATACGGAGATAGAAGTATGAGCGCTGGAAAGGGTGAGAGACGGAGAGAAACAGAAACACAGCCGGCCACTTTCGCCTCATCTCTCCCGCTCTCCCGCTTGCATCACCGCGCTTCGAGGTGAGCTACTCGAACTGAGAGGACATGATGGCCATACGCGTATTGATCGTCGAGGATGAAAGCCTGATTCGCTGGTCGCTCCGGCAGAAGTTCGAGGAGCGCGAGTACCAGGTCGCCGAGGCGGAGACGGGCGAGATGGCCCTGCAGGCCATCGATGCGAACACCTTCGACCTCATCATGCTGGATTACAAGCTGCCGGACATGACCGGTCTGGACGTGCTGCGCCACCTGCGCCAGGCCGACCAGGAGACGGTCGCCATCATGATGACCGCCTACAGCAACATTGATGATGCCGTCGAGGCCATCAAGCTGGGGGCGTTTGACTACATCGCCAAGCCCTTCCAGATGGACGAGCTGCTGCTCACCGTCGACAAGGCCCTCGAAACCACCAAGCTGCGCCGGGAAGTTCGCGAGCTGCGCCGTGTTCTGCAACACGACTACGGCTTCGACCGCATCATCGGCCAGGACCCCAGCATGAAGCAGCTCTTTGAGCTGATCAACAGTGTGGCCCGCAGCAACACCTCGACCGTGTTCCTCCGCGGCGAGACCGGCACGGGCAAGGACCTGGTGGCCGGCGTGATCCACTACAACTCCGACCGGGCTCACAAGCCGTTCATGAATATCACCTGCACGGCCATCTCCGAAACCCTGCTGGAAAGCGAACTGTTCGGCCATGAAAAAGGCGCGTTCACCGACGCCCGCACGCAGAAAAAAGGGCTGCTCGAACTGGCCGATGGCGGCACCGTCTTTCTCGACGAGGTGGGCGACATGCCGCCGGTGCTCCAGGCCAAGCTGCTGCACTTCCTGGAAAACCGCCGCTTCCGCCGGGTCGGCGGCACCCAGGAAATCACCGTCGACGTCCGCGTGATCGCGGCCACCAACCGCGACATCGAAAAGGCCATCGAGGAAGGGCGCTTCCGCCAGGACCTGCTCTATCGGCTCAACGTCGTGCCCATCTTTCTGCCGCCGCTGCGCGAACGCGGCGACGACGTGGTGCTCATCGCCCAGCACTTCATCAACCAGTATGCCCGCGAATTCAAGAAACCCATCTCCCGCATCGAGGAGACCGCCTTCGACAAGCTCCGCCGCTACAATTGGCCCGGCAACGTCCGCGAGCTGCGTAACGTGATCGAGCGCGCCGTGCTGCTGTGCCGCGGCCAGACCCTCTCCGGCAACGACATCGTCGTCGGCGGCGCTCCCCAGTCTCGTGAGCAGGACGATCTGGCCGGTCTGAACCTCCCGCCGGGCGGTCTGGACTTCCACCAGCTCGAAAACAAGCTGCTCAGGCAGGCCCTGGCCCAGGCCGGCGGTAACCAGACCCGGGCCGCCAAGCTGCTCAACCTCTCGCGGGATACGTTCCGCTATCGGCTGGAAAAGCACGGATTGCTGTGATCAGCCCATCGCCTCCCCGCACCGCGGCGGAGGATCATTCGCCTCCGCAAAACCGAGGAGGTGGAAACGGCGCAGGCCGCTCATCGGTCAGCAACTTGGCCTTTTGGCCCACCCCTCGCGCGTTTTACCGTGAACACCCCAGACGGCTCGCGTGAATTCGCCGGCGCCTTGCGTCCCGCTCGGGGCCCGCGGGCACATAACACGAGCATTCACAACCATCTGCAACCCAACCCGGCGGCAAAAAGGCCGGCTGGCCGTGCGGTCCGCCCCCCGGCATACGACGTGCCCGGAGTAGAGGCCATCAGGTCTGTGTCAGACCGAGTCCACAGGAGACCTTTCGACATGAGATTCTTCAACGCGTACGTGCGCGGGACGATCGCAGGCGCCGTCCCCGACCAAGCCGTGGAGGACCTGGCTCAGGTGCTGGTGCGCAAACCCGAAGAGGTGCTGCTCACCGCCCAGGGAGCCCGCAACGGCCACGGCCCGCTGGCGGATGGCCGCCCTGCCGCCGCCGCCCTGGCCCGACGGAATATCCGCTCCATCCTGGCCCGCAACACCAACCCGGTCGAGGTGGCCGCCGCCCTCAAGGTGGCCCTCACCGCCCCGGCCCGCGAGGCCGAAGACATGCTGGAAGACACCAGGCTGGAGTTCAACCTCCGCTACAGCCTCTTCCTCACGCCCGACGCCACCATCCGCCTCGAAAACGATGAACTCGTCATCGCCGACGCCAACGCCCCCACGATGCGCATCCCGCGAACCGAGCTGCGCGAAAAGGGGACCCGGCATTTCGGCCCCGAGGCCCTGGCCCGGCTGGTCTCCATGCCCATCACGGCCGTGCGATTCTCCGAAACCGCCATCCAGCCCCTGGGCCTGCAGCGCGAGCCCGGCGCCGTCATGGAGCCGGACACCGCCCACCAGCGCCTCCACAAGGGCGAGTGGCGGGCCACCCGTGTGCCACGTTTTGAGAAGGAATTCTGTATCACCTGTGCGCGTTGCTTCGTCCACTGCCCTGACAACGCCATCATTCATGCCATGTTCGACAAGTCCACCCAGGACACCACCGGCATCCTGGGCATCGACTACGACCGCTGCACCGCCTGCGGCATCTGCAGCTCGGTCTGTCCAACCAATCGCGACGGCTACAAGGCGATCGTCATGGTCGAAGCCGACGCGGAAACCAACCGGGAGGTGCACCATGTCGCTTAAGTTGAAAACCTGGATGCCTGTTCGCAAGCTGCCCCCCGGCACCGGCCAGCCGATCATGCCCGCCGAGCGCACCGAGGGCCGCGGCGAAGCCCACGCCATGACCGGCAACGACGCCGCCGCCTACGCCCTCATGCAGGTCGATCCGCACGTTGCGGCGGCCTACCCGATCACGCCCCAGACCGAGCTCATGCACAAGTTCGCCGAGTTCGTCGCCAAGGGCAAAGTCTCCACCAACCTCGTCACCGTCGAGAGCGAGCACTCGGCCATGACCGCCACCCTGGCCGCCTCCGCCGCCGGGTCCCGGGCCTTCACCGCCACCTGCGCCAACGGCCTGGCCTACATGCTCGAGATCTACGGCAATGCCGGCGCCCTGCGGCTGCCCGTCGTGCTGCTGCTGGTCAACCGCCACGTGGGCGGCCTGCTGAACATCCACAACGATCACACCGACGCGATGCTCTGCCGGAACGCCGCGTGGCTCCAGCTCCACGGCGAAAACGCCCAGGAGGCCTACGACCTGACCGTCATGGCCTTCCGCGTCGCCGAAGATCCTCGTGTGCGCCTGCCGGTCACCGTCTGCTTCGACGGCTTCATCGTCAGCCACACGGTCGAGAAACTCCGGACGCTCAAGAAGGAAGAGGTCCAGGGCTTCGTCGGCGAGTTCGCCCCCTATGTGGATCTGCTCGACACCGATAACCCGCGCGCGGTCGGCCCGCTGGTCCAGCCCGACACCACAGTCACCTTCTACGCCCAGGTCTCCGAGGCCATGCGCTGGGCGCCGGCCGTGTTCGAAGAGGTGGCCGCGGAATATGCACAGCTCTCCGGCCGACAGTACAGCGCGCTCGAAGCCTACCGCATGGAGGACGCAGAAGTCGCCATCCTGGGCATGGGCTCCGTCTGCGGCACCACCCGCGCGGTGGTTGACGCTCTGCGTTCCGAGGGTGTCAAGGTCGGCATGGTCAAGCTGCGAATGTTCCGGCCCTTCCCGGTCGAAGCACTCGCCAGGGTGCTCACCGGCCCCAACCTCAAGGCCCTTTGCGTGCTCGACAAGGCCGTCGAACTGGGTAACGGCGGGCCGCTCTTCGCCGAGACCGCCGCGGCCCTGGCCCTGCAGGCCAAATGTGACAGCGGCCGGATGCCCATTCTGACCAACGCCATCATCGGCCTCGGCGGGCGCGACGTCACGCTGGCCGACGTCAACGGCATCTACACCAACCTGCTGAACCTGGCCGCCACCGGCCGGCAGCCGGGCATGGACCCCATCGTCTACATCGATCTCAACGACGACGGGGAAAACATCTTTGACCTGTCGGCTTCCCGGCTGGGTAAGGAGCGGGCCTCGTCCACCCAGAACATCGTCATGATGGCCCGCGGCGGCCAGGGGGCGAAGACCGCCTCCTACCTGCTGGCCCAACTCATGATCGACATTGGCAAGTACGCCCAGGGTTTCCCCACCTACGGCCCCGAGCGCACCGGCGCGCCGATCAAGGCCTTCGCCAAGATCAGCGATCATCCCATCGACGATCGCCAGCAAATTTATGCGCCGGACGTCTTCGCCGTCTTTGACGAGACCTTGCTCGACACGTTCCAGGCCGAATTCCAGAACCTCGCCCCCGAGGGCCTCCTCCTGGTCAACACCAAGGCCAGTCCGAAGGAAATCCGCGAGAAAGTGGGGCTGGTCGGCCGTCGCGTCTACACCGTGGACGCCACCGGCATCGCCATCGCCGAGTTCGGCGCCAACCGCCCGAATACGGCCATGATGGCCGCCATGCTCGGCATCCTGAAGCTCTGCGACATCGAGCAGTTCAAAGAGGCGTTCAAGAACAAGATGCAGCGCCTCTCCGAGAAGGTCCTCCAGGGCAACCTGAAGGCCATCGATCGCGCGGTCGCGGAGGTCCAAGGCGAGTAACCGGGGGGCGGGCATCTTGCCCGCCTGAAAGAATGGCGAATTGAGAAAGAAGAGGAATTGAACCATGGAAACCAAAGATATTCGTGGGCCGGTCACTCGTGACGGCAAGAAATTCACGCCCCAGAAGCTGCTCGGCACGCGGCACAGCCTGGGCGCCGGGCACGCGGCCTGTGCCGGCTGCCCCGGCCCCTCGGTGATTCAGGCGGCCCTGCACGCCGCCCGCGACGGACTGGGCTGCGAGCCCGTGGTCGCCTTCGCCACCGGCTGCATGGAGGTGGTCACCACGCTCTATCCGAGCAACGCCTGGCGCGTCCCCTACATGCATTCGGCCTTCCCCAACTCGGCGGCCACCGCATCCGGCATCGAAGCGGCCATCAAGGCCCGCAAGGCCCGCGGCGAAATCCCCGCCGACAAGGATATCAAGGTCGTCGCCTTCGGTGGCGACGGCGGTACCTACGACATCGGCCTCCAGGCCCTGTCCGGGGCCATGGAGCGCGGCCACGACATCACCTACATCTGTTACAACAACGAAGCCTACATGAACACCGGCGTGCAGCGGTCTTCCGCCACGCCCCTGGGCGCCTTCACCAACACCGCCCAGGTCGGCGAGGCCCGGGTGGGCAAGAGCGAATTCGTCAAAGACCTCACCCGCATCATGATCGCCCACGACCTGCCCTACGTGGCCCAGGCATCCGTGCATCGCTTCCCGGACATGCTCAGCAAGCTCCAGAAGGCCATCGCCGTCCGCGGCCCCTCCTTCGTCAACGTGCTCTCGACCTGCCCGGTCGGCTGGGGGATGACCACGGATGAGGTGCTCACCGCCGCCGAACTGGCCGTCGAATGCAACGTCTGGCCGCTGTACGAATTCGAGAACGGCAAGTACCGGATCACCTACCGGCCGGCCAACCCCCGGCCGCTCATGGACTACATCAAGTCCCAGACCCGCTTCCGGCACCTGCTCAAGCCCGAATACGCCGATATCGTCCGGCGGTTCGAAGAGTACATCGCCCTGCGCTGGCAGGAACTCAACGACCTCGAAAAGCTCAGCCAACCAGCCGCGGCCTGAGGCGGGTTACTGCTGGTAAACCAGGCACGGCTGCCGCTCTGCTCCGGCAGCAGGCGTCACGAAAAATGGAAACCGGGTGGCCCAGGTCCTCCGGGACCTGGGTTCCCGATTTTTGGGATACCCCTATGGGTTCCCCGCGCGCCCCAAGGAAGCCCCCTATTCAATCACTGACAACAATCAACTGGCAACTGAATAGCCGGTTTGACAACCCCCCGCGCATGCCGATGATATAGACGCAGGTTTATAAGGGGTCGCCTTTTGGAGGTTGTCAAGGTGCCGAACTTCAGTCTCCGCCGATACGATACGCAGGCCCGCGTCGGACTCATCCTCTCGCTGCTGGCCGCCGTCTGTCTGCTGACCCTGGCAGCGCTGGTCTTGAACGCCGATAAGGGATTTGAACAATTCAGCTTCAAAGACCTGACCGTCGTCTACGGACCCACCCGGTACAAAATGGTCCTCGCCTCGGGCTTGGTGACCATACTGCTGGCCGTCAGCGGCTTCGGTTTCGGCCTCAACAGCGCCGGCCAGCGCCGCAACGACAAACCGGCCCTGTCTTGGATCAGTTTCTTTATGGGCGGCACCGTGCTCTGCCTGGCCCTGGTCATACTCTTCTTCTTTATGCGACAAGGTCAACCCGTGATCCAGTAGGGCGGCACACGGGGCCGCCCCTTGAACAGGCGTTTCCATCATGCGCGCTTCACTCTTTGTTACCTGCCTGACCGACCTGTTTTATCCGGACGTGGCCGCTTCGGTGGTTCGCATCCTGCACCGCCTGGGCGTGCCGGTCGACTTCCCCAGGGAGCAAACCTGCTGTGGTCAACCGGCACTCAACAGCGGCTACATGGATGACTTCCGCGCCGTGGCCGCCCGGATGATCAACGTCTTCCAGGATGCCGAGGTGGTGGTCACCCCCTCCGGCTCGTGCTGCTCGATCGTCCGCGAGTATTTCCCCCACGCCTTCGAGCACGACCCGTTGATGCGCCCCAAGGCCGAGGCCATGGCCGCCAAGACCTTCGAGTTCGTCGAGTTCGTCGAGAAGGTGCTCAAGGTGGACTGGTCGAAGTGGGACCTGCACTTTCCGGCCATCGCCACGTATCACTACAGTTGCCACCTGCGCGGCATCGGCATGACGGACGAGGCCGTCCAACTGCTAAAGAAAATCCGCGGCGTCGAGTACCGCCCCTGTGAGAAGATGGAGCAGTGCTGCGGCTTTGGCGGCACCTTCTCGGTCAAGTACGGCGATATCTCCGGCGCCATGGTCCGCGACAAGATCGCCTGCATCCAGGCCACCGGGGCCGACCTGCTGATGGTCAACGACGGCGGTTGTGCCATGAACATCGCGGGGGCCTTCAACCGGGCCGGCATCAACATGCGAATCATGCACATCGCCGAGATCCTCGATCAGGCCATGAAGAAGGGGCGAGGGACCGGGTGCCCCACCTCTTCAGAGGTGGGGGACGCGAAGAAGGACAGCTCCGGCAGCCCTGTTCCCCCTAACACAGCGGAAGGTCGCGGGGGATGCGGCCCCAGTGGGATCACTACCTGCCACTGCGAGTCCGCCTCGAATCCGAAATCTGAAATCCCAAGTTTGAAATCTGAAATCTCAAATTTGAAATCCGAAATCCATAATCCGCAGTCAGAAGGAGGTGCCCAATGACCTCCACCGCGTCCAAGACATCCACCGTGTCCGAAACCTCCACCGCATCCGAGACTTCCACCGTGTCCCAGACCACCAGTACGCACCAGGCCCCCACCGCATCCAACCATTCGGGCACGCCCAACTTCAGACGAAGCGTTGCCCTGGCCCTGGCCAATCAGCGCCTCGGCCTGGCCATGGATCGCGCCACCCGCCGGCAGGACAACGCCCGCCGGACGGCCATGCCCGAACTGCCCGACCCCATGGCCGCCAGGAAACTCGCCGCCCGCATCAAGGACCACACCCTCCAGAACCTCGACAAGTATCTGGCCCAACTGGCCGACAACTTCCGCAAGCATGGCGGTCACGTCCACTTCGCCCACACCGCCGAACAGGCCACCGCGATCATCACCGACATCGCCCGCCGCGCGAAGGTCAAAACCATCATCAAGAGCAAGTCGATGGTCAGCGAGGAGGTCCATCTCGACGACCATCTCATCGGCGCCGGTTTCGAAGTGGTCGAGACCGACCTGGGCGAGTACATCATCCAGATCGACAACGACAAGCCCTCGCACATCGTTACCCCGGTCCTGCACAAAACCAAAGAGGACATCGCCGAGCTCTTCCATCGCAAGCTGGGCATCCCCTATACGACCAACCCCGAGGAGCTCACCGCCGCCGCCCGCAAGGTGTTGCGCGAAAAGTTCCGCACGGCCGACATGGGTATCACCGGCGTGAACTTCGCCGTCGCCGAAACCGGGGCCCTGTGCATGGTCACCAACGAAGGCAACGGCCGGTTCTGCGCCTCGCGCCCGCGCGTGCTCGTCTCGCTCATGGGCATGGAGAAACTCGTCCCCCGGATGAAGGACCTGGCCCTCTTCCTCAAGCTGCTGCCCCGCAGCGCCACCGGCCAGCGGATCACCTGTTATACCAGCCTCATGGCCGGCCCCAGACGCCCCGGCGACGTCGACGGCCCCGAAGAGGTCCACCTGGTCATTCTCGATCGCGGGCGAACCGGTGCCCTGGCCGGTCCCTATCGCCAGGCCCTTCGCTGCATCCGCTGCGGGGCCTGCCTCAATGCCTGCCCCGTGTACCGCAAGATCGGCGGCCACGCCTACGAGAGCGTCTACCCCGGCCCCATCGGCAAGCTTGTCACCCCCCTGCTCTCCGGCCTGGGCCCCTACTACAACCTGCCCCTGGCCTCCAGCTTGTGCGGCGCCTGCCTGGAAGCCTGCCCGGTGCGCATCGACATCCCCTCGATGCTCATCAATATGCGCTATGATCTGCTCAAGCGGGGGCAATCTCCTCTGCTCTGGCGGATCGGCTTCAAGTTCTGGCGTCTGGGCATGTCCTCCAGCCTGCTCTACCGTATGGGCGCTAAAATGGCCGGCTGGTATATGAGACTCATCGCCCACAACGGCTTCGTCAGCAAGCTCCCCCTGGACGGCAAAGTCTGGACCGACCAGCGCGACATCCCCGCGCCGGCCAAGCGGCCCTTCCGTGCCAGGTGGGACGAGCTGATGGCAGAGATCGAGCGGGAAGAGGGGTAGAGACCTGGGAAGAGGCAGGTTTCGAGATCCCAAATGCCCAATGATCAGTACCCAATGACCAATCAAACCGTAAACCCGAATAACCAAACTCGAAGTACCCCCCATTGGTCATTGGACATTGGTCATTGGGCATTCTTTAGACATTGGTCATTAGACATCAGGCATTCCAGGCGTTGCCTGGCCGCATTCCTTACCCTCCTGCTCCCGAGCATCGCTCTCGCCCACCCCCTCGGCAACGAGAGCATCAACCACATCGCCATCCTCTGGGTTCTGCCCGACCGTGTTGAATTCGACCTGTTCCTCGACTTCGCCGAAGGCCCCTCCCAACGCTACCCCCATGAGATCGACGCCGACCGCGACGGCGAGGAAACCGCCGAAGAGCAGAAGGCCTGGCTGATGCGCAAGGCCAGGGAGTGCATCCCCTTCCTGACCGTCACCATCGATGGCCGGCCCGTGCCGCTCACCGTTCCCGAACAGGCCCGCAACCCCAACACCGGCAGAGAAATGCCCCTCCCCGGGATGGTCAAAGCCGCCGGCGAGGCAGGGGCGCCCGTTTATCGGACCCTGTTCCGCTATGTCGGCCGCTTCCCCGAGCCGCTGTCCCCCGGCGAGCACGTGGTGACCTACGAGGACATCACCTTCGGCCAATACAACGGCCTCAAGCGCATCGTCCTGGAGAACGTCCCCAGCGTCGAAATCGTGGAATCAACCCCCCCGTTGGACTTCCTGGACCCGGAGGCACAGGTCTTTTTCTACGACCAGTACGACCCCGCCAACCTCCCCCAGGAAAAGAGGGCGACTATCAAATTCGTTGTGAAGTCTGAAGTCTCTCCACGATCTGAAACCGCTTCGCAATCCGAAGAATCTCTGCAATCCGAAAAATCTCAGAAATCTAAGATAGATCTGGAATCTGAAATCCATCCGAAATCCGAAATAGATTTGAAATCTGAGATTTCAAATTTGAAATCCTCCGTCTCCGACGGGCAATCTACCCCGGGCACAACCCAGCCCTCCCCGTCGTCAACAACAGGCACAACCCAACCTTCCCCGTCTTCAGCAACAGACACAACCCACCCCTCCCTACCTTCAGCAACAGGCACGGCACAGCTCTCCTCATCTCCAGAAAGGAGCGCTGCACAGCCCACCCCGCCTTCCCAAACAGCCGCTGCACAACTTTCTTCCCCTTCCCCGGAGGGGACCAAGGGGAATATCGAAACCCAGGCCGCCTCCGGCCTCACCGGCCCGCAGGATTTCCCTTACCCCATTCTCGATCCGCGCAACGATCCCGCCCAAATGAGTGAATCCAGCCGTCAGGCCCGGCAACTGATCAGCCTGCTTCAGGGCCGCTGGGGCTTCATGGTCTTTCTGACCGTCACCGCCCTCTCCTTCGTCTGGGGCGCCGCCCACGCGCTCATGCCCGGCCACGCCAAGACCGTCGTCGCCGCCTATCTCATCAGCCGCAGTGGCAATTACTGGCACGCGGTGGTACTGGCCGTCATCGTCACCGTCACCCACACCGCATTGGTGGTCGCGCTTGGCCTGATCATCTGGTTCTACCAGGCCACCCACCCCACGCTGGGGGCCCGCCTGCAGCTCTGGCTGGGCCTCATCGCCGGCCTGCTCGTGGCCGGCATGGGCCTGCTGCTGCTCTGGCGGGCACTCACCGGCCGGATCGCTCACCATCATCATGAGCACGATCACCATCACAGCCACGAACACGACCACGACCACGGCCACCGCTCCTGGCTCCGGATGCTCTTCACGCATTCCCACCCGCATGTGCCGGAAGTAGGGGCGAGGGACGAGGGGCGAGGGACGAGGGATGAGGGTTCAGGGTTCGGGCAAGGAGGACAAGGAGACACGGGGACAAGGAGACAAGGGGACATAGGGTCCCGGGG
>JAAXZI010000117.1 GCA_012719955.1 Phycisphaerae bacterium | reverse complement strand
CCTTCCCCCCCATTACCCCATCCCTCCGCCCGCCGTATGCGGTATACTTATCGGATCGGACTCTCCGACGCCGGGGGGATCGGCCCGGGAGCCTGACTGAAGTATGAAAAGGGGCACAGCATGCGCCGCCGCCCCTTTCAGACCGGAGACCCGACAGCGTGCAGCAACGACTCGAAATCAAACTCGACGACCGGATCAGCGAGCGGTTCTTCGACTGTGTACACTGCGGGCTGTGCCTGGGCCAGTGCCCGACTTACTCGGAGACCGGCGACGAGAACAACTCCCCGCGCGGGCGCATTTATCTCATGCGCGGCCTCCATGAAGGCCGCCTGGCGCCCAGCGATCCGGTGCTGCGTCACCTCGATCTGTGCCTGGATTGCCGGGCCTGCGAGACGGCCTGCCCCTCCGGCGTGCGCTACGGCTCGCTCATCGAGTCCATGCGCGGCCGGCTCGCCGCCGCCGGCCAAGCCCGCCAGACCGTCTCCAGATCGCTGGCCGATCACTTCCTCGAAAAATTCATGTACGAGGTTTTTCCCTATCCCGAAAAACTCAATCGCTGGCTCTGGCTGGCCAAAATGGGCCAGGCGATCGGCCTGAACGCCTTCCTGCACTCCAGCGGGCTGATCAAGCTCCTGCCCGACAAGCTCCAGAAGATGGAGTCCATGCTCCCGCCGGAGATCGAAACCTGCGACCCCCTGCCGCTGCACGCGAAACCCGCCGGCAAGGTTCGGGCCCGGGTGGCCCTGTTCCGCGGCTGCGTGAGCGAATCCATCTTCGGCCCCAGCAACTGGGCCATGTGGCGAGTCCTGCTGGCCAACGACTGCGAGGTTTTTGTCCCCCGCGGCCAGACCTGCTGCGGGGCCATCCACCACCACGGCGGCCGGCAGCACGAGGCACAGGAGATGGCCCGCAAGAACATCGACGCGTTCACTGCCCTGGGCCCCGACATCGACGCCTACGTGACCAACGTGGCCGGCTGCGGGGCCACGCTCAAGGAATACGAGGAACTGCTGCACGACGACCCGCTCTACGCCCCGCGCGCAAAGGACTTCGTCGCCCGCATGAGGGACATCAACGAGTTCCTGGCGGATCTGCCACTCAAGCCCCCCACCGAGCCCGTGCCGCTCAAGGTGACCTACCATGAGGCCTGCCACCTGTGCCATGGCCAGCAGATCCGCTCCCAGCCGCGCATGCTGCTCAAGAGCATCCCCGGCCTGGAGTTGGTCGAGTTGCCCGAGAGCGACTGGTGCTGTGGGGCGGCGGGAACGTACAATCTGACCCAGCCGCAGATGTCCACCCGGCTGGCCGAGCGGAAAATGATCAACGTGGATGCCACCGGGGCCGAGGCGCTCGCAACCGCCAACGTTGGCTGTATGATGCAACTCATGCAGCACGCCCGGCTCACCGGCCGCAAGGTCCGGGTGGTGCATCCCATCGACCTGCTCGACGCCGCTTACGGCGGCCGGGGTTCGGTCGAGGCCATCGTAATGGAGTAGCCGTAGGCCGGGTCAACAGACCCGACAACGCCCCGCAGGGGCAAAAGCCGTGAGGATAAACAACCATGACGACAAAGCCGTGTATTTTCCTGGCCCCCCTGGTCGTATGCCTCTCTCTGGCCTGCAACGATAAAGTCGAGCCCCCGCCTCAGTTCAACACCGTGCTGACGACCGGTGATGAGGGCAGTGGCGGACGGCTGACGCCCGTCCGTCTGACCAAACGGGACAAGTCCTCCCTGATCGCACCGGCTGCCAGTGGCGAGACGCCGCCTGCCGTCGGCGGCCCCGCGGCTGCCACGCCCCAGTCCACCGAGGTGACCGTCGATACCTCGACCCCCGAGGCCGCCGCTCAGAGCTTCGTGGCCATCCTGAAATCCGGCCAATTTGCTTTGCTGCCCGACATCATCGTGTCGGAGCAGCAGGAAACTCTCCAGCAGATGATCAGGCTCACACAGCCCGTTCAGGAGGCTCTGGCTGAACTGGAGCGGGCGATCGCCGAGAAGTTCCCCGGCCATGCTTTCAGGATGGGCGGTTTGTCCGTCGGGATGCCTGCCGACGTGCAGATTACCAACATCGAGGTCGGCGACACAGAGGCCACCGCTACCTTCGAGGCCGCCGGCAGGCCGGCTGAGCCGATCAAGTTCCGGCAGATCGACGGCAAGTGGCGCGTTGAGGCCCCCCTGTTCAATCAGGCCCCCAGCGAGGACGACGTTCAGGCCATGTCTGAGGTCAGCACCAAGCTCGCCAACGCATTCCGAGACGTAGCCGCCAAGATCAATGACGGATCGATTACCGACGCCCAGGCGATCCCGGCAGAGTTGGCCGAGGCCACGGCCATGCCCGAGGCACTCTTCTCGGTCGGCCCGCAAGGCGAGGGCGGGAACACGGAGGCGGCTCCCGGCGCGGCTGAAGAAGATGCCGAGGCTCCGGCCGAACCGGGGGTCAACGAGTAATCGCGCAATACGGACGCCAAATGAATCTTGGGCGTTGGGCACCCCGCCTCTTCGCGCTGGGCACCCCGCCTCTTCGCGCTGGGCACCCCGCCTCTTATGACCTTTGATTCTCCAATCGGATAATGGCGGGCCGGGTGGCCTACCTCTTCCAGAGGTGGGTTCACGATTGGGACAACCGATGAGGGTGCCGACGGCATCAACCGCAAGCCCGGCTAAGGCCGGCCATTGCCCGGTTGGAGAATCAAACATCATCGGAGGTGGGAGCGCGAAGATTCAAGCGCTCAGCCGCAGGACGACCAACCACCAGGCAGGAACCCATCCAAGTTGGCAAGGGAAACCGTGTTACGGCATCTGCAGACTGGCCAGACCGGTCGCCACGTCGTCGTAGACCTCGAAGATCTTGTCCAGACCGGTGATCAGGAACACGCCCCAGACATGCGTGTTGATCGCGCACAGCTTGAGCTTGCGATGGTTGTTGACCACCTGGATCTTGCGAAGCTTGAGCAGCTTGGCGATGTTGGAGGAGTTCAGAAAACCGACGTTCTGGAAACTCAACACAACGTCCTTGCCGGCGTCGCTCTGCACGATCTTGAGCAGGGCGTCCAGATCGTCCGTAAACTGCGGATCATCGCTGAGTTCGACCAAGAGAACGTTTTCTGACCAGTTCTGGATCGCCATGGCTCAGCCGTAGCTCCTGGTTGGTGGCCTCGAGTGCAAACTTCAACCCGGCGGAATGTAATAACCAGGTACGGACCTGTCAACCGCTGCAGCTACACGCATCTCACCAGCCGACCACGGTCTATCCCCTGGGCGATCAGGGCCGCCTCGATGTCCGCCAGAAAGCGTTGCCCGTCGGCATAATACCCGCCCGTGGGCCGCAGACCGGCGACATGGCTCGCCCAGTAGCGGTTGAAGCGGAGCATGCACAACTCGCGGATGTACTTGCTGAAGATGCTGGCCAGCGCGATGGGCAGATGATGCGTCTCGCCCTTCTCCACAAAGCGGACCATCCAGGGCGACCACGGTGTGTCGAGCCGATAGCTGCTGCGCGTCTCGGTCTCCTCGATGATTTCGAGCCGCGCCTCCTGGAAAGCGGTCATGAGCGGCCCTGCGTAAGAGGTCCGCCCTCCCTGCCGGTCGATCCAGATGCGCAACGGCCGCGGACCCACCGCGTCGGCCACCCGCTGGAGCAGCCGTGTCACCAGCCCGAAGAGCACCACGCTCTTGTTGCGCGTGGCCTTCACCCGTTCGTTGAAATGTCCTTCGGGCAGCACCTCAACCCATAACCCACGGAACCGCACCCCGTTCGCCGCCATGTCATGGGAGACCGCGTTATGCTGCGTGGCCAGGTCGTCCGGCCGGCATTGCACCGGCAGGTCCACGTCGCCCCCCGCATACCAGGGATATTCGTCGAGCTGCTTGCAGATCCCCGGACAGACACCGGCCAGCAGCGCCCGCCAGCTCGCGGGCTGTTCCATCACCTGCCGCAGGAAGACCAGCGCGGCCCGCTCCAACAGGACCAGCCCGCGTTCCGAATTGCACCCGCTGTAGAGCCGCTTGCTGTCGGCGACCGCCAGCCGCGGCCGGCGGCGGTTATGCCGGGGGGCCAGGCTGGCGCTTAGAACCTTCCAGAGGTCCGGACCGTCCGCGGGGTGCTTCAGCTCGCGCAGCAGCGCAACGGGAACGTCAAAAGCCACCGCCGAAACGATCAGCGGGCCCAGAATGGGGCCGTAACCGGCCTCGTCGATGCCGACAATGGTGGAAGATTCAGGGGCGCTGCCCGTCGCAAGCTCGCTCATGGCTTGCCGTTCTAACCGACCTGAGAACGATCCTCAAGAGAGGAAGAGGCACCCCGGAAAACGCAGACAGGTTCGGCTCAGGACTGCCCGGCCACCGGGGTCGCAGACACCGTGGCGAAATCGCGGTTCGAGACGAATTCGGTGATCGCCTCCAGGCCGCTCTTGAACTCCAGCGCGCCCGCCAGAGCCAGATCCTCAACCAATTCCAGGCAGGCCCGGATCGACTGCCCCCGGATCAGAACGTCCAATTGATCTTGCGTCATCATGCCCAGCCGGAGGGCGGTCTGACCGAAGAGTCGATCATCGATGTGCCGGTGGCGAAGGATCTCCTCGACATCCGCGCCGCTGAGCAGGCCGTGCAGCATGGCCAGCCGGCCGAGCGGCTCGGTAGACCGCCGCTCGTCGCGGGGGATCGTCTCGATTCGTTCGCGCCCCACCCGCGCTGTGGTGACGAGATACTCGGCAAATTCCGCCTTCACGGGGCCTCCCTTCGCCGATGACCCGCAGTACAACCTGCGGCCCCTCATAGCAGTCGGCATCGGCAGGAGAGTGTCGTATCCTTTAAATCTTCCGGCCTTAATGCAGAGCCACTGAAATGAAGTAATTCCACAGGCGACAAACAAGCTTGGAAACCGGCACGTCCACGTGCGGTGATGCCACTCGGCAGGTTTACGCCTGGTCCGGGACCGGCCGCGGCTGCTCCGAGGCCATGACCCGCTCATACCCGTCGGCCATCGCGATGCGTTTGGCGATGGGCGGATGATCGTAGAAGAGGATTTCTTCCCACCGCGGCGGATTCGGGTCCGCCAAGTTCATCCGGGCCAGCAGCTCAAACGCGCTGCGGTATGCGGCCGGATCTTTGGTCAGACGCAGAGCGTCGCTGTCGCACTGCCGCTCGAACCGGCGCATGATCGCGTTGGTCAGCGGCGCGACCAACAACGGCCACAACGCCGTGATCAGAAACACCTGAGGCAATGCCCCCACGGCGCCGACCCATTCCTCCGGCCGGCCCGCATACGGATCCAGCCGCCAGTGAATCAGCGCCACCATGACCGACATGACCACCGCGCTCAGGCCGATCCCCTTCCAGATATGACCGTGAATATGATGCCCCAGCTCGTGGGCAAAGACGACGCCGATCTGGTCCTCGTTGAACGCTCCCAACAGCGTATCCGAGAGATACACGCGCCGGGTAGAACCCAGCCCGGTCAACATGGCGTTGGCCTTCCGGGTATCCTTGCTCAGTTGCAGGTCGAAAATGCCCGTAATGGTCAGGCCGGCCCCTTCCGCCAGCCGGCGCAACCGTTCAGTCAGCGACGGAGAATCCAGCGGCTTGGCGGCGTAGAAGAGGGGCAGGATCAGCAGAGGGAAGATCTTCGCCAATACCACCGTGAGCAAGATCAGGCCCGCCCACACCCACACACTCCAGGCCTCCCCCGCATACCACAACAGCCCGTAGAGTCCTCCCAGCACAATCCCCAGCAGAATCGCCCCTACCAGCCAACTCTTTAACTGAAAGACAAACCACGAACGCGGCGTCTGGTTGCTGAGCCCGAAACGCTTCTCGATCAGGTACTCCCCGTAGTAACCCAGCGGAAGGGTGACCAGCACCAGTCCGCCCAGCATCACCAGCCCAGCCGCGAAGAGTCCCAACCACGGCGAGTCTACCGACTGGTCAATCCAGCGGACGTGGCCGGGCCCCAATGCGACCCACATGATCCAGTACAGCGCCCCCATCACCAGCTCGCTGATGTGCAGGATGCGTTTGACACGATGATATTCCTGCACCTCGTCCGGGTGCGGTCGTGGAATACTCAAGGCATCGGCGGCTGCGGGCTGTTCAGAGCTCATAGTCCTCGGTTCTCTCGCTTTCTCGCTGACCTTTCCCTCCGGCTTCGGCGTCAAATCGAACTCCCCGGGGCAGCGGCGTCTGTTCGGCGTCATTCAGAGCATAAGCCGCGCGCTCACGCCGCAATCACCGCCATCCGCCCGTCGAACCGGGTCTATTGTCCGGCGACAGGGGCCGCACCCGCGGGAACTCGGATCCCGTTCGCTCACCTCCCGGGCGAATGTTGCGCGAGGCTGAGCCGGCCTTGGGCGTCGCCTTTACCGGCGGAGACGGCGGCGGCGGCTGGAGCCGTTTGAACAGGTCCTGAGCCTCGGAAACGCGGCTGCCGAAACGCTGCTCGACATACTGCCGGGTGGTGGCCACCATCTCCAGCGGCTCGGCCACCAGACGAATCAGCCGGCCGGATTTGTCCACGTAGATCTGGCTCTTGGGCGGGATCAACCCTTCGCTGTCTTCAATCAGGTAGGCGTTTTCCATCCGGCCATCGATGGGCACCCGCTTGGGCCCCAGGACCTCCATGGTCCGCAGGATCATGCCCCGCCGCTCGCTCTTGTAACAGGAGAACGCGTACACCTCCGGCCGCTCCAGATTCACCAGCCGGGGAAAGAGTACGTTCCACGCCGCCGACGCGTAGGACTTCTCAACCGAGATAACCTTGTCCTTCTTCTCGCGGGCGTTGGGCCGGGGCAGGTAAGCCACTCCAAGCTGGTCCTCCGTGCGGACGGCATTCTCCAGATCGACCAACACCTGCTGAGGCTTGTCCACCTTGCCTGCCGGGATTACGTACAGGCGGTTCTCCCACCGCTCGAAGGACAGATCCAGGGCCAGGAACATCTCGTGCTCAAGATGGCTGGTCGTGCCGTCTTTGTTGAACAACCAGCCCCACTCGCTGACGTACACTCCCTTGCGGTGATCCAGCGTGGTAAGCCGCTCCGTGATCCGCACAAAACCAATCTCCTCGCCGGCCATCAGGCAGCGAAGATAGTTGTCCTCGACCAGCTTGCCACCGATATCGACCTTCCCTTCAGCAGCCTGGTGCAATAGGGCCGTGCCCCGATCAAGGGCCGCGTTGATGCGCCCGAGGAGGCGCTCGTCCCGCAAAATGGTGAAGCTGTCCACAATCCGATCAAAGAGCGATTCCGCCGTCTCGCGATCCGCGATGGGCGTGATCAACACCAGCACGAAATGCTCGTTTCCCTGGAATGGGATGACCGCCTGATGGCGCAGCCAATCCGAGCCGCCGGCGCGGAAACTCGCCTCCAGCCGAACGCCATCGCGCGACGCGATACGGGCCGGCCGGGCGTTGATCACCTTTAAATCCTCATGCACTTTGGTCAACTCAGCGGTGAGGCCCTCAATCAACGCCTGGGCATCCAGTGGACGGCTGGTCATGGACAACCGCACCGAAAAAGACCACTGAAACGCCACATGAACGAAACGGGCGATCTCCACGTCGGCGTTGGAGACCTGCTTCTCCTTGTACAAGGTGCAACCGGCCGGCGGACGAACCGAAAACCCGAAGCTGCCGTCAACATAAGCAGAGTCAAGAGCCCCCTTCGCCGGTTGGGTGGCCGGAGGCGCCTCGTCGGCGGCACGAGCGGCCGGCACGCCCACCAGCGCCACCACCCAGGCCAACAACAACACCGGCCGGACACGGCCCCGGCCGACTTCCGATTGCAGATTGCTGATTGAGCTGCGACTCAAGGGTAACTCCCGGATCATGACTGGGGATCCATGCCCGCGGGAACCTCCGGCAACTCATCCGTATTCACGGGGATGCCGCTGGGGTTCAAGCTCGGAATGTCTAACTCACGGCCTACTCGATCTAGCAGATGCATATCCGCCCGCCGCGTCTCTCCCACCGTCTGCAGGGCAACGCCGATTACCACCCCCTGCGGCAGGATGGTCGCCCGGCCCAGGCAGAACCAGGCCGGCCGGTCGGTCCGAGGCGGGAGTTCCACCAGGACCGTCACGCCCGGGCGGCCCGCGATCTCGCCGGTAGGATCTCCGGGCGGATCCCGATCCTTCATTTCACCGCCCGATGGAGCACTCATCAGTACGTCTCTGGCATAGTCCCGCGCGGCCTCCTGGACCATCTTGGCGGGCGACATGAGACGAAAATTCGCCGGACGGAGAAAGATGAACAACCGCCGACCAGGTTGCTGCCCGTCCGTCGGCTCAGCCAGCGCAACCAGGGTGCCCTCCGGCTGGTCCTGCTCCAGCGGTTTCCAATCCGCCGGAAGCCCGGCCCGCAAGCCCTTGCCAACGGAGAAGCGCTTCAGGATGACGTTGTCGCCCCCTGTTTTGTAACGAATTAACGCCGCGGCCAGGCCCACGGTTGCCAGCAGCAGAATCGCGCTTGCTCCCAGGGCCCAGCGGGGATGCCCCGGGCGCTGTTGAGTGTAAACCTGGTACATGCCGGCATATTAGGGCTCCCCCCGGGGCTTTGCAAAAGGATTCTATTGACGCCACCCTTGCGATACCGTACATTCGAAGTGGCGGTGTCCGAAATCATCCACAGGACCGCCAAGGAGATGGCAGGCAAACCGGCCCGGCATGCATGATCAGCAAACATAAACAAGCATCACTGAAACAGTGATTTCTTTCTGATACCCCGGGTCGGGAACATTCCGTCTATCCCGCCTAAGATCGTTATCCGCACACGATGACGGCCTGTTCTGCGGCGGGAGCCTCCTGAGATCGCCTGATCTCCAGACAGGAAGGTGTAAGGTTATGAAGTTGTCAGAATTGGTTGTGGCTGATGCGATCATTCCCGAACTGGCTTCCACCGATCGCAACGGCGTCATCCGTGAAATGGTGAACGCACTGGCGGCTGCGATGGGAATGAGTGAAGAGGACGCCAACGCCATCAGTAAATCCGTGATTGCCCGCGAAAACCAGGGCAGCACCGGTTTCGGCAAGGGGGTGGCGGTTCCCCACGTAAAACACCCGGCCATCAAGCGGATTGCGGCCACTATCGCCCGGTCCAGTGCGGGGGTCGATTTTGCCGCCTTGGACCGCGCTCCCGTGTATATTGTGGTGTTGCTCCTGAGCCCGCCGGACAACCCGGATCAGCACCTGGCGTCCATGGAGAACATCTTCCGGCACCTGCAACGGGACAATTTCCGCCGATTCCTGCGGCAGGCTACAACCAAAGAGGAAATCATCGACCTGATCCATGAAGCGGACGAGTTCCCAGGCGGTTGAACGGAGTTGCCGACCTGCCCCCACGGGGATGCGGAGGCGGCAAGGAACTCAGGCTCTTATTTACGGCGGACCCGAAAACCCTTGTCGGTGCTTGCACGCAATGTGATCATCCCGAACCCGCAGGGCCTTCATGCGCGCCCCGCGATGAAGTTCGTGGATACCGCCGGACGATTCCAATCCCATATCCTGGTCCGGAAAGGCAACCGGGTGGTGGATGGCAAAAATCCCATGGAAATGATGCTGCTCGAGGCCAGCCAGGGTACGGTGTTGGAACTCCAGGCCGAAGGACCGGACGCAGCGGATGCGCTCGAAGCATTAGCCGGTCTCGTGGCCGGCGGGTTCGGCGAGATGCACCCGGAAAAATGAAAGTATGAGGTCCCTGGTCGATCATGGAAATCAAGCGCGGCATTGCTGTCTCCCCGGGCGTAGCCATTTTCCCCGCGCTCGTCCTTGATGCCGAAGATTATCGTATCCCGGTCAAGAACGTCCCGCCGGATCGCATCCCGGCTGAGTTGCAGGCGCTCGACAAAGCTTTCGAAGCCTCGCTGGCCGACCTGAATGCCCTGCGGGAAGCCACCGCCAGCCAGCTCGGACGCGACATCGCCGCCATCTTCGATTTTCATTACGGCGTACTGACCCAGAACCACATCCGCGACCAGATCGCCAACGCCATTGCCCAGAGAAACTACAGCGCGGCCTACGCGGTCCGCGAGACCCTTCGCACCTACCAGCGCCGCTTCATGAACATGAAGGACCAGCTTCTCCGTGAGCGCTATCGCGATGTCCGCGACATCGAGCGGAGACTGCTCCGGCACCTGGTGGGCTCCACAGGGGCGGAACTCGCCGAGCTCAAAGAGCCCGCGATCGTCGTCGCCCACGACCTGACCCCCTCCCAGAGCGCGAACCTCGCCCAAACCCAGATCCGCGGTCTGGCCATGGACGGGGGCGGTCTGACTTCGCACACCGCCATCGTGGTGCGGTCCATGGGCATTCCCGCCGTCATGGGCCTCAACGATATCACCGCCGCCGTCTCCAACGGCGACACCGTCATCCTCGACGGCACCAAGGGCCTGGTCATCATCCGTCCGGACCACGAAACCCTGGCCGAATACCATGCCGAGGCCCAGCGCATTCAGGCTGCCGCCATCGAGCTCGTCGAGCTGCGCGACAAGCCGGCGGTCACCCAGGATGGATTGGCCATCACCCTGCTGAGCAACATCGAGTTCCCCTACGAGGCCCAGACCAGCATCGAGAAGGGCGCCGAAGGCATCGGGCTGTACCGTACGGAATTCCTCTACCTCCGTCAGGAGGCCGAGCCCACTGAAGAGGAGCATTACGCCGCCTACCGCCAGGTCATCCAGGCCGTGGGCGGACGCCCGGTGACCATCCGAACCCTCGACCTGGGCGCCGACAAGTACACGCAGGCCCAGGCCCGCGATCCCGAACGCAACCCGTTCCTGGGTTTGCGTTCCATCCGGTTCTGCCTGCAGAACATCGATTCCTTCAAGGTTCAGCTCCGGGCCATCCTTCGCGCTTCGGCGGAAGGCGATGTTCGCGTGATGTTTCCGCTGATTTCCAGTCTCATGGAGCTTCGTCAGGCTAAAATGGCCTTGGGAGATGCCATGGAGGACCTGGAGGAGGCGGGAATCCCCTTCAGGCGGGACATCCCGGTTGGTATAATGGTCGAAACCCCGGCCGCCGCGACCCAGATCCGGGAGCTGATGCGGGAAGCGGACTTCATCAGTATCGGCACCAACGACCTGATCCAGTATATGCTGGCGGTGGACCGGGGGAACGAACGGGTGGCGACGCTCTATACCGCTTCGCACCCCTCCGTGCTGCAGATGCTCAGGCACATCGTCCGTAACGCCGCCCAGGCGGAGCGCCCCTGTAGCCTGTGCGGCGAGATGGCCGGCGAGCCCGTCTACACCCTCTTCCTGGTGGGTATCGGGCTGAGGGTCTTCTCCATGGCGCCGGGCGATATACCGGAGATCAAGAAGATCATCCGGTCCACAACGGCCGCCCACGCCGCCAAAGTGGCCCGGCGGGCATTGTCGTTTGAGACTGACCGCCAGGTGAGCAATTATCTCCGGGACGAGACCAGGAAGATCGCACCGGAATCTCTGTAGGGATGCGCCGCCCTGTCACCGGCGTCGGACTCCGCTCCCCGGCGCGGGCGCCAGGCGCCGAGTTCGAAGCGCCAGTGAACAGGCGACGCGGGAAAGAAACAAAACAGAGCCGGCCCCGTGCGTAGCGGAGGCGGCGAAACAGAACATCACCGTACGAAGTAAGGGACAAAAGCAAGAGTTGCGGTATAAGGTGGCAATTCGCTTCCGCATTCAAGGCGATCTTCGCTTCATCTCGCATCACGACACGATGCGGTTGTTCGAGCGGGCGCTCTCGCGGGCGCAGTTGCCGGTCAGGTTCTCCGAGGGTTTCAACCCACGACCTCGAATGTCGCTGCCGTTGCCGCGCCCCGTGGGGGTGGCAACCGCCGCCGACATGCTCGTGTTTGAGCTGTGCGAGCCGATCACTGCCTCCGAGACGCTTCGGCGCCTTCGTGAACAGATGCCCGGCGGTCTCGAGTTGCTGGAGGCGATTGAACTCCAGCCCGATCGCAAGCTTCACCCGGAGCAGGTGGTCTACGAGGTTGAGGTGCCGCCGACACAGGTCGCCCAGGTCTGGGAAGCGGTACAGCGTGTCCTGTCATCCGAGCGATGGATCATCGAACGGACCGGTCATCGCCGTCAATCCGTGCGGAGCATCGATCTGCGGCCCCTCCTGATCGAGGCCTCGATCCAATCCGGTGTGTTGCGGTGGTCTTGCCGTACGCCCGATACCGGATCGGCCCGTCCGGGAGAATGGCTGGAGGCTTTCGGGTTGGACCCTGCCGAGATGCTTCACCGCGTTCGGCGAACGGCCGTCGAGTGGGAAAACCTTCAGACGACTGCCCAGCCCCCGGCGCAAGAAACCTCTTTCGCGCCGGCCCAGGCAAACAGCGACTGACCGCCCCTGGAACCGATTTGCCTCATCTACCCGCTCCTCTTAAGCGACATGGAGGTCCCCGGCTCTACGGGATGAAAGAGCAGGGTATATATGGCTGACGAGCAGGAACCGAAAGCAAAATCCAAAGCAACAAAAGCTAAGACCAAGAAAACTACCACCACAAAGAAGAAAACCGCAACGCGGTCTCGCGCCACCACCACCGCTTCCAGAAAGAAGCCGGCGGCCGGCAAGAAGAAAACCAAGGCCGCTCCGGACACGGCTGTCGAAGCCGTCGAAGCCGCCGAAGCGGTTTCGGCCGCTGCCATCACCGAGCTCCAAACGCCGGACGCCGCCCCGGAACCGATTCCCGGCCCGCCGGAATCCAGCGCGCCCCAGCCGGCCGTGGAGCCGCCGGCCATGACCGCGGAAACGTCATCCCTTCAGCAGGCAACGACTCTCAAGGAGCAACGCGAGGCCCCCGTCGGCGACTTGGCCGACGATGACAGTGACTTCCTGGCCGGCCTCTGGCCTGAAGAACCGGCCCCCAAAGCGGCGCCGACCGCCAGAGCAACCGAGCCGGCCAGTTCGCGCGAGGCAGCCCCCCCGCCACCCCGACAGCTCGCTCCGCGCAACGAACGTCCTGCGCCGCCCACGAAAGAGCCCCGGCCGGTCGAGGCCCGGCCCGAACCCGCCATTGTGGAGTTCGATGCGGAAGGCCTCCTGACCGAACCGCTGACCGGGCCGGCCGCCCCGGAGGCTGCGCCCTCCGAGGGCCAGAACGGCGAAGGCCAGAATGGCGAACGTCGCCGTCGCCGCCGCAGGGGACGTCGTGGCCGTGGAAAGGGTCGCGACCAGGAAGGCGGTGAACTGCCTGCCCAGCAGAACGGCGCGCCCCGCCGACAACAGGACCAGTCCGATTCGCGCAGCCAGCAGGCCCCGTCCCGCCCGCGCGACTCGCAACCCGGCGGGCGCGAACCGCAGCAAGGCCAGCGCGAGCGGCGCGATGAGCGAGGATCATCCGACCGGCAGGACCGCCGCGACCAGCAGAACCGCCGTGAGTCACGTGAGAGGCACGGCCAGGGCGAACGGCGCCCGACCGCCCAGCCCCAGCCGGCCACCGCCCCTGCGCAGGCCGCTGAGGAAGCACCCGATCTTAAGCAGGCCGACGGTCAGCGCGTCATGCTGATCAACATCGCCGAAGGCGACGAATGCCGCATCGCCATTCTTCACCAGGGCCGGCTCGAAGAGCTGTTCATGGAACGGGCCTCCGCCGGCTCCCACGTGGGCAACATCTACAAGGGCCGTGTCACTAACGTCGAGCCCAGCATACAGGCCGCATTCATCGACTTCGGCATGCCCAAGAACGGCTTCCTGCATATTTCGGACCTCCAGCCCCAGTACTTCCCTGACGGCATGCGCCAGGTCGAAGAGGTGGGCCGCAAGACCCCGCGCCGCGAACGACCGCCCATTCAGAAGTGTTTGCGGCGCGGTCAGGAAGTGCTGGTCCAGATCATCAAGGAGGGCATCGGCACCAAGGGCCCAACCCTGACTACCTACATTTCCATCCCCGGCCGCTTTCTCGTCATGCTCCCGGGTATGAACCGGCTGGGCGTGTCCCGCAAAATCGAGGACGAAGAGCTTCGCCGCAAGATGCGCCGGATCCTCGATGAACTGGAGCTGCCCAAGGACATGGGCTTTATTCTCCGCACCGCCGGCACCGATTGCGCCAAGCGCGAACTGCAGCGCGATCTGCAGTACCTCCAGCGCCTCTGGAAGGTGGTCGCCAACCGCATCAAGAACGAACGCGCCCCCTGCGAGCTCTACCAGGAATCCGACCTGGTCATTCGCACCGTGCGCGACGTGTTCTCCGCCGACTTCGGCAAGATCATCGTGGATGACGAGGCCACCGCCGAGAAGATTCGCGACTTCATTTCCATCGTGATGCCGCGCGGCGGGTCGCTGGTCGAAGTCTACAAAGGCCCCGAGCCGCTCTTCCACAAGTACGGCATCGAACAGGAAATCGAGCGCATCAACGCCCGGCACGTGCCGCTGTCGTCCGGCGGGTCGCTGGTCATCGATTCGACCGAGGCCCTCGTGGCCATCGACGTCAACAGCGGGCGGTTCCGCGACCTGGAGGATGCCGAGGAAACCGCCTATCGCATCAACCTCGAAGCCGCCGAAGAGATCGCCCGCCAGCTCCGCCTGCGCGACCTGGGCGGCCTGATCGTCTGCGACTTCATCGACATGCGCATGGACAAGCACCGCCGGGCCGTGGAGCGGGCCCTGCGCGACGCGCTCAAGAAACACAAGGAACGGGCCAAGTGCCTGCGCATGAGCCAGTTCGGCATCATTGAGATCACCCGCCAGCGCATGCGGCCCTCCATCAAGCGCAGCATCTACCAGGACTGCCCGCACTGCCGTGGATCCGGACTGGTCAAGAACGCCGAATCCATGACCCTGGACATCATGCGTCTCCTGCGGCTGACCGCACATAAGGAGCAGGTCCAGACCGTCGAGGTGCGGGTCGCGCCCACCGTGGCCCACCAGTTGCTGAACCGCAAGCGGGCCGTGATCTATGCCCTGGAGCAGGAGTCCGGCCGGCGAATCATCATCCGTGCGGACAGCAACCTCGGTATGGATCAGTATCTCTTCGAGTGCATGGATGCGCGTGGCGGCATCGTGGAAACCCTGGAACCGCCGGTGGACGCCAAGAACCCCAATGATGGACGTTCCCGGCGCAACAACCATTCCTCGGATTCAGGCCGTGACATACGCGAAGCTCGCGAGACCTACGAGGACGTGTTCGATTGAGGTTGAAGGACCCGGGGCCCAGGGTCTAGAGCTCAGGGTTCAGGGTTCAGAGTTCAGTGTGGCACCGGCGTCTCGCCCGTGCAGGAGGGCGGGCATCCTGCCCGCCTTGAGCCGGCTTCGAGCCCGAAGCGCCAGCGAGGGCTTTGCCTGCCTTGAGCCCGAAGCGCCAGCGAGGGCTTCACCCCAAAAGGGGCGAAGGCAGCCAGCCAGGGGCATAAGCAGGCGTGAGCCCTGGTGAGAGTCCCGCCAGAACACACAAGCCCCCGAAGAAGGCGACCGATGGACCATCCGCCATCGTCGCCCTCTTCGGGGGTTCTGCTTCTCAAGACCACGCGCCCCGGGGCACGCCGTCACTTCAACCCTGCAGCGCGAAGTAGGCCATTTTCTGTAGCGGCCGGGCTCCGTACCGGCCGTTCTGCCCGTAAAACGGCCGGTACGGAGCCCAGCCGCCACGACCTTGCGCTGTAGTGTTCAACGTCTTCAGCGCCGCCAGTGCCGCGTCGTAGTTGGGATGTTCCCCTACTTCCGGGACATACTCCGCATGGCGGATCGTGCCATCCTTATCCACCACGAACAACGCCCGGCACTCGATGCGCAGCGCGGGGATGAGCGTGCCATATGCCTTCCGTGCTGCAGAAGCGCCTGCGCGCCAGCGGCTGCCGCGCAGGGCCGATTCAGGCAGCGGACGGCACATGAAGTGGACTCCCTATGCACACACACCCGACGACGTAGAGATCCAGAAAAAGATTTCCACCTCGGGAACACAAATATACTTATCGCTTTTAGGCATATGCGATACATTACGCCGAATACACGCTGAAAGCACGGATGCTTCGGAAGCGGCGCATCGCTTCCTTTGTTATTCGTTGGGTTGAGCTGTAAATGGCGATGGGTGAAGCCAATGCCTTGCCGGGCTTTCGTTCGGTCTAGGGCGACAACCAGGTCTCGGCCCCGCATGGCCGAACGCAATCCTGCAACACGCCTTTGAGCGCACCACCACGCCGCATAGGCCACAGCGCTGGATGTGTACCCTGGCGCTTGCGCCGCGGCACACGAATCGGGTTTTGTCTTGTCTCACCATCGTGCACGGTCAGTTCGTATCTGGCACCCTTGAAAGGAGCATTCCATGTCCAAAGCTTTGTTCCCGTCACGGCGCTCCGGCCGGTTCACCCGCTTGGCCTTGCAGGCCCTCTTGCCGCTGGCCCTGGCCGGCGGGCTCATGCTGGTGCAAGGCGGGGAATGTCAACCGACCAATCCGCCTGCCAACAATGACTTAAACCAGGGCGATCAGACCAGCGACGACACAACTGATGGCGGCAACAAAGGTCCAGACACCGGCAATCCTCCCCGGACCGAACTGTTCATCGCTTCCGACTTTGAAGCGGGGGACGATGGCTGGGTGGTGAACGACGGGGAGATTGCCGCCACGTACTCCAGTACCGCCGGCAGCCCCGGGGGGCACATCAGTTCCCAAGGCGATAATACATGGTACTGGACGGCGCCGGCCAAGTTCCTGGGCAACCTGTCCAATGCATACGGACGGACGCTGGAGTTCGACGTCAATCACGAGATACCCAACGACAATCCCAATTGCCTGAGCGCTGAGGGGCTCGTGGTTCTCAGCGGCGAGGGATTGAGCATTTATGCGAATGGTCCCTACCGGCCGGAGGCCACCTGGACCCGCTATGTGTTTCGGCTCGATGAGACGGCGGACTGGCGCAATAGCGCGGACCACGAGCGGGTAACGGCGGCCCAGATGCAGCAGGTACTCTCGAACGTGACCTCGCTGCGGATTCGCGGCAATTGTCTGGTCAATTGCTTCCGTTCCGTGGTCAGCGGCCTGGACAACGTCGTTCTCAACCTGGCGGATAACCCGCCGCCCCGGCCTGCTGAGCCGATCGTCACTTCCACGTTCGATACGGACGCCGAAGGTTGGGCCGTCGCGGGCGGTCCCTTCGGGCGCAGCGGCGCGCTCAGTTGGGCAACGGACGCCGCCGCCGGCGGCCATCTGGTCGCCGCCGAAAACGGAACCTGGTACTGGCTGGCGCCGCGTAAATTCGTTGGCGATGTCTCGGCGGCTTATGGCAAGACGCTGCAATTCAATCTCAATCACGATGTGCCCAACAACAATTACAATTGTCTGGGCGTGGAAAAGCTCGTGATTCTCAATGGCGGCGGCCACAACATCTACCACAACGGCGGATACAAGCCCGGCGAGGCGTGGACCCACTACCTCATCCGGCTCGATGAACAGGCCGAATGGCGGCACGTCGGAGATGATCGGCGCGTCACCCAGGACGAGATGCGGGCCGTCCTCGCCAACCTGGGGCAACTCAAGATTCGCGGCGGATTCCTCAGGACGTGCTTCGGCGACAGGAACGCCGGCGGCCTGGACAACGTCCGGCTCGATTTGTCGGATTCCCCGCCGCTCCCCCTGCCCGGTCCGAGAGTCGTCTCTGATTTTGAGATCGACGCCGAGGGCTGGGCGGTGGCAGGCAACGGGTTGGCCGATCCGGCGCGTTGGAGTGGCGAACGGATGCCACGGCCGGCGGGCATCTGGCCGCGGCGGCGAATGGCGAGTGGTACTGGCTGGCCCCCGCCAAGTTCCACGGAAACGCCCTGTCGGCCTATGGAAAGACGCTCGATTTTGAGTTACGCCATGACGTGCCCAACGGTAATTTGAATTGCCTGGGCCTGCCGGCAGTGATCATCGAGGGCGGCGGCTACTGCATCTACACCGTAATCGACCGCAAGCCCGGCCCGACCTGGAGCAGCTTCTCCGTCGTGCTTCATGAAACCACGAAATGGTATCACTCGGGCACGACACAGCGGGTCAACGCCCAGGAGATGCAGGCGGTGCTGTTTAATCTGGGCCAGATCAAGATCCGCGGCGGGTTCCTGGACACGCCGTGCTTTGGCAATGAGAATAATGGCGGGTTGAACCAGGTCGTGCTGAATCTTGAGTAGGCTCGACGACCTGCCGACGCGCGAGTCTTTCTGAACAAGGAAACCCCCGAAGAAGGCGACCGATGGACCATCCGCCATCGTCGCCCTCTTCGGGGGTTCTGCTTCGCAAGACCACGCGCCCCGGGGCGCCCTGTCACTGCAGCGTCTTCAGTACCGCCAGTGCCGCGTCGTAGTTGGGATGTTCCCCTACCTCCGGGACATACTCCGCATGACGGATGGTGCCATCCTTATCCACCACGAACAACGCCCGGCACTCGATGCGCAGCGCGGAGATGAGCGTGCCGTATGCCTTCCCGAAGGCCCCGTCCATATGGTCGCTGAGCATCATCAGCCGGTTCGTGTCGATGCCTTCCGTGCTGCAGAAGCGCCCCTGTGCCGGTGGCAGATCCATACTCACGGTCAGGAACTGCACCCCCGGCAGCTTGTTCGCCTCTTCGTTGAACCGCCGGGTCTGCAGCGCGCACACCGGCGTGTCCAACGACGGCACCACGCTGATCAGCCGGATCTGGCCGTTGCCCTCGCTGATCCGGTAATCATCCACCAGGCTCTTCTTCAGTCGCACGTCCGGAGCCCGATCACCCACCTTGAGTTCCGGTCCTTCCAGATCCAGCGGTGTACCTTTGAGCTTTACTTGCCGCGCCATGATGTTTCTCCATGAGTTATGAGGAAAACGGCTCAACCCGAGTCCGGGCATCAGATCTCAACACAGCGCGAATATAGGCGCCGCCGGGGCAGCGTCAAGAACCTGCAAGGAATGTCATGCTCTATTCGCCATCCCAGCCCCGGCCGGCAGGCCGGTGGCTCACTCGCGACGCGACCCGCTGGTGGCCGCCTGCATGCCGGAGGCGATTTCCGGCAGGATGCCCAGCCGCACGTAGATCGGCCGGACCTGACGGCGAATCGCCGGGAGAGCCCGCGCAAACCAGATGGCCAGCGCCACGCACAGCACCCCACCGCCCAGCAGTGCCCCGGAGACGCCGAACCGTTCGGCCACCACACCGGCCAGCAGGCTTCCGAACGGAGTCGTCCCTATGAACGCCATCATATAAAGGCTCAGAACCCGTCCGCGCTTGTCCTCATCCACGATGGTCTGCAAGACCGTGTTGCATGAGGCCGTCAGAGTCATCATGGAGAATCCCACCACCACCATCAGCGGCAACGACAACCAGACCCACCGCGACAGAGCCACGGCCACCAGCGACAATCCGAACGCCGCAGTCCCCAGCACAATGTGCAATCCCAGCCCGATCACCGTTCGTCGACTGGCCAGATACAGCGCCCCGCACAGGGCCCCCAGGCCGGCCGCGGCAGTCAGGAACCCGAAGGTGTCGGCCTCGCCGCCCAGCAGCTCCTTGGCCACCGCCGGCAGCAATACCGTGTAGGGAAACCCTACCAGGCTGGCGCCGCCGATCAGCAGCAGAATGTATAGAATCGGCCAGAACCGGATGACGTACCCCAGCCCCTCGCGCAACTCGCGCAGCATCGGCTGGGGCAGTCGGTTGCGCGGGCGGGCGGGAACGCGCATGGCCAACAGCGCGGCGATCACGGCCACATAGCTGATCCCATCCACAAGAAAACATATCCCCTCGTCGGTCTTGGTGATCACCACCGCCGCAATGGACGGTCCCACCAGCCGGGCCGCATTGAACATGGACGAATTGAGCGCGATGGCGTTCGACAGGTCCTCCTTGTGCTCGATCATTTGGGACAGGAAAGCCTGCCGCGCCGGGATGTCAAAAGCAGTGATGACGCCGTGCAACAGCGACAGCAGGATGATGTGGGTCATGGTGATCCGCCCGCTGAGCACCAGAAACGCCATTGTCAGCGCCTGCAGCATGGCCAGTGATTGGGTTGCCAGTAGCAGCCGATGCCGATCCCACCGATCCGCCACTACCCCGGTGAAGGGCGCGAGAAAAAACGCGGGGACCTGGCCGCAAAACCCAACCACCCCGAGCAGCACGGTTGACTCGGTCAGCCGGTAGACCAACCAGCCCGTCGCCACCATGGTCATCCAGGTGCCGATCAGCGAGAGGCCCTGGCCCCCAAAAAACAGGCGGAAGTTCCGCGACTCCAACGCGCGAAACATCACTCGCAATCTGCCTGTGCCCGTAGAGTCGCCCGCTCCCGCCCCGTTGTCCGTGTCGAAGTTGGCTGCCAAACCGAATTCTCCTGCCCCAGCAGGCGCCGCAACAGCGACCGCGCCGCGCGTCATTCTTACCCTGATTACCTGCCTGAGCAACTGCTCACGGGTTGACCACCAAACCCGCCGCAACCCGCTGAGCGGGTCTTTTCACATGTCTCGCCTGCCGGTATCCTGACAGCTCGTTAGCGTGGATTCCACGCGGAATCCTCCCCATTGCCTGGTTTGCCCACGGAGGGGCAGCGGTGAGTACCACGCCGGCCGGAAAACCGTCACCAACCGACCTCGCCGGACCATCGGCGTCCCCCGCCCCTGCCGCAACAGGCCATGACCGGCATCCGTCCCCCCCGCCGACCGGGAACGGCAGGCAACGATCAGGCGCCCTCCGCGTGGCGG
>JAAXZI010000116.1 GCA_012719955.1 Phycisphaerae bacterium | reverse complement strand
TGAGAGATGAGGGGATAGGGCGACACGGAGACGACGGGACACAGGGACAGGGAGACAAGGGGACAAGGGGAAGAGGGATGGAGAGATAGAGAGATGGAGCGTGGGGGAACGATTGCAGGCGCTAAGTGCAAAGGAATCAGGCGTGAATGGGGTCTTTCAGCGGCCGGCTCTCACCTTCCGGACTATCGCGCGCCGCTGATTGCTGACCGCTGATCGCTGACCGCTGACCGCTGAATGCCGCCCCTGACGGAAACGCCACGCAAGCGGCGCAGCAGAGGTGCCGGCATGGCCCCAACAGATCCGCAAACGTCACCCTGCCCGCTTTAAAGGCGCGCAAGATGCGCGCCCTCCGGAAGCTCCGGCCAGCCGTTCGATCATACCGGCTTCACTTCCGGCTCCACCCGGGTCGGCAGCCAGAACAGCACCTCCAGGCGCTGCGCATAGTGCAGGTGAGTGGGCTGCTCGGGGAGGTCCAGCCCCAGCGGAACGGCCATCGTGTTGCGGAAAAGGACCGCCTCCGCGGGCTGCAACGGCCAGGGCGGATGGTGAATCTCCACCCGGTAGACCTGGTCCCGGCCATCGGTGGTATACAGGCAGTAACGCTCCACCAGCCAATACTCCAGCGAACCGGGCGCCGCATAGAACACCCCCCCGGTCGGACGATACCGCCCCACGAAATGGGCCGGGACACCATGCCAGCGCGAGCGATGACTGGAATAATGCACCCAGCTCCCCTCGTGCGTCACCGACATCTGGGCCAGAAAATACGGCAACGAGAATAACGTCCGGGCCCCGAGCACCGCCGGCAGACTGGTCACATCCAGGCTGAAGAAGTACACCCCCGGCCGGCCGCCCATGGTCACATACGTGCGGACATTCAGCTCGGGGAAGGTGGACAGCCATGGCACCGCCGGCACCGCCCGTGGCCGTACGCCGCTCATGTGAAAGGGCGTCACCGTCACGTAAGCCCGGCCTTCATGCGTGTCCAGCACCAGGGAAGGCGGGACGATCCGCCGCAACGACTCTGGCGGCACCGCCCAATGGGCAAACAGCAAATCATGCCATACCATCTGGCCGGCCCAGGAGGTGGAAGGAGGGGGATACGGCCGATGCTCCACATCGCTCAGCATGGTTAGGGCTCCTTGGGGCATATCCCCCCCTGTCCTAATAGTATGGAGCCTGGTGGCTCAGGTGAAGCGCAAGGTCGTAGCGGCCGGGCCGGGTACCCGGCGAAAGCTGGGTGCCGGCCGTCTTACGGGCAAAACGGCCGGTACAGATCAAGCTTCTCATACATCGCTCCTTTCCGCGTCGCGCAATGGATTCTTTGAGCAATCAACCACAGGTTCCCGGTTGTGTCCTTACTCCTGAAAAAGAAGAGAGGAACGAGTCCGCGATCCGGTGTATCGCGCCTAAAAATGATGAGTACAGCTTTTTGTGGGGAATGGGGGCAGAACGCCGCGCGAGGCCGGCTTGGCCGCCGCCGCCCGCCCAGGCCCCGGTCGGCCAAGGTCCGAGAATCAGGAGCGAATCCGTCTCGGCCGGCCCGGTTTCTTCCGCCGCCGCTCCGGGTCGTAAGTCCTCGATCAGACAGGTTCTTGGGGCGGAATAGGCCGGCGCCCTTGCCGGTCCAGGAATTTCGCGCTTCGGCCCATGAGGCGGGCAGGATACCCGCCCCCCGTAGCGCTGGCCGTTCTGGAAGGCGGGCAGGATGCTCGCCCCCTGAACCCTGAACCCCAAACCCTGAACCCTCCAAAGGCGGGCAAGATGCCCGCCC
>JAAXZI010000007.1 GCA_012719955.1 Phycisphaerae bacterium | reverse complement strand
GTATTGGTCTTAACCAAGCCGCTGGGGACGGGGATTATCGCGTTTGCGGCTCAGATTGATCGGGCGGAAAGCGAATGGGTGGTGGCGGCGACGGCTTCGATGACTGGGCTGAACCGGGTGGCGTCGGAGTGGATGGTGGAGCTTGGGGCCCATGCCTGCACGGATGTGACCGGGTTCGGGCTGATGGGGCATCTGGGGGAGATGGCGGCAGCGGCCGGGGTCGATGTGGAGGTGTGGTTCGAGCAACTGCCGCTCCTGCCGGGCGTGCGGGAGTGTATCCGGGATGGAATCGTGCCGGGGGCGGTGGAGCGCAACCGCGAGTCGTCCGGGGGGCGGATGGTTGTGGTTGGAGACGTGGATGAGGCGCTGCGGGATGTGCTGTTTGACGCCCAGACCTGCGGGGGGCTGCTGATCGCGATTGAGGAGAGGCGGGCGGCGGAGCTGGTGGGGCGGTTGCATGCGGCTGGGATTGAGGTGGCATGCGTAGTGGGGAGAGTGCGCGGGGCGGGCACCGGACGGGTGTTTGTCCTGCAGCACGGGGAGAGTTCAGGAAAGGCCGTCCCGGCGCCGGCCTTGGCTACGGCCGGCCGGGAAGGACGCGAGGGCCGGCTTTCTCAAGACGAACAGACTGACCATGAGGAATCCCGGAGGACGGTGATGACCGACGAAGTGGCGTGCTGCAACGGGCATGACGGGACCGCGGCCATGGGAGCTGGCGCGTCGGAGATCCAGAGGAAATTCCAGGATTTCCTGAAGGCGGCCAACGCGCCTGGAGCGTTGGATGCGCATACGAAACAGGCGATTTCGCTGGCCTTGTCGGTCCTGGCCCGGTGCGAGCCGTGCGCGCGGGCCCACGTGAAGAAGGCGCGGAACATGGGCTTCAGCGACGCGGAGATCGAAGAAGCGGCCTGGATGGCTATTGCATTCGGCGGGGGGCCGGTGATGATGTTCTGGAATGAGATCAAGCGGGAGGGCTGATCCGCCGGCGAAGGCACGCGGCGAAAGAGGAAATCCCCAGTTCTCCGGCCATGAAAGCAGACAATTGAAAATGGCCGGCTGATGAAAACGGCCGGCGGATAATCCGGCGGATCCAGGTTACGACCTGAATCAACGCGGAGGTGACTGGCGCCTGGTGGCGCTCCTGGTCTTCAAAACCAGTGTGGGGCCGGAACAGGCCCTGGGTGGGTTCGATTCCCATTCGCCTCCGCCATTTTTCATATTCCACTCAGTTCCTTCATGAGGCGGGGACCCCGCACAAGATTCATTTGGGATGCGTATTATTCGGCCGAGGGGCATGATTGGGGGTTGAACCACCCGGGAGGGTGCATAGGATTCTCCTATGAAAGGGGTGGCTTCCGGAAAGGATGTCATCATGGATAAGAGGACTGGTAAGAAGCCCAAGGGTTTCAGCAAGAAGAGCAAATCCAAGATTGATGAGGTCACCGGCGCGGCCAGGGAGGACATCGGCCAGGCCCAGGACCGGGCCCAGGAGCTTAAGGGCAAGGCCCAGAAGGCGGTGGGCAAAGGGCAGCGCAAGATGGACGTATAGGCGGCTTGACCGCGAAAGTTGACCTGGGCGGGCTCATCGAGGAGGGGGCCCGTCCAGGGCTGCGTGGCCGGAAAAACCTTCAGCCGGGAAGAAGAATCCCCATCCATTATTGCCAAACGTCAATATTTCAAATAGATGTAGTCGCCGCATCAGCGCGCACGGTTATTCAGCGGTAAACCGGCCATAAGCGCAGGGGCCTGGAACCCGCGCGCATCCGCGTTTGTCCGCGGTTATGGCCTGCGCGGCGTGGTTTGCGGTGATCAGGTGTTGAGGATGGCGACCCGGGTTTACATGCTGATTGGGTGCACGGCGGCCGGAAAGGGCAAGGTGGGGCTCGAACTGGCCCGGCGGATGGATGGGGAGATCGTATCCGTCGATTCCATGAAGATTTACCGGCGGATGGATATCGGCACGAACAAGCCGTCGGCGGAGGCCCGCCGGCTGGTGCCGCACCACCTCACCGACATTGTCGAGCCGAGCGAATCGTACAGCCTGGGGCGGTTCGTGGCGGACGCGGACCGTGCGATTGCGGACATTACCAGTCGGGGCAAGGCGGCCC
>JAAXZI010000115.1 GCA_012719955.1 Phycisphaerae bacterium | reverse complement strand
GTACCCGGGTGGGGGGTGGGTTTTCCCATTCAATCAGGGGTGACAGGTTGGGCATCTGCCCGTACATTGGCTGCTGAGCTGCCAATGCCGGCCTTGTCGCGCCGCCAGGTGGGTGGTTGGTATGTCCTGTCTATGGATTCGATCAGCGAGGATGTTCACGGCGCTCAAGCTGCTGCTTGTCGGCAGTATTGTGGCCGTGGTCCCCGCCCGCGCGGTGGGCGCTGATCGACCATCGGAGCTGGGCGTGCTGGCCCGTTCCGTCCCCCCCGATGCCCGGCTGTTCCTTGAACTGACTGACGTGCGGACGTTGCTGAAAACCCGTGCCGGCCGGGAGCTCACGGATCTTCTCGCGGGCTTGATGCCCCATTCGGATACCCAGCCGGCAACGCAGCCGGCCCGGACCTGGCAGGAAGTGCTCGGTTGGAAGATAGGTCTTCGCCATCCCGAGGTTGCGAGGTTGTTGTTCGCCGGCCGGCTGGCTCTTGCGGCCGACGGCTGGAGCCAGATTGAAGAGGTCGTCCTGTTGGCGGAACCCGCCGACGCGGCGGCCCTCGAAAAGGCGCTGGCGCCGGTCCGCATTCCTGAAACCGCGTCGGCCAAGGTTCGCCGCTACCGCCTGGAAGGCGATCATGAACTGAGCTGCGACGGCCAGACCGTGGTGGCCGGCCGACGGACCAACGCCGCCGGGCTCTATCTGCGGACCTTTGCGCTGTGGATGAACGATCGGCGCGTGACGCTGGCCCACGTGGTTGATTTTCGCGAGCGCATTGCGGCGCTGCCTCCTGAGTCGCACGTCGTCTTCTACAGCGGGCAGGGCACGGCCGGCCCGGCCACCCGGCCCAGCGGCGATCTGTCAATCTTCTGGCCGGAGTTCAGGGCGGCGGCGGTGGGCGTGGTGTTGAACGGGCACGCCGTCACCGTTGAGACGAGCGCGCGGTTGGCTGGAGAGTCGCCGCCCAAGGAGGCCGACCCGCCGATCCAGGCGCTGCTGCGCGTGCCGGCCACCACGCTGGTGGCATGGACTCGCCCGATCCGCTACGCGGATGAGTTCAAGCGCATTGACGCGAACAATCCTGACGGGGCGATCCAGTTCTATCTGAACATGCTCCAGGCCGGCCTGCCGCCGGGAACGCTGGAAAATGGGCTGCTACGGCATCTGGTGGGTGACAGCATCCTCATGGTTGGCCAGCAGCCGATGGCCGTACCGGACGGGTCGTCGCGGGAGAAGCTGATTTTGCCGGCCATGGCGTTGGCGGTGGAGACGGACGACCCCGATGCGGTCTCTGTCGTGCTGACCCACGTGGGGGAGAATGTGCTGCGTCTGCTGAACCTGCAGCCGCCCAAGGGCGGTCCCCTGGTGACGACCACCGCGCCGCTGGAGCCTGGCGGGCCGGTGGTTCGTTCCCTGCCGCTGGGGCGGTTCTTCGCCAATCACACCACTTGCGAGTTCCTGCGGTCGCTGGAAATCAGTTGGACGGTGGCCGACCGGTGGCTGGTCATCGCCACCCATCGGGATATGGTTCGTCAGATCGTGGAAGTCCGCCGGGGCCGTGAGGGCACGGTGCCGGTGGGGGGCTTCCAGCAGGCCCTGGCCCGGGTCAAGACGACCCGTGGCGTGCCGCAGATGGCGTTGATTGCCCGGCCGGGCGCGGCGGCGACCATGATCGATTCCTGGCTTGCCTTTATTCGACGTCACCATCCGGAGATGCTCCAGCCGGACTGGTGGCAGCGCTTCCGCCGCCGGCAACTGGCCAACTCGATCCAACTGGGCATCGTGCGCCGTCCGACGACGCAGCCGAGCGTAGTGGTGGATCGCACGCTGGTCGGCTGGCCCGCGTACAACCGATTGCAGGCCGGCGATGAGATTCTGGCCGTGGACGACCGTCTGGTGGATGCGAAGCGGCCGTTTGCGTCGCTTCGCGAGCTGATGGCGAACCGCAAGAAACTCGACAGTGTGTCGCTGCGGATCCGGCGCGGCGGACAGGAACTGACCGTGGAAGTTCCCATGCTGGCCGGCACGATGGACGCGCAACCGATCCAGCCTTTCGAGGTGCTGGGGAAATTCGCCAACCTGCTGAGAGTGTTCTCTTCGGCCAGCTACATCACCTGGCAGCCCGCGGCGGACCTGGTCAGCGCCCGGCTGGAATTGGAGCTGTCTCCGCCGGCTTCTCGGCCCGCACCGCAGCCCAGGACTGTAACCACGCAGCCGGCCACCACGCCCGCGACCGCTCCGGCCACCGCGCCTGCGACGGCTCCGGCCACGGCACCAGCGCCAACCCCGGCCCCCGCCATCGCTACTGCACCCGCCGCGAGCACTGTGCCCGCACCGGCCACCGCGCCCGCATTGAGCACGGCGCCGGCTCCGGCGACGGCGCCCGCGTCCGCACCGGCGACCATGCCGGCGACGGCGCCTGCCCCCGTCACCTCCGCGCCTGTAACTCAGCCGGCCCGGCAAGTTCCGTGACGGCCTGGGCGAGCCAAGGGTGCCTTGCTCACTCGCGGCCCCCTGTGATACGGTTTGCGTCGCAGACTTGGGCAGGTTCCTGCCTGGTTATTGGTCGCTTAAATCTTCGTGCGTTCGGAGTGCCTCACCCTCTGAAGAGGCGGGGCGCCCAACGCACAAGATTCATTTGGGATCCGTATGACCATGGGCCGGCCGATAAGCCGTCTCAATCGGAACAGCTTGCCTTAGACCGCCTCTTACGCCAACAATGCAGGGAACTTCTCCGGCTTTTGTGCGTCTCAAGGATCAGCGGCGCTGCTTGTCACGCCGTACATCGAAGGAGGACGTGTTGTGAATTGGGTTATCTCACACCTGACGGGGCTGTCGTTTCATCGCGTTCTGATGGGCTGTGCGGCGTTGGCGCTCGCAGGGATGCTGCCTGCCCCCGCGTCCGGCCAGGAGGCGCAGCAGGGCGGCCAGGAGAGCGGCACTGCGTTAACCATCTACAGCTCCGCGCGGCCGGGAGCTATTCCGCCGGAACTTTACCGGCCGATTGTCGGCGCCAATGTTCCTCACCCCGGGCAGGGCCAGAACATCCCCGGTTATGCGGTCATCCGCCAGGAGCGCGACATCGCCATCAAAGGACAGCGCGACACGGTGCGCTTCTCCGATGTGGCCGCGTTGATCGATCCGACGACGGTCACGTTCGCATCGCTTACGGATCCCGATGGCACGCGCGTGCTGGATCAGAATTATCAATTCGACCTGGTCAGCACGGACAGGTTGATGGAGCGTTACCTCGGCAAGGAGATCACCGTCGAGCAAGTCCAGGGTGACAAGACGTCGATCATCAACGGCACGCTTCTGAGCACCTCCGGCGGGCTGGTGCTCAAGACAGACAATGACGTGCGGGTGCTCAGCAACTATGCCAACGTGCGTTTTCCCGAGCTTCCCGGCGGGCTGATCAGCCGGCCCACGCTGGTATGGAACGTCACCGCGCAGACGATCGGGCAGCACCGCATGCGGGTCACGTATCAGACCTCGGGTATCACCTGGTGGGCCGATTACAACGTGATCTTCTCCGAAGGCAAGGACGCCGACAGCGGCGTGCTCGATGTCGGCGCGTGGGTGAGCATCATCAACCAATCCGGCGCGGGCTACACCGATGCGAAGCTCAAGTTGATTGCCGGCGATGTGCATCGGGCGCCGAAGCCGGAGCGGCGAAGGGTGATGGTCGGTATGATGGCTGAAGCGGCCGCGGCACCGGACGGTGCGGGCTTCGAGGAGAAGGCCTTCTTTGAATATCATCTCTATACGCTCGGCCGGCCGGCCACGCTGCCGGACAATTCCACCAAGCAGATCGAGCTGTTCCCCCCGGCTCGCAACGTGCCCTGCGAGAAGGTGCTGGTCTATTACGGGCTGCCGCAGGAGTTTCGCGGGTTGTTCCCCAATCCGATGACCGACCGCAATTTCGGCACCCAGAGCAACAAGAAGGTGGACATCTACCTGCGGTTCAAGAACGAGAAGGATCGCGGGATGGGCATGCCGCTGCCGGCCGGTCGCATCCGCGTGAGCAAGCTCGATCCGGCGGACAAGAGCCTCGAGTTCATCGGCGAGGACGTCATCGACCACACGCCCAAGGACGAGGAGGTTCTCATCAAGATGGGCTCGGCCTTCGACGTGGTCGGCGAGCGCAAGCAGGTAGACTTCCAGGTGGACACCCGCGCCCACACGATGCAGGAGACCATCGAGATCAAGCTCCGCAACCACAAGGAGGAGCCGGTCAAGGTGATCGTCAAAGAGAATCTCTTCCGCTGGTTGAACTGGAAAATCACCGACAAGACCCACGATTTCGAGAAAGTGGACGCCCGGACGATTCACTTCCCGGTGACGGTGCCGAAGGACGGGGAGGTGACGGTGCGGTATACGGTGAAGTACACCTGGTAGCGTGAATGACCAATGACCAAACTTCAATGACCAACTAATGACGAATGACGAAATCCGAATGACGAATCAATGACGAAGCCCGAACTTCTAAAAGGTTCGCGAGCTTGCCGCTGTGGTGCATGGTATTCACTGACTCGGCGGTTTTACCGGCGTTGATCGGCGTAGCCGGTGCAGCAGTGTGAAGATCATCGCCATGGGCAGCAGGGTGGCTGGTTCGGGAATCTGCGCGATCCAGGTCCCCTGGCGGCCTTCGGGGTTGATGCCATAGCCCCTGATGATGCGCCCGTCGGGGGAGATGGCCGTTGCTTCCCGCAGTTCCCATCCCTGCAGATTGAGGCCATACTGCTCCACGAGCACGGAGGGCAGGCTCCTCATCCCGTGAGCCGGATCCCAGATGAACGCGGTGGTAATACCCATCGTGAAGCCGTCGCCAAGGTCGATGGTGCCAGTCATACTCGCACCGACGACTATTCGGCCGTCCGCCGAGACTCCCGACGCGGCGCTCCAATCGGCCCCGCCCGGCAGATCGCCCAAGCCGGTGGCTCCGGTATGCTGGTTCCAGATAAATGCCTCGTTGGCGCCGGTCGCCGTTCGCCAGCAACCCACGATTGTGCTGCCGTCGGCGGATATTCTCGGTCCTGAGTCGAAATGAACCGAGGCGGGAAGGTCCACGGGCATAAGCCCTTCCTGTTCACTGTAGCGAAAGGGGACGGCGCCCGAAGAGGAGTAGCTGAAGCCGACCAATGTGCCTGTGCAGGAAATGCCGGTGAAAGCTCCGCGAATTCCGTCCATGCTTCCAAGGGCAACGGTGTTTCCGTTTCGCCAAAGCGCCGGCTGTTGTGATCCGTCGGCAAGCATCTCATAGCCGACGATGCTCGCTCCGTCCCAAGACATCCCCCAGGCTTCAGACTGGGCGACCTGTGGGGGATCGTCGAGATAGGTCCGACCTGTAGTTGACGTCCCCTGGAAGGCGTGGCCGTCGGATAGGGCAGGGTATGTGTCATACCCGACTACCACGCTGCCGTCGAATGACATCGCAGTGGGCCAGGCATAACCACCCCATGCCGGTATATCGGCCTGACGGATCAACCCTTCCTTTGCCGTCCATCGGAATATCTCCGGGACGCCGGCAGGGCCCCACATCTCCCCCATAATGACTGATCCGTCTGGGGAAAGTGCGGACGCATAGCTTTCGTACTGCGGGGGTAGCTCCAGCCAGCGGAAGCTGGCCGGGTTTGCGGCAGATGCAGCGGTACCTGCCGCCATTGCTGTAATGCATGCCAGAAGGGATTTCATCACCATCAACATATCGGCGGAACCGCGACAATATGTGCACTGCTCCACCTATCGCCCTCTCGCCAGCTTGTCAGCAAACTCGCGGTAGCCTGCCATGAAATGGTCCGTCCGCGGCGTAATATAGCTGTAGAACACGGCCTCGGCGTCGCTGAGCCTGTGGCCTTCGGGGGGGGCCTTACGCCATGAGCGCGCGGCTTCCCGCAGCCGGGGTGTGCCGGCATCGGCCAGCAGCGCTCTGAAGCCGGCCGCGTAGGGACAGGATGGGTCGCGCAGGTAGAGCACGGTGGACCAGACCTGGGCGTAGTATGTCCCGGTGGGGAGGCCGGATGTGCGGACCGCCTCTCCGGCATCCATCCGCAACAAGTCGGAGAGGGGGATCAGGCCGTTTTCCCGCATGAGCGCTTCTCGTAAGGATTGCAGGCGGATGAGATTGCGGCGCGGCGTGAAGGTGGGCCGGGGACCGTTCAGGGTGAAGGCTTCGAACTGGCAGGCCAGACCTTCGTTCAGCCAGGCCGGCAACGGCTCGGGACGGTATCGGGCCGCATACTGGTGCAGACCCTCGTGGGCCAGCAGGGAGAGGGTCTGGTCCCGGCCAATCTGGAACGCCACCGCCGTCTGGGTCCGATAATCCATATACCCCCCGGCGTGGATGTGCAGATAAGTGTAGGCCTGATCGGGTGCGAATTGGCGGGTGAAGCGGGCCCACTCGTCGCGGGTCTCGAAGAGGTAAATGGGCAACCGTGGCGGGGGACTGTCTGACAAGGAGGCAAGGGGACCAGGTGACAAGGGGATTGGAGTGTCGTCAGTCTCCTTGTCCCCTTGTCTCCATGTCTCCTTGTCACCCAGCAGCCGTGTGTACTCTGCGAATGCTGTTTCCATGAAAATGGGCAGGTATTCGCGCAGGACTTGGTCTTGGACGGTGGTTCGGATCTGGAAGTGAGGGGTGAGCAATTCCACGCCTGGGCGGCCGGATTGGGTCCATTCACGCTGCTCGACGGCCACAGACGCGGGTGGCTTTGGGGATGTGCATCCGCCCGCGCAGACGATGAGCGCCAGGGCCAGGGCTTGACAGGCGTGCCGGGTGCCGGTGGGTCTCAAATTTGGGTCTCCCATCATGAGGACCTGTTTCCCGTCCTGACGGCTCGGGCGGGCGGTTTCGCACTTCCAGTCATGATATCGGCAGGCTTTGCCGCCGTTCACCTTGAACTGTCTGCCGGCTTCCGCTAGGCTCGTTGCTCTTTGAGTTTCAGCGGCCCTTTAGGCTGTGCGGAGCCGGCCGGCGAGGTCGCGGATCCGACTGCAAAGGGCAAGCAGGGCGGGTCTTTGCCTGCCCGCAAATTCCGGCAGGTCATGACCTGCCCTGGGTCTGACCCGATCTATAAGGAGTAGCGGTGTGTTGAAGATAGCGGTAATCGGCGGTGACGGAACCGGGCCCGAGGTTGTGCGCGAGGGTCTGAAGGTTCTGGAGGCGGTGGCCAAAAAAGAGGGTTTTCAGTATTCCACCCAGGAGTTTGATTTCAGCGGAAAGAACTACCTGGCCCGCGGCGGCGACCCCAAGCGTCAGACCATTCCGGTGATTACCGATGAGCAGGTGGACGAGCTGCGCAAGTTCGACGCCATCTACCTCGGCGCGGTGGGGGACCCGGACGTGGCCCCGGGCATCCTGGAGAAGGGCCTGCTTCTGCATCTGCGTTTTGCGCTCGACCAGTACATCAATCTCCGGCCGGTGCACCTGTATGAAGGCGTCGAGACGCCGCTGAAGGACAAGGGCCCCGAGCACATCAACTTCGACGTGATTCGCGAGAACACCGAGGACCTCTACTGCGGCGCCGGCGGCTGTCTGCGCAAGGGCACTTCTGAGGAGATCTCCACGCAGGAGATGATCACCACGCGTTTCGGCGTCGAGCGGTGCCTGCGGTATGCGTTCGAGTTCGCCCGGGCCAAGAAGAAAGCCGGGGCCGGCCGGGGGCTGCTGACCCTGGTGCACAAGACCAACGTGTTGACCTACTGCGGCGACACGTGGTTCCGGGCCTTCAACGAGATCGGAGAGAAGGACTACCCCGACATCCAGCGCGACTACAACCACGTGGACGCCTGCTGCATGTGGATGGTTAAGAGCCCCGAGTTTTACGACACCATCGTGGTGCCCAACCTGTTCGGCGACATCATCACCGACCTGGCCGCGATGATTCAGGGCGGCCTGGGCGTGGCCGCCGGCGGCAACATCAACCCCCAGGGCGTGAGCATGTTCGAGCCCATGGGCGGCAGCGCGCCCAAGTACACGGGCAAGAACGTGATCAACCCCATCGCGGCCATCGCCAGCATGGGCATGCTGCTGCGGGTGGTCGGCGGCCAGAAGAAAGACGCCAAGGTCGAGAAGGCCGGCCACCTGATTGAGGCCGCCATCAAGAAGACCTGCCCGAAGATGAAGAGCCAGTCGGCCGGCAAGATGGGCTACGGCACGAAAGAAGTAGGCGACTTGGTGTGCGAGGCGCTGTAAATCGCGCCTGGCTGAATCAGCAGTAGAATAGAGCCCGACTCGCCGGTCACGATGGCCGCGAGTCGGGCTTTTCTTTGGTCATCCGTGCTCGGGGCACCTGGCGTTGAGACAGGATGCGACCACCCGCGCCAGTCGCTACAATAAAAATACAATGAAGCCGACCGTTTAAATCGAGACGACGATCCCGTCGTAGTATTGCGATGAACGCGCGGAGCTGGCAAAGGACATCGCCCGCACCCGCGAATGGTGGGATCGTGAACGAGGCGATTACGAGTGCTTCATCTCTCCTATTGTGTTGGAGGAACTTGAAACCGGGGATTACCTCCACAAGGCGGATTGCCTGTCTTTGGTCACAGGCATACCGCTCCTGGCGGTCACATCGGAGACGCTGCGGATTGCAGAGGTTTACCGGATTCGTTTGTTCATACCCCGGCATCCGGTGGCGGACTCGGTTCATGTGGCCTTGGCATCGCAGTATCGGTTGGATTATCTGCTGACCTGGAATTGCCGTCATCTGGCGAACGTCCACAAGGTGCGTCATTTGGAAGAACTGAACCACGCCATGCACCTTCACGTTCCCCTGCCGGTGACCCCACATCAGCTTCAGCCATGGGAGGAATGATAATGCAGAGTGATAGCCCTATTGTTGATGAAGTGCGCCGCCGTCGCGGCGAGTTGAGCAAGCGTTTCGATGATGATCTGGAGGCGTTTGGCAAGCATCGGATGGAGTACCAACAGCAGTTCCAGGATCGCCTGGTCAGTCAGATCACCGTCGTACCTGCCCCGAAGCGGGATACCTGCGCGCAGACGCACTCGGGGTGAGCGACGAGATTGCACATTGAGAATGGGAGGCCTCACTGCTGTCTACTTCCACCGTCCCAGGCGTCCGATAGCCAAATGGCTTCGCGAGAAGAGGCTGCTGATCCGGTAGATTTGCAGCTACACGGTAACGGTCCTTGTTGTTCTGGCGGGACTCCTGACCTATTGCCGCTGGCCGGCGACTGTCGTGAGGACGTGACGGGCCTGGACCAATGGTCGTGACAAAACGACATCTGCTGCGGTTTTGGCCTCTGCCTGGAGCTCGCGCCGAATAGCGTCGCAGACTTCTCTCTGCGGCGTTCAGTTCAGCTTGTGGTCAACCCCTATTTCCTGCTATCCTGAGAGGCCGGAAGGGCCTTCTTTGGAGAGCGGCTGGCATGGACTTAAACGAGCTACGTAAACACATTGACCAAATCGACGAGGAACTGGTCGCCCTGCTCAACAAGCGGGCCGAGATCGTCGTCCAGATCGGGCGGCTCAAGAGCGGCAGCGGGACGCCCATCTATGCCGCCGACCGCGAGAAAGCCGTTCTGCAAAAGATCCGCAAGGCCAACAAGGGGCCGCTGCCCGATCGGACCCTGCTGGCCATCTACCGCGAATTGATGAGCGGATCGTTCCTGCTGGAAAAGCCGCTGCGTATCGCTTACCTGGGCCCCGAGGGCAGTTACTCGCACCTGGCCGCCATCGGCAAATTCGGCTCCTCGGTCGAGTATGAGCCCGTGGTCGATATCCGCGGCGTCTTCGAGGAGGTTACCCGCGAGCACGCTGACTTCGGCCTGGTGCCCATCGAGAATTCCGTTCACGGCGGAGTGATTGACACGTTGGATGCCTTGATCGAGGTGGACGTGCAGATCTGCGCCGAGATCAACCGGGCCATCCACCACAACCTGCTGGCCAACTGCCCGCTGGAGGCCGTCGAGCGGGTCTATTCCAAGCCCGAGGTCTTCACCCAGTGTCAGCGCTGGCTCAACGAGACCGGCCTGTCGCGCAAGACGGAAGCCGTCGCCAGCACCAGCAGGGCCGCGGAGTTGGCCCGCGATGAACCGCGCTCCGCCGCCATCGGCAGCACGCTGGCGGCCGACCTGTACCATCTCAAGGTCATCTGCGCCAACATCGAGGACAATGCCAACAATGTCACCCGTTTCTTTGTCATCGGCCGTCAGGCGGCCAAGCCCACCGGCGACGACAAGAGTTCCGTGGTTTTCACCACCCGCGACGAGCCCGGCGCCCTGGTCAGCGTCCTGCAGGCTTTCCAGTCGGTGGGCGTGAACATGTCCTTCATCCAGTCGCGCCCCAGCAAGAAGCGCAACTGGGAGTATTACTTCTTCGTGGACATCAAGGGCCACCAGGCCGACCCGGCCGTCCAAAAGGCCGTTGAAGCCGCCCGGCCGCACTGCCTGCGGCTGAACGTGCTGGGGTCGTATCCGCGGGCGCAGGAAGTGATTTAATCCTGGAATGCAGCGGCCTCGACGCCGCTTTGGTTTTTCCAAGGCATGCCGATCTCAGCAGGGTTTAAACTCACTCAGAGTCTCTGTCGGCCACAGGCGGGCGTATCACGTTCTTCTTCGATGTTGCGCTGGGAAGACCGATCATGACCCCCGCGGCCGTTCCTTCACTGGGCGCAGTTCGGTTGAGCCCCTGTCCCCGAGCCGCTGAAGCAGCGCTGCATCAATCCAAAGTCGTCCTGGTCCACGTCGCCATCGCCGTCAAAGTCCTTCTCCTCGCAGTCCGGCGATGCGGGGACATTTGGACTTAACGCGCAAGCCCTGAACGCTTGAAGGGCCGTCGAATCAACATCGCCGTCGCGATCAAAGTCACCCGGGACCAACACCGGGCAGCCGGCCGCATCCACCACGCTGCCGGCCACGGTGCCGGGGCACGCATCGCAGGCGTCACCTACGCCATCGCGATCTGAATCGGCTTGAGTCGGGTTCGCGACGTTCGGGCAGTTGTCCCGGGAGGCCGGAAGGCCGTCGCCATCCATGTCCAGATCGACGTCTACGGCCCAGAGCTCATCTCCGGTTCCGCTGTAATCTCCTGAGTGCAGCAGTGTATTGCCCAGGATCATAAAGTTGGGTGGATTGGCCGGACCGGGCTTGTCGGCCGAATCGACCAGGCGCGCTGTGCCGGCCGGCGTGCCGTCGCTGATCCAGACATTCCACCGGCTGGTCTCCTGCTGAGTGAAGACGACATAGCGGCCGAAACTGGTGGGCCAGTCCGTGTTCGCGTAAGCATCGCTGCTCAGTCGTATTGTCCCCGCCGCCGTGCCATCTGTCCGCCAGAGACCGTCGTTCAACAGCCAGTAGAAGGCTTGTCCTTCAGCGCCAATCATCCATCCGATGAATCCTCCTATCGGAAAGTCCCGGAGTACCGAAGTGCCTGCGGCAGTCCCATCTGTTCGCCATATTGCGTCGGGGAAACTGTTGAGAGAAATGAACAGGATGTAGTTGCCTGCCCGAACCAGAGACCCCACATGAGAGGCGGAATTGGAGTTTACATCTTTGAGCAGTTCCGTTCCCGCCGGCGTGCCGTCGCTCCGCCAGAGGTCTTCGCCATTCTCGCTGTCCCACACTGAAAACAGCAGCAGCCCGTTGAGGTCCTCCAGGTTCGCGGCGTGGGAGGCTCCCAGCGGGTAGGTTCCCTCGGCAGTGCCGTCTGTTCGCCAAAGCATACTGGCGGTGTCGCCGGTATCCAACGTGAAGCAGAGCAGGTCACCAGAGCACGCGAAATCCCACCAGCCGGGGCCCACTGCGGTCGTCTCGGATCCCAGCCTCGCGACTCGGATTGTGCCCTCGGCGGTTCCGTCGCTGCTCCAGAGGTCATATCCATGCACGCCGTCGTTGGCGAGGAAAAAGACCTTGTCGTGAAAAACGGCGAGGGCCTGGTCGTGGGATATCAGCCCCATTCCGTAGCCCGGCCCTGGATAAATGTCCTTGACCATCCAGGTGCCTTCCGGCGATCCGTCCGTGCGCCACAGCTCATGGCCGTGTTCGCCATCGTTGGAGATGAAGAGCAAGACGTCCCCCAGGGGGACATAACCATGCGGGTTGCTGCTGCCGGGGCCCGGCCGGGTCTCCTTGAGCTTGGCGGTTCCCACGGAGGTGCCGTCGGTCTTCCAGAGCTCTCGGCCGGAGTTGCCGTCTTCCGCGGAGAATATCGCAATGCCGTTCAACTCGGCGAATGGCCCGGCGTCGGAGCTGTTGCCAGGACGCAAGGAGTCGGTCAGCCGGCGCGTCCCCAGGCGAGTGCCGTCGCTGATCCACAGCCCCGCATCCGTCAAGTAATCCTGGAGATGATTGCTGGGCGCGGAGAAGAAGGCCATCCCGCCAATGCGCGTGAGTTCCGCCGGACTGGTATACGGCCAGGGCAGGGCCCATTGCAGACCGGTCAGTGTGATCGTGCCGGCCGTGGTGCCATCAGTGCGCCACAACTCGGGGTCACCCGAGGAGTGTGCCCGTGCCACGAACAGAAGCGATTCGTTCAGCTCCGTCCGGCACGGATTGATGTTGTAGACATTCAGGGGCCGCACGAGTTGGGTGCCACCCGCGGTGCCGTCTGTCTTCCACAAACCCTGATCGTTGCCGATGAAAAACAGGGTGTCGCCGAGGGCTCTCATGTAGGTCGAACTGGGCAAGGCCGGGTTGTAATTGTAATAGAGAGAGGCCAGGCGGAGCGTCCCTGCCTGCGTCCCATCGGTTACCCACAGGCCGCTGCCGGCTGCAAAGAACACACGGTTGTTCGTGCCGACAAAGGAATGCGGATTAGAGTCCGGAGCGATGCTTTTTACGAGCATCGTCCCCTCCGGGGTCCCGTCCGTTTTCCAGAGCTCTGTGCGGTTGCCGGGCGTATCAGGTGCGAAGTGCATGGTGCCACTGCGATCGACAAAGAATGTGCGCTGCACGCCGGCCATGGTGGCTATGAAGGCCGAAGCTGTGCCGGGATTGACATCCTTGACGAGGACCGTCCCCTCGGCAGACCCGTCACTCTTCCAGAGCTCCGTTCCGTAATTGGTTTGAGAGGCCAGGAAATAGAGCTGCCCCTGGCATTCTATGAAGATATTCCCGGAGACGGGAACGCCGCTGGCGCTGCCCGGCGCGATGTCCTTGACCTGTGTCGTCCCGTCCGGCGAGCCGTCGCTCCTCCACAGCTCGTAGCCCTGTATCCCATCGGTGGCGAGAAAGAACACGAACTCGCCGGCTGCCTGAAGGTAACTGGACACGACAGACGACCCCACCCAAATGTCCTTGACCAGCACGGTGCCGGTTTCAGTGCCGTCTGTCTTCCAGAGTTCCAGGCCGTGTACTCCGTCGTTCGCGAAGAAGTACAGCGTGTTGCCCAGCACCGTGAAGCCCAGTGCCGAGGGTGGCTTGGGTGAGGACGTGTCCAGCCAGCTCAAGGAACTCCCAGTGCCCGGATAAATGTCCTTGACCATGACTGTGCCGTTCACCGTGCCATCCGTCTTCCACAATTCCCGCCCGTGTGTACCATCGTCGGCCACGAAGAAGAGCTGTCCGTTGCACACCGTCCACCAGGGGGTGAGCTGCTGGTTGGGGAGAGGAAGTGAATTGGCGGAAGGATTGATGTCCTTGAGCCGGAAGGTGCCGCCCGGCGTTCCGTCGCTGCGCCACGGTTCGCCGTCGGCCGCTACAAACACGGCTACTCCATTGAGGTCCACAAACAGTCGGGGCTCTGGAACGTTGCCCGGCCCCAGCAGGGGATTGATCTCCCGAACGGTCGGGCGGTCCCTGGGCCAGCGCCTCGACTCCCCATGTCACCGCCAAGAGTGCCAACCGCCCGGCGATTCTCGAAACCGCCCCTCTTCGGCTCGCAATCGACATGGAAATCCTCCCTCGGCATCATCTTAGTGTTTGCTGATTCCCTTCTTTGTGCTCCTATATTAACAAGGCTCAATTTGTGGAACAGATTTAAAGCTAAACTGATCTCGGTTGCGCGATCAGGCGGGTCTTTTTTCTCCTATCCTGCGACATGCAACACTCTTGGTTTGTAACCCAAATTCGTGGCCTGTTGGCAATCCCCCGTCCAGCGGGTACAGTTTTCCATTCCGTTTTTGTGGTAACCGAGTCCTCCGCCCGGCTGGAACTTTGACTGAACATGAATAAGCCCGGGCGGACCGGTAATACGGGAGATACCCATGCGTAAGAAGTACGTGGCCGGCAACTGGAAAATGAACCTCACCCTGGCCGAGGCCCGGGCCCTGATTGAGGGCATTCGGGCCAAGATGCCGCAGAACCCTCCGGTGGATATTGGGGTATTCCCCCCGTTTCCACTGCTGTTTCCGATGGCCAAGGCCCTTGAAGGGTCGCCCATCATCTTCGGGGCCCAGAACTGCTACTTCGAGCCCAAGGGCGCTTTCACCGGCGAGGTCTCGCCCCAGCAGATCAAGGACACCGGGGCCCGGGCGGTGATTATCGGGCACAGTGAGCGTCGCCATATCTTCAAGGAAGACAATGCTTTACTGAAGAAGAAGGTCGTTGCGGCGCTGGCCGCGGGGCTGGATGTGATTTACTGCGTGGGCGAGTTGCTCGAAGAGCGCGACGCCGGCCGGATGGAGGCCGTTCTGGACGCTCAGCTCACCGAGGTCTTGGGCGGCGAGATCAGCCTCGACCGGATCGTGATTGCCTACGAGCCGGTTTGGGCCATCGGCACCGGGCGCACCGCGACGCCTCAGCAGGCCCAGGAAGCCCATGCGTTCATTCGCCAACGCATCGCCAAGCTGTATAATAGCCAGTCTGCGGAAACGCTCCGGATCCAGTACGGCGGGAGCGTGAAGGCCGACAATGCCCGCGAACTCATGTCCCAGCCGGATGTGGATGGCGTGCTCGTCGGTGGCGCCAGTCTCAAGGCCGATGATTTTGTCGGTATCATCAACGGCGCGATTGCCGCTAAGTGACTAACTTTTAATAATTTGCGCTTTCGGAGGCGAGGTCGATGGATATGCTCGCAGTGGGTTGGGGTCAGGCGATCATTACTTTCCTGTTCGTGATCACCTGCATCCTGTTGATTCTGGTGGTGCTGTTGCAGAAGGGCCGGGGCGGCGGTTTGGCCGGTGCGTTCGGTGGGGCCGGTGGTTACAGTGCCTTCGGCGCCAAGACCGGCGACGTCTTCACCTGGATCACGGTGGGCCTGACCGGGATGTTTGTGCTGATGGCCGTCCTGGGCAACTACGCCTTTGTTCCCAGCCCGACCGAATCGCCCAAACCGCCGGTGGTTCAGCCGGAGAATGGCGCGCAACCTACCCAGCCGGCGGCTTAGTCCGGATTGTTTGCCGCCAAGACGCCAAGTACGCCAGGCAGGGATGAGGATAGAAAAAGCAGAGGAAAGAGAACAGGCCTTCTATTCGTTGTGTCCGGTTCATTCTTCTTCTGTTTTCTCGTGGCGGCCTTGGCGTCTTGGCGGTTTGATGAATAATGCGGGCTGGAAGGCCTGTCGGGTCTGTGGATCCGGCCTGCGGGCTGAACAGACGTTCGCACAGGCGCTCCTCCCGGCCGGCGGGGGAGGCGCCTGTGCTGTATAACATAACCACGCAAGCGGATAGTGAATGATTCTCTCGATGACTGGCTATGGCGAGGTCCAGCACTCCGATGACGGCGTGTCCTATGTGCTGGAGCTTCGCAGCCTTAATAACCGCTATTTCAAAGCCTCGATCAAGCTTCCCGAATCGCTCAGCGTCTTTGAGTCTGAGGTGGAGAAGCTGCTGCGCACGCGGTTGTCGCGCGGGAGCGTGACGTACAGCCTGCGGGTTCGCGACGTTCGGGCGGAGGCCGCCCAGGAGATCAATATCGCGGCGGTTGAAAGCTACGTGAAGCAGCTTGGCCGTCTGTCCTCGCAATTGCCGGTGCAGATCGACCTGGCTTCCATTCTCGCGTTGCCGGGTGTTTGCCAGCCGCCGGGGCTTGACGAGGCCGAGCGCGAGCGGCAGTGGAAGGTGCTCGAATCCATGACCCTCAAGGCCATGGATCGCCTGATTGAAATGCGCAGGGTGGAAGGCAAGGCCCTGCGCGACGATCTGATGCGCCAGTGCGCCCAGATCCGCAAGCACCTTGCCAGCATCGCCGAACGGGCGCCCATCGTGCTCAAGGAGTACCATCAGCGGCTGCTCAGTCGAACCAACGAGCTGCTGGCGGAATCCAAGCTCCCGTTGCAGCTCGACGATGTGCGGCGCGAGGTGGCCCTGTACGCGGAGCGCTGCGATATCAACGAGGAGATTGCGCGGCTCGGCTCGCATCTCGATCAGTTCGAGAAGCTGTGCGACTCACGCGAGCTGGCCGGACGGAAGCTTGACTTCCTGGCCCAGGAGCTGCTCCGCGAGACCAACACGATCGGTAGCAAGGCCAACGACGCCGTGATCGCCCAGCACATCGTGGAGATCAAAGGCGCCATCGATCGCCTCAAGGAGCAGGTGCAGAACGTGGAGTAGGGGCGAGGGCCGAGGGCCGAGGGACTAAACGCTGATCGCTGACTGCTGATCGCTGAAAGCTGATCGCTGAAAGCTGACCGTTGAAAGCTGTGGAACATGCGTGGACTGTTGCTGAGCATCAGTGGCCCCAGTGGGGTGGGTAAGACGACCATCTGCAAACGGCTGGTCGAGCGGTTGGATGCCGTTTTGAGCGTTTCGGCGACGACGCGGCCCCGGCGCGACAACGAGGTGGATGGCCGGGATTACATCTTTCTTTCGCGGGAAGAATTTGAACGCCGCCTGGAGCGGGGCGAGTTTCTGGAGCATGCCCAGGTTTACGGCGGGAATTACTACGGGACGCCGGCCGGTCCGGTGCTGCAGGGCCTTTCCGCCGGGAAGGTGGTGATCCTGGAGATCGAGATCGAAGGCACGCTGCAGGTCAAGCGGCGGTTTCCGGATCTGATCGGGATCTGGATCCTGCCGCCCACGGCGGAGGATCTTCGCGACCGCCTGGTGGGGCGGCAGAAGGACTCCGCGGAGGCCATTCGCGAGCGGCTCAGCAAGGCCGATGGCGAAATCCGCTATGCCCAGGAGTGCGGGGCGTATCAGTATTTTCTGATCAACGATGACCTGGATGAGGCAGTCGAGCGCATCATCCAGATTGTAAGGGAGAATCAGCAGGTATGATTGAACCACTGAAGGACGATGTCATCATCAACAAGGTGGGCGGACGCTTCAAGCTGACGGCCCTGATCCAGAAGCGCTGGGTCGAGCTGATGCAGGGCGCGCGCCCCACGGTGGATCCGGGCAACATGAGTGAACTGGAGATCATCGTGCAGGAGATCCTCCAGGGCAAAATCACCACCGATTTCAGCGAACCGCCGGCTCCGTCGGCGGAGCAGGCCGTTTCTGAGCCGGTGGCCGAAGACCAGGGGTGAGGGCGATCCTGTGGAGCGGGACCTGGTCGGCTATGAGGTCACCGTGGGCGTGGGCGGGGGCATCGCCGCATACAAGGTGTGCACGGTGGTGTCCCGCCTTGTGCAGCGCGGCTGCGGCGTGACCGTGGCCATGACCGAGGCCGGCACGCGCTTTGTCGGCCCGATCACCTTCCAGGCCCTCACCGCTCGCCAGGTTTTCACCACCATGTGGGAGACCCCCGGCTACTACGATCCCCAGCATCTCAAACTGACTGAAGGGGCCGACCTGTTCCTGGTCGCCCCCGCCACGGCCGATCTGATCGGCAAGTTCGCCTCCGGCATCGCCGACGACCTCGTAACCACGCTGATGGTCGGCCGTGACTGCCCCGCGCTGCTGGCCCCGGCCATGAACACGCGCATGTGGGACAACCCCATCGTCCAGCGCAATGTCCGCACCCTTCGCGAACTGGGCTACGGCTTCATCGAGCCGGAGGAAGGCTGGCTGGCCGAGCGGACCATCGGCCGAGGCCGGATGGCCGAGCCGGAGACCATCCTGGCGGCGGTGGAAAAGGCTCTTAAGCAGCATCCGCCGCGCTCCCGCTGAAAGTAGCGGCCGGGCTCCGTACCGGTCGTTGATGCTGAGGCCCAACGGCCGGTACGGAGCCCGGCCGCTACACCAAGACGTGCTTCGCTGGAGCGACAGCAGTGAACCTTCTCGTCTCCGCCGGTCCGACTCGCGAGTATTTCGACAGCGTTCGCTTCATCTCCAATCCATCCTCCGGCAAGATGGGCTACGCCATCGCCCGCGAGGCCGCCAAACGCGGCCACAAGGTGACCCTGGTCAGCGGCCCTGTGTCCATCGACCCGCCGGCCGGGGTGGAAGTCGTGAAGGTGACCACCGCCGCCGAGATGGCCAAAGCCTGCAAGCAGGCCTTCAAGACCGCGGATGCGGCGGTCATGACCGCGGCAGTGTGCGATTATCGGCCCGTCGAACGGCTGGCCTACAAGCGCCCCAAGCAGCAGACGCAATTCCGTCTCCTGCTGGAGCCGACCGAGGACATCGCCGCCGCCCTGGGCCGGCGGAAGGGCCGCCGGCTGCTGGTCGGTTTTGCCATGGAAGATCACGATCCCCGGGCGCATGCTGAACGTAAGTTACAGAAGAAGAATTGCGACTTGATCGTGCTCAACGGCCCGGAGAATGTCGGCAGTGATCAGGCCAGCGTGGAGCTGTTCTCACCGGCACAGGGCTGGACCGGCCCGTTTCGAGGCACCAAGGCCCAGATTGCCCGTCGTCTGGTGCGGACGATTGAAAAGTTGCTGGAAGAGAGTACTGAGTGAAAAGTACTGAGTACTGAGTTTCGCATGTAATTCACTCAGTACTCAGTACTTTCTACTCAGTGCTTTTTGTCGAAGGGAGACGTTGCATGTCCGGTTTCTTCGATTCGGCGTACAAGGGGTTGGGTTACCTGCTGTCGCTGCCCGAGCGGACGCTTCGTTCGCTGGCGGCGGTCACCGGCGGGACCACGTCGCTGCTGACGGAGACGCTGTTTCCCGAAATGCTGCGCGACACGACCCTGTACAAGATCTTTCTGGGCGACACGCAACGTTTCCTGGTCGAGAAGATTGCCCAGGTTCAGCGCCAGGGGGGCGAAGCCGCGCCGGCCGCCGAGGGGGACGCCGGCCAGGAGGACTATGTGCAGCGCAAGGTGGCCGGCACGGCCCTGGAAGCTGCCGGGCTGCTGGCCATGCACCTCTCGCCGCTGTGGGTCTTCGCCATCGCCGCGGACGCCGCCGCGGGCAGCAACGAGTTCCTCCAGCGGCTGGTGGTCCAGCTAAAACGCAACAACGTCCTTCCGCCCGATGCCGAGATTGCCGGCCTGCACGAACTGCTGGCCGCGATCCAGGAGGCCTCCCGTCGCAGCGCCGCGGCCGTGGATACCCCGCCGCTGTCGCGCGAGGAGGTTTCGCAACTGGCGGACGAAATGACGGAGAAATACGGCCGGATGTTCGCCAGCGTGAGCAACCTGCTGCCGCGTTTCGAGACCGTGTGGAAGCGGATGGAGTCTCTGGCCGGCCGGGAGAATATTTCTCTGGAACGGCTAGGTGGCATTCTCACCATGGATGTGGCCGAGTGGAGCAAGAAGGGGTTCGGAGCCATGCTGGCCGTCGGGCAGACCGGGGCCGACCTGTTCGGCGAGCGGGTGCTGGCCAGCTACGAGCGCACGTTGGACGCGGTGGCCCAGGACGGTGTGGCCGGTTATCTGAGCCGGCACATGAAGCCGTTCCTGCAGGCGGCTATGGATGCGTTCAGTCCGGCCAGACAGACATGGATCGAGTCATGGCTGGGCAAACTGCAGCCGGCGCCAACCGAGCCGCCGACCGCCTCCACGGGCAAGCAGACGCCGCCAGGCGAAGCCGATGCCGCCTCGCCGCCGCAGGGATGACAGATGTCAGATCCGTGTCCCGAAGCGGAAACGGCGGGGTACCAGGTGAAAGCTGGGGGCCGGCAGTTCTCGCGAGGAAGTCCGCGGAGCTGCGAGTCCCGTTATGACGTTTGATTCTCCAAACGGGTAATGGCGAGCCGCGGGTGGCCCACCTCTTCCAGAGGTGGGTTCACGATTTGGACAACCAACAAAGGTGCCGACGGCATCAACCACAAGCCCGGCTGATGACGTTTGATTTTCCAACCGGGCAATGAACGGCCTCAAGGCCCGGGCCAAGGGGAAGGGCGTTCAAACGCCCTGAGGAGATGGGGAGATGGTGGAACCAGGTGGAGAGGCCGTGCGTTCGCCAACCAGTGCTACAAGCACTGGCCTGAAGCCGCCTTCGGCGGCAACGCCGCTGGAAGCGGCGTGACAGAGACGCCGGCATTGCCCCAACCGATCCGCAAACCTCACAAACCGGCCCCTCGTCGTCATTGCCGAATTGGAGAATCAAATGTCATTACGGGGCTTTCCCGCCGAAGGCGGGCTTTCAGGCCGGCCCTTGTAGGGCTGGTTCAAAGCGGCAATTGTCTCCTTTATCTCTTTTCTTCAGCGGGCTTCATCCCGCTTGAGGGCAACTGCCCGGAAGGAGAGCGGTGAATGGCGACTGGCTTTCTGGGCTTCCGGCGCAGGCTCGTACTGTTCATCTGCTGGGCAGCCCTTTGGCCCGTATGGTTCGTCCTGGCGTGGTATCCCATCAGCACCGGCCTGACAAGAATGGCTGCCGTGGTCCTGGTGCTGATGCTCTGGGCCGGCGCGGTCGGGCTGTCGTGGCGGTGGCGCCCCCTCCGGGGAATTTTGCTGGGGCTTACCGCCATTGTCCTGATCCTGCCGCTTTTGCCCGGTCGGCAAACCGACCCAACGGCGATGCGAAACGCCCACGTCCAGAGCCTCAGAGGATACCACGGGGCCCCTTATGTCTGGGGAGGTGAGAACAGGTGCGGCATCGACTGTTCCGGCCTGGTTCGCAAGGGGCTTGTGTGGGCGGATCTGCGGCGAGGCCTGATGTCTCTTGATGACCGGCTGCTGCGACGGTCGCTTGATCTCTGGTGGCACGACGCTTCCGCGTCCCATTTGGGCGATGGCTATGGAGGCCGCACGCGCCGTATCTGCACCACCGCTGGCATCAATCAGCTCGATCACGCCGGGATCCTGCCCGGCGACTTTGCGATCACTGCCACGGGCATACATGCGTTGGTCTACATCGGCGACCAGAACTGGATGGAAGCCGATCCCGGCGCCGGGAAGGTGATCACTGTGCGCGTTCCCACAAATGGGATCGGCTGGTTCGATCAACCCATCCACGTCATGCGGTGGACGCAGTTTGATTGACCGGCCCCGTACGGCTGTATTCCGTGCGGCCTCAGCGAGCCGAGGTGTCCTGAGTGCGGAGAACGGATATGAAGCGACCCGCACGAAGAAGGAGGATACTCAAGGGGGCTGGGCTGACGCTGTCGCTTCTGTTTGCGGCATTCCTCGCGGTCTCTCTCGTGACGGACGCAAAATACCACAAGAACATTGACTCGACACACAGTGTCTTGCTTGGATTGTCCGAAGGATGCGTCGGGTTTGGCAAGGTTTCAGTTACTGTACCTGCATCCATGAAACAGGGTTTGCTCGTCGCTCATTCACAACCCGATTTCTGGACCTTCTGTCGAAGGCAAATCCGCCATGCTCTGCCCAATCCGCTTCCATTCGCCTCTCCTGGCGGCAACGTGATCGTGGTCCCACTGTGGATACCTGTCCTGCTCTTCGCTGTACCGACCGCCTTTCTCTTCTGGCGTGACCGCCGCATCCCATCCGGCCACTGTCGGCAATGTGGCTACGACCTGACGGGGAACGTGGCCGGCGTGTGCAGCGAGTGCGGCGCGGCGGTGCCAGAACGGGCTTCCGTCCCACCCGGCGAAGGGATACACTGAAGCCAAGCACTGGTTCTGGCAAGCGGCGATTGCGGCACTTGGCAGTGGACACTGCCCCCGAGAGTCCTGAGATTCTGAATTACCATAGAGGCGGCCCCTCCAGTCGCCCCAAGCCTTCTACTCCCATTTGGGCCGATCCCATTCTTGGCATCATTTTGGCGGTTCTGGCTGTGTTGATCCTTCCATCAAGTCCAACCGACAGGATCGGCCGAATTGGTTCAATCACCCTTCTTGGTTCAGCCGTTGCCGTATTCGTGGCCCGGCTTGCTTTGGAAGTCCGGCGCTGGTATCGCGGGGGAAAGGCAGGCGGCACAAACGGCGAAAAAGACGCAGCGAAACGAACCTAATTTTGCCCCTCTCCCCATCC
>JAAXZI010000114.1 GCA_012719955.1 Phycisphaerae bacterium | reverse complement strand
TCCCTCGCCCCTCGTCCCTCGTCCCTCAACTCATAGGGCACCGCGCCCACGAGAATAAAGCCGTAATCGTAATGCAGCGGGAACTCTTTTGAGCTGAGGTTATCGATATCGAAGCTGTAGCGGACGTTCACCGCCCCCATGCGCCGCATATCCTCGCTCCACGGCCCACGATACCGGCCGGCGTCGTTGGCATAATCGGGGTCCACGCTGGCATCGAAGCCAATGGGCGAGGCGCTGATCCGCACGGTCTCCTCACTGTAACCGTCGCCATCCGTGTCGTAGAACGCGAACGGGCACTCGGAGATCGGCACCCACTCCCCGCGCGTGGGGTCGAACTTGTTCATGTAGATCATCTCATTGCCGTAGGGATCGCTCTTGAAGAAGTTGTGGGAGTACTCGTAGCCCTTCAGATCCCACATGTGGCCGTCGTCGTCGAGATCCACGCCGACCCACACGGAACGCAGCTCGCCATCCGCGAAGTAGCGGATGTCCATCTCGTCCGGCTCGTTGTCCCCGTCGTTGTCGATGTAATCGACGATGCGATCCACCGTCCCGTCCGCGCGGTAATCCACTACGTAACAATCCGAATCCTTATCGCCCCCCGACTGCAGGCTGCCATCCTCATCGTCATCGATAATCCAGACCAGGGCCTCGACCTCGCCGGAGGTGTTGCGAACCTTCTCCCGCCGGACCAACATGCGCCCTGGAGCCTGCGGATGGTCAATGATGAACGACTCGCCCACCTTCAGCCCGGCCGCCCGCTCCCACCAGGGCATCGCCTTCAAATCGAGCTTTCCGCCCGGCGCCATGGCGGTGACCTGCATCCACCAGGGCCCGGCCGATTCCTGGCCCGCCGAAAGGCCGCTGACCGCCGCTTCCGACCGCTCTACGAACGACCAGTTCCCCGAACAACCCGCAAGGCCCAGGGCCATCACTGCGAACGCCGGAAAGGAAAAGACAGAAAGGCGAAGGAACCGATCCGGAAGCCTCGTCATGTACCACCTCCCATGGGGCCGAAGAGCGCAATTCTTGATCGCAGGCGGCATTATAAACGTCGCCCCCCCGGTTGTATACCAACCGATCCCCACCGACAGAGGGTGGATCCAGCAAAGGATTATGGTGAAGCGGCCGGGCGCATCGGGGGGGCGTGCATCCTGCCCGCCTCAAAGGCGTGCAAGATGCACGCCCTCCGTGGCCCCCAGCCACATGGAAGTGAATTGCCACACCCGCCCGAGCCTCCTTTTACCTGCAAAAGGAGCGTCAGGCGAACAATCGACCCCCCCCGGCACCCCCGCACTTGCTACCCCGGCCCTTCCGCGGCCATCCATCGGCGCTTCAGACCCGCCGTCCTGATCAGGAATCCCGCGAAGCCGGGGAAGCGGAAACGGCCCCGGCCCTTCCATGTGTCCCGCCTCTCCGGGCACCCAGCACCCGGCGAATCTATCCATCAGACCGCAAAACAGCCGCAAGCCTTTATAAACAAAGTTGTTACAATGATATTCAGCCACTCCTTGAAGCGGTCCAACCCTTCCCATACACTGACGGATCTGGCGAGAGCCACCGCCGGTGCCACAGGTATCACGGCTCTGTGAGCGGTGCCGGCCGGAGGTCAACCGCTTTCCGGTCTACGGGGATTCAGGCCCTCCGATCAAAGCGGTCATTGGTGACCCAACTCCCGGTTCGATCCGGGCACCCATAGCAAGGAGATCATTCGTGACGAAGCCCCAGTCCAAGCCCGCTAACCCGAACTTCAGCTCCGGTCCAACTTCCAAGCGTCCCGGCTGGTCGCTGACCGCGTTGTCCAACGCTTTCCTCGGCCGCTCGCACCGCTCCAAGGGCGGCAAGGCTCGCCTCAAGCAGGCCATCGAGCTGAGCAAGGAGCTCGCCGGTATGCCCAAGGATTACCTCCTGGGCATCATGCCCGCCAGCGACACCGGCGCCTTCGAGGCAGCCATGTGGAGCATGTTGGGCGCCCGCCCGGTCACCGCGCTGGCCTGGGAGAGCTTCGGCGAAGGCTGGGTCACCGATATCACCAAGCAGCTCAAACTCGATGCCAAGGTGATCCGGGCCGAGTACGGCCAGCTCCCCGACCTCCAGCAAGTGGACTGGAACACGGACGTGGTCTTCACCTGGAACGGCACCACCAGCGGCGTGAAGATGCCCGACAACGCCGCTCCGCCGGCTGATCGCCAGGGGCTGGCCCTCTGCGACGCCACCAGCGCGGTCTACTGCATGCCCATCCCCTGGGAGCGGCTCGACGTCATCACCTGGTCCTGGCAAAAGGGCCTCGGCGGTGAGGCGGCCCACGGCATGCTCGCCCTCTCGCCCCGCGCCGTTGAGCGCCTGGAGACCTACAAGCCCGCATGGCCGTTGCCCAAGATCTTCCGCATGACCAAGGCCGGCAAACTCAATGCCGCCATCTTTGAAGGCGACACCATCAATACCCCCTCCATGCTGTGCGTCGAAGACTGGATCGACACGCTCAACTGGGCCAAGGCCTTCAGCTTCGCCGGCAAGACCGGGCTGGACGCCCTCATTGCCCGCAGCCAGGCCAACCTCCAGGTCGTCGCCGAGTTCGTGGCCAAACACGACTGGATCGACTTCCTGGCCGCCACGCCTGAGATCCGCAGCTCGACCTCCATCTGCCTGAAGGTCACCGCCCCCTGGTTCACCCAACTGAGCACTGAGGAGAAGCAGGCATTCATCAAGAAGTGCGCGGCGGCTCTTGAGGCCGAGAAAGCGGCCTACGACGTGGCCGGCTACCGTGAAGCCCCGCCGGGCTTCCGCCTCTGGGGCGGCCCGACGGTCGATCCGGCCGACATGAAGCTGGCCTGCGAGTGGCTGGCCTGGGCCTACGAGACCAGCAAGCCCCAGTAAGGCGGGCCTGACCTGCCTTTACAACCCGGCTGAAACAGTTGCCGTAACCCGCTCATCGGCGGACTGCGAATCCTCTGCCCGCACCGGCCAGTAAGCCGATGCCCGGCAGCGAAGCGCGCCCAAGCGTCGCAGGCGGCTTGTACCGCCGCTTCCGTGTCGGTCGCGCACTGAATGACTGCCCTCTCACCCCGCAAGGTTGGGGTTGGAGGATCGTGAGCCTGTCGCTTGGGGAACCTCCGTCCAGCCCCCCATCAATTCGGCGCGCTGCGCCGCCCGGCCTTCAGAACTCTTGGCTCAGACAGGAGTAGCGGCTAGGATACACCCTCTGTCAGACGGCATGGCCAGCCGCTGGATCATCTCGCAGTATGGCCCCCGGTGCCGGGGGGACACAGCCCCGGGATATTCGGGGACACAGGAGGTACTTGTGGCCGGAAACGACAACTCACGCCTGCCGGAGCTACGCTCCAATGGGTCCGGCGAAAACTGGGGATCGCGTATTGGTGTTATTCTCGCCGTGGCCGGTTCGGCCGTGGGCTTGGGCAACTTCCTCCGCTTCCCCGGCCAGGCCACCCTCAACGGCGGCGGAGTGTTCATGATCCCCTATTTCATCTCCCTGCTGCTGCTGGGCATCCCCATCTGCTGGATCGAATGGACGATTGGCCGGCACGGCGGGTCCAAGGGCTTCAACAGCGCCCCCGGCATTTTCTCCGTGCTCTGGCGGCACCCCTTCAGCAAGTACTTCGGGGCCCTGGCCCTCATCGTGCCCGTGGGCATCTACATGTACTACGTGTACGTCGAGGCCTGGTGCCTGGCCTACGCATGGGACTATTTCACCGGCACCATGGCCCAGTACCCCAAGGAAATCGCCGCCTACAAAGAGCACTTCGACACTTTCGTGGGCAAACACGACAACGGCTTTCTCCTGCGGAACGGCGCGGGGCTGCAGAAAAGCGTCGTGTTCCTGGTCATCGTCTTCATCATCAATTTCATCTTCATCTACCGCGGCCTGACCCGGGGCATCGAGCTGTTCTGCAAATGGGCCATGCCGATCCTGATCCTGTTCGGAGTCGTGGTGCTGGTCCGCGTGCTCACCCTGGGTACTCCCGATCCGGCCCGTCCCGAGGCCAATATCAACAATGCCCTGGGCTTCATGTGGAACCCCAAGACCGCCCCCGGCGAGAGCATCTGGACCCCGCTGACCAACACCCAGGTCTGGCTGGCCGCCGCCGGGCAGATCTTCTTCAGCCTGTCAGTAGGCTTTGGGATCGTCCTCAATTACGCCAGCTACCTGCGCAAGGATGACGACGTGATCCTCTCCGGCCTGACCGCCACCTCTACCAATGAATTCTGCGAGGTCTGTCTCGCCGGTCTGATCACCATCCCCGCCGCCTTTATCTTCCTGGGAGCCGCGAGCCTGACCCCCGAGGTGCTCAGTTCGTCATTTGAATTGGGTTTCAAGGCACTGCCGGCCGTGTTCGCACGCATGCCGGCCGGTAGCTTCTTCGGGGCCCTCTGGTTCTTCATGCTCTTCGCCGCGGCCATCACCAGCTCGCTTTCCATGCTCCAACCCGCGATCGCGTTTCTCGAAGAAGGCTTTGGTATGGGCCGAAAGCTGTCGGTGACCTGCCTGGGCATGATTACCGCCGTGGGCGGCCTGCTGGTGGTGTATTTCTCCAAGGATCTCATCGCGCTGGACGTGCTGGACTTCTGGGTCGGCACCGTGTGTATTTTCCTGCTCGCCACTATTCAGGTCATCCTGGTAGGATGGGTTTTCGGCATTGAGCGGACCAAGCAGGAAGCCTCGCGAGGAGCCGCCATCCGAATCCCCGGCGTGTTCTGGTTCGTGATCAAGTACGTTTCGCCGCTGTATCTGCTGATCATTTTCGCCGGCTGGTGCTACCAGGCGGTTCCTCGCTACATCAAAAACGTCGTGGCGATGAATGCCGACGACCGCGGCACGGTGCTGCTCATGCTAACCTTTGTGGTGGTGCTGCTGGTCTTTTTCGGCCTGCTGGTGAACCTGGCCGGCCGGAACTGGCGGGCCTGGGGCAAGCTGCCGGTGCGTGAACCGGAGGAAGCGCTGCCGGTCGCCGCAGGCCAGTCAAACACAGGAGGACGCCAATGACCCCCGCCGGCTGGGCGCTGATGCTGATCTCGTGCGGCTTCGTGGTGTGCCTCACGGTGTACTGCTATTACAAGGTCCTGACCACTCCCCGTGAAACCGAGCGCATGCACGCGCCGATCGACATCGACACGCACGATAAAGACACATGAGCCTGGGAGTTCGCGGAGGGAGCGGAGGAATGGAACCGCAGAGACGCTGAGACGCTGAGAAGGAATTCTGATAATAGTCTTCTCCGCGTCTCTGCATCTCCGCGGTTCATATTCCCGATTCGCCCCTGGCGCTCTTATGCCGGCGAGGCCTCGCCTGCCTCGGGCTGGGCGTCCCAGATGGAACGATACTTCGAGATGGACAGCCGGAAGGAGTCTCGCAGTTTCTCCGTCCGGGAGTTGATCCGCGGCTTGAAGCCGAAGCGGGCCTCGTCCTTGGGCAACTGGAGTTTGGCCATCCGCTTCCAGCCCACGTTCATCCCGTGAATAAACAGCGCACTGGTCAGGCTGCGCGTCATCCACAGCGTCCGCAGCGTCCGCAGCCACACCCAGGAGGTGTTGGCCGCCGCGTGCCGCAGCTCATAGATGATCTCGTCGAGCTTCTGCGGCGTGATCTTCCGGGGGTGATACACCGTCTCCACGAACGTGTACCGCTCCCAGTCCTCGGGATAGTTCGTCGCAAAGATCCGCCCTTCGGCCATGAGACGGTCGTACAGCTTGGTGCCCGGCAGCGGCGTGAGATTGGTGATCTGGATGGTGTCGATGCCCAGCTTCACCGCCTGGATCGCGGTCTCGGCCACCGTGTCCTCGTCATCCTGATCGGCCCCGATGATAAACCCGCCGAAGACCGAGATGCCCGCCCGGTGAAAACCGTCCACCAGCTCCTTGTAGCGGGCCAGATTGTTGCGATTGATGCCCTTGTGATACTCCTTCAACGTCTCGCGGTTGAAGGTCTCAAATCCGATCAGCATCCCACGGCAACCGGCCTTGTAGGCCAGTTCGAGGCCCTCGCGGTCCTCGCCCATGTTGATGGTGGTCTGGCTGAACCACAGCCGTTTTTTGCCGCGTTTGATGATCTGACGCAGGAGCTCCTTGGCCCACTCCGCGTGCCTGGGCCCCACGCCGAAGAAGTTGTCGTCGGTGACGAAGATGAATCGGCGCGGCGTGCTGTTCCATTCCTCGATGATGTCGTCGATGTTCCGCCGGCGAATGGGCGCGCCGTTGAACAGCGTTACGCCGCAGTATTCACAGCCTACCGGACAGCCGCGCGAGGTCTGCAGGCTGGACACGCCGTAGCGCCCGTTGATCGGCTGCAGCTCCTGCCGGGCCCGACCGGCGCCGGGCCGGTCGATGGTCGCCAGCCGGCCCTGGTAGCGGGGCTGAAGCTTGCCGGCCGCCGCATCGGCCACGATCTGCGGCCAGATCTCATCACACTCGCCGACGGCCACTGCATCGAAATGCTTCGCCCCCTCATCGGGCAGGGCCGAGGCGTGCGGCCCGCCCATGATGCAGGGGATGCCCTCCCGCCGACACTGGGCGGCGATTTCATAGGCCCGCGTCGCCCCGCTGGAATAGCTGGTCACTCCCACCAGATCGAAGCGGCCCCGGCGAATCTCCCGATCAGAGGCCTCAAAGCCGAAGATTTCGTCGATAATCTCGACGGTATGCGGCGCGGGCGTAAGCTGAGCCAGTACCTGAAGGCCAAGCTGGGGGATTTTGCTGCCGATGGTGTGATAACCCTGGCAACGACGGGCGATGGGGTTTACGAGAGCAATGCGCATGTACAAGCATCCTGCTTAAGGTCAACTGACTGTCCGACAGTCATCCGGCAAACGGCGTGCTGCAACAAAAGCTGTCCAGGACTGGACCGCGGCCCGAATTTCCAATCAGGAACAACTCACCGGCAGACACCTTATCGACGAAAAGCCGCCAAGTCAATAAGGGGGCGAGGAAAGGGGCTCATCCGAGTACCGCATCGCCCCGATCAGAAAAACATCTCCATCACGAGAAGCGTCGCCAAGCCCCCGACTCGCGGCGACGATACATTGCGACGGCCATGAACAATCCGGAGTGAATGGTACTCAAGGGGTAGCGCTGGTGGCAGGCGCGGATGCCGTCGCGGGCTGGGTTGTCGCCTGGATCGATCTCAGCTCTCTTGTGGCTTCATGAAGGGCACGGCGCAACCTTTCGGCTTCGGAACCAGGGCCTTCGCGCAAGGCGGGACAGCTTTCGACAAGCGCACCCATGACCACCTGCCGGAATTGATTGCTGATGATCGACCACTGTTCGCCAATATCCTGCGCCGCTATCTTGGAGTCGCTCTCGGAAGATGGACGCAGCTTTCGCTGGAGAGCATCTACTTGCTCGTCCGAAAGCTTCTTGCCGACGTAACCGTAACGAGGCGGGCCGAACTCCGCGATGAACACCTCCCGCCAAAGATCGAGTTTGTTTTTCGTGCGTTCCCGGTCAAGGCCGGCCTGCACCAACGAGTCCAGCCAACCCTTCAGAATGAGATCCAGTTTGGCAACGGCCTCGTCAAATTGCGCCTTTTCGATGGGCGGACAGTGCGTGAAAATGTACGCCTCCTTGGCGATGAAGCGTTCGAAGCACGTAAGCTCGGCATCGAAGAGCTTGGGCATGTCCACATGGAAGTAGAACCTTGCCCTCGGAAACCGGCTCAACTCTCCCATGCTGATGACCGCGGCAGGCACGGAAAGACCGGCTGCAAAGGCAGCGAGTTGATCTGGTCTTAGGGACGCCGTCCCGCGCCGAAGAACGGCCTCGACGCGCTTTGTCCCAGGAGAATTCATCTCAAGCAGTTCCGACAACGACATCTGCCTCTGGACGCCGCCCTGGATGTAATCGACCGGCAGGTTCCACTTGGTTCCCCCATTCGTGTCAGACGCAGGAACCGAAGAAGCAGTCTGGGACAGTAAGGACCACTGCAACAACAATATTGCCAACATTATTCACACCCCATCACTCGAATGTACCGGAGGTAAGCGAGAGATTCATCTTGCATCTGGCCTGCTTGGGGGCATTGTCGATCCTGACATGGCCATGAGCACTCCAGATGATCTCACAAACCACCTCTTTTCTACCGTTTCCACCCTTGACGCTGCCCGTAAAGGTCTTTGTGAACGGAAGCGATTTATCGTAGGTAGTTATGCCAGGCGTGGTTGTCGGACCAATGGTTGGACCGTTCCACCAGTTGAGCGAGAACTGTACAGACTTGGGCTGCTCGCACGCTGTTCCGTCGACTGTCACCTCGGCTTGAGGAGTGAACTCGTGATGCGGGTCATCACCCACAAGGCTGATTGTCGCGCTCGCGGTACCATCCGCCGTCGATATCCCGCCGCTCTGATAATACGTGGTAGCATCCCCTTGGATCTCTGCCCTCCCCCCTAACGTGATCTCATATCTGAACTCCCGAGGCAGCGCGGGGCAATCCGCTGGGACACCAAGGGCTCTCTCCCATCGCCATACCTTTCGCCATTTCGACGTCTGCGCGGTACCGTATTCGAGCTCCGCGAAATCTGTATTGTCTCCCAAGAGTGAGATGTTGCCAACAGCCAGATCCCAAAGCACACCGGTCGGATTAAGGAAAGCGTCTTCAACGCTGAGAGTTTCAAAGGGTCCCCGCCAGTAGGTATAAGTCTGCGTGATACGACTTGGAGTCCCAACTCTCGACTCGTCATGCAGGATCCATCTGCCGTCCTGAAAAACCTGCCCATAGCAGGCAACGTCGATATCAGGATCTTGATACCAGCTCGGGTAGGTTCGATGACCACAATGATTCGGGTCATCTGACGGGCACGACCGATAAAACCAGCACGGACACGGTATGAGATCCGGAGTCTTTTCATGTACATGTGCAACAAGAGTATAAGTCCCGACCGTAGTCAGATCAACGCTCCCGCTCCACGTTATTTCAACTGGCCCGCCCCCGATCTCTCCTTGAAGCTCATTTAGCTCGCAGTGGCAATCTGGAAACTCGGGAGAATACCACTTATACGTCACCAGATCCAAATCGGAAACATACACCTGAATTCCGAAATACGCGGCCCACTGCTCGGCTGTCAGGTTTGGACTTGTGGCCTGCTGGCAAACACGTGGGGGAACGTCGTTAGGATAGTGAGCCATCCGAACAGGGGATGACTGTCAGTTACAGTAGGGCATGGATCGCACCCGCAGTGCCAAGGGCAACCAGCCAAGCCAACACGAACTGAACCCAGCAAGAGAGCTGCCGAAACCAGCATTGCACGGAACGTCGTTTCGAGTCCCCCTTCCCTTCTGACTGCCTGAGGTATTCTGCCACAAGGGCCTCATTCTGCATCTCCGACTGCACAGCCTGCGCATACGAAGAATCCGGAAACAACTCCAGCACGCGTTGGGCCGCTTGGCAGACCTCTTCCTCTGGAGCGCCCAAGATGCGCAGAACCTCCCACAGCCTGTAATAGCAGCGCGGAATGTGGTCCATCCCGCTCCAGATACTGCCCCGTTCTCCATAGCGCTCAATGATCCACCTGAGATGCTTCAGTGCCTCCGCATGATTCTTCTGAAAGAATGCCGCGTCGGCGGCAAAAAAATGCACGGTCGCCAAGTCCTGCTTGGAAGCTTCTCCCTCCCGGTGGTCGTCCAAGAACTTGCGTGCGGCCTCCAGGCATTGAGCGTGCTTCCTCTCCCAGGAGTACGTCTCAACAAGCATGAGCTCCGCCCGGCATTTTTCCGCCGCGGAAGCATCCCCCGAGTTAATTACGTCCAGCAGCAGTTCCTGAACTTGTGACCAACCTTCAGACTGCTTACGCGTGAGGAGTTCCGCGTGTTGCAGGATCTCAAAAGACACGCCGGCAAACTGCAATGCCGCCCGGCTGGCGCCAGGGGCGCCGCTGGCCTTCAGCTGGCTGTAGAGCTGTTTGGCCTCTTCCAGCCTGCCCGCCCGATGATACAGCGCCGCAAGCCGCAAGCGGGCCCGCCTAACGATGACAGAATCCGCGGCCGAACTGCCCACATCCTGTATGATAAACTCAAAGTGAGAGGCGGCCTCTTCACGGCGGCCCCTTTCCAGGAGGGCGTGCCCCAGAAGGCAATGGGCCCTCAATTGAGAAGGCGCTTCGGACCGCTGAGACACCGCCGCCCGGAGGGTTTGAATGGCCGAATCGTATGCGCCAGCCTTCAGGTCCTTCTCGGCGCTTGCGACAGCGCTCGCTACGACCTTCTCTCTCTCTCGAAGCGTCAAAAGGGTGTTGGAATCAACACCATTGAGCGAGAGCAACAGGCAGACGGCCTCAATCGCCTGCGTCGAGTCAGGATATTGCGCTTTGAACTCGGCAAGGTATCGTAGAGCCTCCTGGCGATGCTCGGGAATGCAGGTCTTAGCCTTGCGCAGGAGACCCACTTGCCTCCAATATACAGAATTGCCAGTGGTCAGCTTGTCGTATGCCTTTAGCGCTTCATCTACGCTGCCGGCCTTGCGCAGGCAATCTCCCGCGCGCAGGATTGATTGGGAAGCGGCGCTCCCATCCTGGAGGGCTGCTGCCTGCAGATACGTCGAAGCCGCTGCCACGAGATCGCCTTGGGCTGCGAGTCTGTCAGCTTCCGATTGAAGTGATACAGAATCTAACGCCTGCGAATGGGCACTGACCGAAAGAAGGGCTGCCAGAATCGCAGCTCTCATGCACATGTGGCGGGCGGTGTTTCGCCGCCGACCAAGGTATGCGCCAAGCGAAAGGCAGTGGGGAATCATGGGATACCTCTTCCAAATTTGACCAGAGTTCGTCCTGACTCCATGATGTCAGGTCGCCATAAAGAGACGAAAATAAGAGGGGGAGAGGGGGAG
>JAAXZI010000113.1 GCA_012719955.1 Phycisphaerae bacterium | reverse complement strand
CCCCCGGGATGTACGTCTGCTCGCCCAAACCCAGGGCCTTGCAGTGAGCATGACAACCCCTTTGATTCCAGGTTCAGAAGGAACTTCTTCAGGCTCACGCCATGCTCCGCCGAGAAGCCCCCCAGCGAGCCGTTGCAGCCCACCACGCGATGGCAGGGAATCACCAGGGGTACGGGGTTGCGCGCCATAACCCCTCCCACCGCCCGCGCCCCGGTCGGACAGCCGACACGGCGAGCCAGTCCGCCGTAGGTGATCGTTTGCCCGTATTCGATCCGTGAGCAGGCCCGTAACACTCGCCGCTGGAACTCGGTGCATGACGTGAGATCCAACGTCACCGTGAAGCACACCGGCCGTCCCGAAAAATATAAGCCCAACTCATGCTGGAGATCGGGCAGCACGTCGTCATCGCGCTGGGCGCCGGGGTGCAGGCGCTCCAGCCGGCGAGCCGCTTCAGCGGCCCCGCCGCGCATCAGATGTATATGAGATAACCCAATAGCCGAGGCCACGATACCCACGTGTCCGACGGGCGTTTTGATGAGGGTGTAGCGTTGCATGAAAACAGGGTAGGCCCGTTCGGGCCGGAGAGCAAGAGGAGTCGCTGACGCTGGCATCAACCGGCTCGCGGAGTCTCTCCAACCGACGCCCATGGGCGGGCGTGGATGGTGCAGAGGTTGCACAGGCGGGGAACCCGCCCCGCCGTCCCGCGCTCCCCGCGTCCGGTCCTTATGCGGTCATACCGTCGCGAACCTTCGTCTCATCGCCATTTCCTGGAAACAGCGGCTCAGGTCGAGGACCTGCTCCAGGGCGGGACGGTTTTCGGAGAAGGTCTCCAGCGCCAGGAACTGCACACCCATACGAACCGTCCCGTCGCGCTGTTCGTCCAGGTACCGCATGTGCCCGTAGAGTTCCACCGGCGGACTGCCCGCCTGGGCTACGAACGAGCAGAGGACCTCGGTATTGGTTTGCCAGCGCGGATTGTCCGCACCCTTGAGCTCCAGACTGAGCCCCCCGGCGGACAGGTTCAGCATCCTGCCCCAGCGCGGACGGGCATCGTCCTCGTGTCCGGCCTCGGGGTGCCACAACGACACCCGCACGGGCAGATAGACGTTCGGCGGCAGCGGCGTGCGATAGTACAGCCGCCGCTGCAGCTCGCAGACCGCGTCCGGCCATAACAGGCAGATCGCGGGCACGTCGTCTTCCCGGCCCACTGAATAGAAGCACCGGCCGGTGATCATGGTCTCAAATACGTAGTTGCGATGCGCCCGCCGGAAAGACACGCCGAGCGTCTGCCCTTCAATGATGTGCGGACTGAGGTGCGTGGGGCCGGACGGAACGGCACCCACCAGGTCGCCGCTGGATCGATCAAAGCCAAGGAAATGCGACTTGCTCGTCGACCAGCCGCTTTCCAGCCGGTAACTGAGCATCAGGGGCAACTGCCGCGAAACCGCCTCGCGAAGCAGCTCCTCCTGCCGGGCACTGCTGATCTCGATGGCCCCGCTCATGCATCGACTCCCTTGCGAACGCCGGGCGGAGAGTAGGAGATGGCCCGCAAACGACGCCGCAGCGACTCGCGGACTGCCGCCGAAGCCTCGTGCCCCTCGCCGGCCAGGAACTGCAGCCCGATAACGGTGCGATCCTGGTTCCCCGCGGGGGTCTTGTTGCAGATCACCGCATCGAGAACGAAACGTTCCGCCTCACCCGGCCGAATGGAAAAATCAATCACCACTTCCTGGCCGATGTACAGCCGGTCGGCCAGCAAGGTATCGGTCCTGCAGGCAATACCATCCTGTCCAATGTTGTACAGCCACCCCACGCCGCCGGCCGCGCCGCCGTCTTCACCGTGCCAGCGGATCTCGACCTGCGACGCCTGCGGAAGCTGAATCCGGCGAAAACGCCGTCTTTGTGCAACCTGAATGACGTCCGGACGCCTCAGGTACAACCTGACGTCCGTTTGGCCCGGACCTGCGGGCTCAACGTGCGTAACATCCGTGCTGAACAGGTAACGGTGCTCGCCAAGCTGCAACGTCACATCGCAATACGTGCCGATCAACGGGCTGAGTCGTTCCACGGCCTGGATCTCCGCGGCACGACCGGTCTGGCCGCCCACTGCCGTAACCGCCGGCTCATCTTCCGGGCAAGTCACGACGATCAGAGGGGCCGCGTAAAGCCGCCGTCCGGGCACCGGCGATTCGGAAGGCTCCAGCCGGCAGCGAAGGACCTCACCGACCGACCATATCCGCGGCTCCAGAAGGACAATCGCGTTATGCCGAACCGCCTGTTCCAGTGTCCGTGCAGTCTGCCGTTCATTCAGATCGATTGCGTATGACATCTATGGATTCCCCTACTGCTCATTCGGTGAAGGCGAGGATGGACTTGATCAATCCTCCTTGAAGACGGCCATACCCACAGCCAACAGCTTACGCCTAAATGTGCAATAAATCCCCGCCTCCTGCGACTACCCCTCCAGAGGCGATGGCCCAAGCCATCGCCCTATGCGACATAAATCCTTATCTCAAGGAGGCTTGCAATGATTACCAAGACCATCAAGTATGGAATTCTGGGGGTACTCGGCCTGGCTCTTATCGGCGGCCTGCTGTTCGGAACGGACCTGCTCAGCTATGCCAGCAGTTCCGCCCGTTCGGTCCGGACGGCCATGAAGGAGAACGTCCCCATCGAATTCGAGCTCCAGCGGGCCCGCGACATGCTGGAGCAGATCATCCCCGAGATGCAGGCCAATATCCGCCTCATCGCCCAGGAAGAGGTCGAGGTGGCCAACCTGGAGGCAGACATCCGCCAGTGCAGCGCCTCGCTGGATGAGGAGAAGGTCCGCGTCACCAAACTGCGGGATCTGCTCACCAGCAACCGGGTCCGATATGCTGTCGGCGGGTTGGAGTACACTCGCGAGCAGGTCAAGGACGAATTGGCCCGGCGTTTCGATCGCGTCAAAGAGGCCGAACTGGTCCTGGCCGGCAAACAGCGCCTGTTGGAAACCAGGAAACGCTCGCTCCAGGCAGCCACGCAGGTGCTCGACAAGACCCGGGCCCAGAAGGTCCGCCTGGAAGACCAGGTGGCCGCCCTCGAGAGTCAGCACCGGCTGGTCAAGGCCGCCTCGGTCGGCTCGCCCATCCAGGTGGACAACAGCAAGCTCGCCCAGACCGAGAAGCTGCTGAGCGAGATCCGCAAGCGGCTGGATACGGCCGAACGAGTCCTGGCCCACGAGGCGCGCTTCATTCAGCCCATCCAGATCGACGTGATCACCGAGCAGGACCTGGTGGCCCAGGTGGATGAATACCTGAACTCCGGCACACCGGCGACTCAACCCGCCGAAGCCGTGGCGCTGCACTGAACCAGACCGGCTTTAGATGTAGCGGCGTAAAGACGGCATGACGGTATACTGGCGTTTTCGTGGTGGTATTTGCTGGGGATGGTACCGTGCTGATCCTGAGAATCCGGCGAGCTGAAACCGCCCTGGCAGACGGGCGACTGGACGAGGCCTTCAAGCTGGCCCAGGCTCCCGACATTCAGGCCCACCGCAAGGGCCAGAAGCTCATCGGGCTGCTGGCCCGTGCCCTGGTGAAACGCGGCCAAGAGCACCTGGCCGCCGGCCGGCCGGAACAGGCTGCCGCCGACGGCGAACGGGCCGCGGCACTGGCCGGCAATCTTCCCGAAGTGGCGCAACTGCGGACGGCCGTCGCCGAGGCAGCCGCGGACCAGCGCAGACGTGAACGGCGTCGAGAGGACGCGCTGGCCATCGCCCGCGAGCACGTGGAGAACGGCCGGCTTTCCATCGGCGAAGGTTGCCTGGCCGGGACAGACGCCGACAGCGCCCGCGTGGCCCTCCTGCGAGACCAGGCGGCCACCCGGCGGGCCCAGGCTGACGCGGCCCAGAACCGCGCCCGCCAGGCCCTGGACCGCGAAGATTTTCCCGAGGCCGCCGCAGCGTTACTGGAAGCCAGGCAGCTCCATCCGGCCAATCCGCGATGCTCGGAAATGATCGCGCAACTGGTCCGGTGCTCCTGCACTCGGGCGGCGGCGGCCATCGACGACGGACGACTCGACCTCGCCGACGCCCTCCTGGCCCCGGCCTTGCGGGTGGGCGGGGAGGCCGTCGAGGTCCGCGAGTTGATCCGCTTTCTGGACGGCTGCCGGGAAGCTTTGGCCGGTGTCACCGGCGGGCAACCAAGGCTCGCGGCCGAGGCTCTCCGGCGACTGTCCGCCATGCGACCAACGGCCGGCTGGCTCACCCATGCGACCCAGAACGCACAGCAGGCCGCCGAGCACCTGGAAGCGCTCCGCAGCGGCCCGCTGGGGCTGCTGGGATCACCCCACGTTCCAACGGCGCGTGTGAGCAAGCCAGAGGCGGGCAAGATGCCCGCCCCCCCGGATCGACCAGCCGCCCAATTGGAGGGCGGGCATCCTGTCCAATTGGAGGGCGGGCATCCTGCCCGCCTTGCTGGATACCAGGCAGATGCGGCGATGCACGCGGCGACAGCCCAGGACCGGGTACCCCCTCTCTTCAGAGGTGACCGGGTGGCCCACCTCTTCAGAGGCGGGGGACACGAAGACGCCCCGTGTACGCTGCCCCCCAGGTTGCTCTTCCAAGTAGACGGGGTCGGCAGCTTCCTGGTGCTCCGCGATCGGCGCGTGACCATCGGGGCGGCAGGATCATCCCGCCGCCCCGAGATCAACCTGCTGGCCGAACCGGGCCTGCCGACCGCCGTGATCGAAAGAACGGACGAAGATTACTTCCTCTCCTGCGAGGCCGGCGTCTGCGTCAACGACAGCCGGGTCACGCGCAAACTGCTGGCCAACGGCGACCGGATCGCCCTCTCGCCGCGCGTGCGAATACATTTTCTGCTGCCCAATGCGGCCAGCACGTCGGCGGTGCTGCGGCTCTCGGGCACGCGTCTGCCCTCCTGCGACGCCCGGCAGGTGATCCTGCTGGATCGCGAAATGATTCTCGGGCCGGGGCCGGCGGCACATATTCGGGCGGACCAGCTTCTCGAACAGGCGATCTTTCAGGTGCGCGACGGCCGGTTGCTGTGCCGTTCGAAAGAACAGATCCTGGTAAACGACCATCCTGTTGATCGCAATGCCGGACTGCCGCCGGGCGCGCGGGTGCGGATCGGTGCAGTCTCCTTGGTAGTGACGGCGGTGTGATGTGTGCCACGGCGGTATCAGCCGTGGCCGGGCCGGCAGGCCCGCTCGCCCCGAAGGGGTGAGGGTTGTTAGCCAGGGGCGTAAGCCCCTGGTAAAGGACATTCAAAGGGACAATGAGCCCCGAAGGGGCGGCAGATGGGTTGGTCAAGACGTATCCAGGGACTTACGCCCCTGGCTAAACACTAGCGTCCCTTCGAGGCTTTTCCCGAACGCGATGGGGTAAAGGTCGCCCGTCGCACGCAATGGGGTTGACTCCCGTCGCACGCGACGGGGCTAAACAAGGTGGCGTCAATGACAGGAACCCGGCCATGAACGGATTCCAGTACAAATACGGGGACCGCCCGCTGGAGGGTTACACCATCCAGCGCGCGATAGGACGCGGCGGCTTCGGCGAGGTCTACTTCGCGCTGAGCGACTCGGGCCGGGAGGTGGCCCTCAAGGCCATCCAGGGCTACGAGCAGATCGAGCTGCGCGGCGTCAGCCAGTGCATGAACCTCAAGAGCCCCCACCTGGTCACCATCTTCGACGTGCGCCACAACGACGAGGGCAAGCCCTTCGTCATCATGGAATACGTGGCCGGGCCGTCACTCAAAGATTTGCTCGATGAGTCGCCGTCGGGTCTGGGCGTGCAGAAGGCGGCCTTCTTCCTCCGCGAGATGGCCAAGGGTCTGACCTTCCTGCACGACCGCGGCATCGTGCACAGGGATCTAAAACCTGGCAACGTCTTCTACGAAGACGGTTACGTGAAGATCGGCGACTACGGCCTGTCCAAGGCCATGACCGCCAGCCGATACAGCGGCCAGACCATCACCGTCGGCACCGTCCACTACATGGCCCCGGAGATCGGCCAGGGCCGCTATGACCGCGGCGTGGACATTTACGCCCTGGGCTGCTGCCTCTACGAGATGCTCACCGGCAACGTACCCTATTTCGGGTCCAGCCACGGCGAGATCCTGATGAAGCATCTCACAGCCGAGCCCGACCTGACCGGCATCGAAGAGCCCTTCGCCAGCGCGATCCGCAAGGCACTGGCCAAAGACCCGAACGACCGCTTCAAGTCCGCTCAGGAAATGGTGGAGGCGGTGTTCGGGGCGGAACACGTCCGCAACAGCGTGTCGTGCTTCTCGCCCGACAGCCTCACCCTGGTGGCCGGGCGCGTCGCCCAGCGGGTGGCCGTTGGCGGGCCGGGTTCGTCGGCGGATGCCGTGCGCCTGGGGCCACCACCTCGTAATCCGGCCGGACATGGGGGAGCGGGCATCTCGCCCGCCTCCAGAAGTCCGGAAAACCACCCGGAAGGCGGGCAGGATGCCCGCCCTCCATCAGATGACCCCTGGGCGGACTTCGCTCATCGGATGGATCAGTTCGGCCAGCGCATGGGCCAGATCGGGGAGCACATCGGCGAGCGCATGCGCCACGTCGGCCAGCGCTTCGGCGGGCGCATTGCCCGATCCGCCTGGCCGGCTCACGCGCCAGGCTTCCCGGCAGATGCCGGCGAGGTACTGGACTCAGGCGTTATCGCCTTCGCCGATCCCAAGCGTGACCCGCTGCGCAGCCGGCATCGCCGTCTGCTGGCCCTGATCGCCATCGGCGCGACGGGCGTTGGGGGCGCCTTTGTGGGCGCGGACGAATTCGCGCGAGATTCGGCTCTGACCGCCTGGTGGCTCGCCTTGTTGCTGACTCTCGGCGCGACCTGGGGCTTGGCTATCGCCTATACCTTCCGGCACAAGCTGCGCTACGAGACCGGCCTGCTGACGCACCTCGCGTTCGGCGGGATGGCCTGCCTGATGGCCACGCCGTTCTTCGCCATCTGCGCGGGAACGGCCTGGAGCGTCAATGAGAAGCCGATCATGGAGACAGGTTTGACCGTCGCCATCGCCCTGTTTCTGGTTGACTGGCGCAAACGCACAGCTCCCGGGCGCGAGGAACGGATGAGTCTGGGTGCAGCCTTCATGGCCGGCCTGGTCGCGTGGATTATCAGTCTGTTTACCGATGGCGCCGATTTGCTCGCGGCGGCCGTGCTGGCCGGCACCTCCCTGGCCATCCAGGTGGCCACGCCCTTCGACCCGCACGCGATCCGACAGCCCAACAAACGCAAGACAAAGGGCCAGTGGTACGGCGTCCATCCGGCCAACGAGGTCCCGGGCGTCCCGCCGCCGGTAAGCCCTTACGCCGGGCCAGTAGCGGATCGAGGCTCTCCCGCTCCGGCACGAACAGTCGAACCGTCCGGGTGTGCGCCGTACGTTTCGGCGAACGCCTCCGGCAAGCCGGTTCCGGCCTGGGCGCGAGCCATCGCACTCGGCGCGTTTCTGCTCCTGTTCACCGCAGGACTCATCGTTATGATCAGCGTGGGCGTGGTCCACTACAGCGATGACGAACTTGCCATCGCGCTCTCCGCCGGCCTGGGCTGCATGATGTTTTCGCTCTTCGCCCTGGTGAAGGGCTTCCAGCGAACCTTCCATAGCTGGTGGAGCAGCCTGGTCAAGCCGGTACTGCTGCTGGTCCTGGCACAGTTGGCCCTGACCACCGCCATCGTCATGGGCAATATGAGGCTCAGCGACGATGAGACTATCATCGCCCTGTGCTTTCTGATTTCACCGATTATCTTCGGGATCGTCATCGCAGCTCTTCCCAACCGCTTCGTCCACGAACTTCTCACCGATGTGACCCCTCCCCCGTGGAACGGGACGCAAGATCAGGTCTCACCCAAGGGCCGGCTGGCCGCCTTTGTTTTGGCCATCCTGGCGTTCATCTTCCCTGTGGCCGGTATGCACCGCTTCTACGTCGGCAAGATCGGCACCGGCATCCTCTGGGTACTGACCTGGGGGCTGCTTGGCATCGGGACGATTTTCGATCTTGTGCTCATCCTCACCGGCCGCTTCAGGGATGCCCAGAACCGCCGCCTGCTGATCTGGCACGCGCCTGCGGGCGTCTATGCGTTCGCACCGGCTTCCCCGGCCGCAGCGCCTCCGCCAGTCGCCGGAGTTGCCCCGCTCAACCAGGAGCCCAATATGCGTCCCAATCCAGAACCCCACAGCAACGTCGCCGAGCCACCAGCCGGGCCTTCGGCCGTCTGGCCCCCTTCCGCCTGTGAGCCTCAACTGGCCCCCAGGCAGACCAGCGCGCTCTGGACCCTCATTGGCTGGCTGCCGATCAGCCTTGCCATCCTGGTCTGGCTGACGGTCACCGCTCTGCCCATTCTCGTTGCGGCCGGCTTCCCCGACGGGCCGGGCTCCGCCGCGTATTTCGAGAGCACCTTTGGTTACGAGGAGTGGCCGCGTCTGCTCGGGCAATTGGGCACTATCCTGGCTGTCGGGCTGATGCTCATGGGCGTCATTGCCCTGGTGCTCGCCCGCAAAGCAGCCGGAGGGGCGCATATCCTCAGGGCGATCCTGGGAACAGCCGGCCTGGGCCTGTGCTTCTACGGCCTGCATGCGGCCCTCTCTTTCGTACCCTGGCCGGAGGTGTTCGCTCTGAGCCGGCAGAATCGGGTGGGCCCGGCCATCGAGCTACTCCTGAACAAGGCCGATTCCGAGTGGCTGCTCTTTTCATGCTGTTGCCTGCTGACCGGTACCCTCCTGCTGGCCTGGCCGGAGCGACGGCGGCAGATCAATGAAGTCTCCGGCCCCATTGGGGGAGGTCGATAAGATGGTAATGCAAACAGGAATAACAATTGCCTTGCTGCCACTCGTCCTGCTCGTACTGGTGCTGGTCGGCTTGTTCGTGCTGGCCGCCCGAACTGCTCGTAAACACGGCTGGGGGATCGTCCTGGCGGTTCCCTGCCTGCTGATCCTGGCGGCCTTCTTTGTGGTCTTCGGCGTGCGGGTCAGCCCTCGTGAAACCATTACGGGACAGGTGATTCAAGGAGTCTCCCTGCCGGTGGAGGGCATTGCTACCGAAGCGCCCCTGCCGGTGGAGAAGTTTCCCATCGCGGAGGCGCCGTCACCCGCCTTCGATCAGGAATTGAACGCGGATGTGTACCCGTCCCTCCAGTCGGGCGCCGTGGCCCTGACCCGCCGTCTGCTCGACTCGCTGCACAAGTTGATCCCCGACGGCGTCAAGCTCGGGACGCTGACGATTACAGGCGACGCCCCGCCCGACATTCTCGCGGCTGTCGCCGAGGCCGCCCGGGCCAAGCTGCCCGGCGCCAGCGTGGGCATCCAGGGCATGCCCGCCAATCCTGCCGGCGATGGAACGGCCGCCGACTTGAGGATCTACGTGCGGCGTTCCATCCACAGCTCCCAGATCACCGCACGGCTCCTGCCCGGCGGCGGCGGAAACGGACTCACGGAACACGCCCGCGTGACCGAAAAGCCGTGGGTGGAAGCGCCGTGGCAAAGCCTTTCGACGGATGGGAGCCAGCCGGCCTCCAGGTGGTCGGAGGGCCCATATCGGTTCGCCGTTCATTCTGAGCTTTCCAGCAGCCAGACCGAGGCCCGCCGGCAGGCGCTTCGCCGCGTCGTCGAGCGGCTCCAGCCGGTGATTGAAGGTCGCCTGGGCCGAACCCTCTCCGGCTCCGAGAAGGCATGGCTTACCCGGCAGCTCTGGATGGACGTGGAGGCCGGCCGTCTCCGAACCGATCGCTTCGAGCAGAAGATCACCAAGCCGTATGGGCAGGTCTGGCGGTGTTCGATGCTGGTGGACAGCCCGGAAGGAGAAATCGCCGGCCTCACCAGCGGTTATCTCAGGCAGCTCAACGTTCGACGTGCCGGCTGGCGGCACACGCTGCTGATGGCCGCCGGTCTGGCTGTGGGAATCATCGTGCTCTACCTGTTCCTGAACATGGCCACCAAAGGTTACTATATGTGGACGCTGCGGGTCGCCGGCGTGGTGGCCGTGGCAGCGGGCGTGTTTTTTGTGCTGAAACTGGGATGAGGAGGATGGAAGCAGTTGGCAGTGTTCGGGGCAGTTGGCCTTTCGTCAGTTGGCGGAACTGTCCGATCAGTCGGATCCGTCGGATCGGTCCGATCAGTCGCCGTAACTGACTACTGAGCCAAACCCGCAACAACTGACAACTGACAAACCGCCAAACCAATGCTCGAAGCCGACCGTTACCTCCTCGACCAGATCCGCGCCGGCAGCGCCGACGGCTGGAGCCAGCTCGTCGAACGCTATCAGGGCCGGCTGCTGGCCTTTGCGCGCGGGAAGCTGCCCCGCTCGGCGGACGCCGAAGATCTCGTGCAGGACACTTTTGTGAGCTTCCTCACCGGCCTGGCCCGCTTCCGCGAGGACGCCAGCCTGGAGACGTACCTGTTCACCATCCTCCGCCGGAAGATTATTTCCTGGTTCCGCGGGAAACAGACCACGATTTGCCTGCTTCAGGACGCGCTCCCGGCGGCGGATCGCGAGGCAGGTTCCGGCGGCGCCGACGCCCTGCCCGCCGCCGAGCCCACAGCAAGCTGGTACGCCCGCCGGGACGAACAGGACGAACTGCACCGCGCCGCCCTCTCGCGGGCCATGCGCACGATCATTGACGACTACAAGCGCAAGCTCGACTTCCGCCACCTGCAAATCGTGGAGATGATCTTCTACTGCCAACTTCGCAACAAGGACATCGCCCGGCTGGCCGGCGTGAGCGAGAACCACGTGGCCCTCTGTAAGCATCGCTGCCTGAATGAAATCCGCACGCTGCTGGCCACTGACCTGGGCGGCGGTGCGACCTTGCCGGGGCGGATGGATGGGGAGACGGGGAGACAAGGGGACGGAGGGACAAGGAGACAAGGGGATGAGGACTTCCGCTGCGAGGAGATACCGCTAAACGATGCCCTGTTGAGCCGCATCTGGCAGGAAGAGCGCATCAGTTGCCTGAAGCGCAGCACGATCGGGGCGTATCTGCTGGAGACGCTGGAAGAAGGCTGGCGCGACTACGTGAAGTTCCACCTCGACCAGCTCGGCTGCGCCTACTGCCGTGCCAACCTCGCCGACTTACAGGAACAGACCCGCACCCAGCCCGTCCGGGCCTTCCGCGATCGCATTCTCCAGTCCACCGTCGGATTCCTGAGCAGGAAATAGGTTCGGGGGCAGCGAAGAACATCGGCTAAAGCGAGCCCGGAGGGGCCGGGTGAGAGCAGCCACCAGTGGAGCGAAGCGGAACTGGCGGTCGCGGGCAACGCCCACCAACGAGAACCAGCCCCCGGCAGGGGCGGGATGATCGGCAAGCACTATCCTTTCAAACTGACGAAGTCGGTGCAGATCCGGTTAGTAGACCCAATAGCCAACTGCCCTACGACATGATTAGCGCGTGCGACCCGCACTCGACTGCCGTCCGCTCCAGGGCTCTATCTTCGCTAATGTCTTCGCGAGCCTGGCCTCCGCCACTTCCGTGTCGTAAGCCACCTGCGCCCGCAACCAGTATCCATTGGACAACCCGAAAAAGCGACACAGCCGTAGATCGGTGCCGACAGTGATGGCCCGCTTGCCGGCCACAATTTCGCCGATCCGCTGGGCAGGCACGCCGATCTCTTTCGCGAGGCGGTACTGCGAAATACCCATCGGCACCAGGAACTCCTCGCGCAATAGTTCGCCGGGCGTAACTGGTTTGCGCTTGCTCATAGTTCCAATCCCTATCCCTGCCTACTATCGTTCTCTGAAAACACTCAAGCAGGCACCATCATGCAAAGTGGCCGAATCCATACATACACCTCATTTCGTGACGAAATCCTAACAAAAAGCTCCCGTCTTTCCTGAACATGTTGTAAATCCTAAGAAGCCCGAACGCCCAACGACCAATCCCCTACCGCCCTTTTCGCCCTTGTCCCCCTGTCTCCTT
>JAAXZI010000112.1 GCA_012719955.1 Phycisphaerae bacterium | reverse complement strand
CACCCCGAAGCGCACGGGAGGGCCGGCGCAGCCCACTCTCATACCCATCCCAATTCAAACCTGTGCATAGGTGAGCCCGGCCTGTTGTGTGCAGAACGACACATAAGATTCCTTATGACGTTTGATTCTCTAACCGGGTAATGGCGGGCTGGGTGGCCCACCTCGTCAGAGGTGGGTTCACGATTTGGACAACCTATAAGGGGGCGGATGGCATCAACCGCTAGCCCGGCTCAAAGCCGGCTGAATCGGACAGAATAAGAAAAGGGCCTTGAGAGCACCACTGACCACCACCTTCAGATGAGCACACGCCCCGACGGGGCGGCGAGAAAGTAGCCAGGGGTGGAGCGAAGCGGAACTCCTGGTAAAGCCCGCCTCTCTCTTCCATGGCCGCCCCGGCAGGGGCGGCGTGAGGCCCCCACTGGCCTCTCACCCCGCCCCGGTCGGGGCGGGGACTTGTGCGCCGGGTACTCGCAACCACCAGTTTCGCTTCGCTCCACTGGTGGCTACTCTCACTTGGCCCCTCTCGGGGCCACTGGCGATTACCCAAACGACAAACACATCTCCAGCCTCAGACGCACTCCGGCTTCAGCTGGGCGTGCGGTTGATACCGTCGGCACCCTCATCGGTTGTCCAAATTGTGAATCCACCCCTGGAAGAGGTGGGCCACCCGACGGAAGAGGCGGGACGCCCCACCCACAAGATTTGTTGGGGAACCGTGTTACTCGGTTGTGCTTACGTGTCCGGGCGGGAACTCGATTTTGTAGACGCCCTGGGCGTCCAGCTTCTTGCCGGTGAGCAGGTCGGTGAACTCGACCCGCGCGGTGATCTCATTGTGTCGCGGCGGTTTGCCCTGATACCAGGGCAGGCGCAGGGTATAGTGATTCGTCCACAACCGGCCATACCAGAGTTCGCGCGTTTTGTTGGCGTCGAAATAGTACTCCCCCACCAGGTACTGGTCGGGCGGATTGGCCAGGTCCAGCAGCGTGACCTTGATGGAACCGGCCGCCTTGATGACGTGGCCGTCGCGGTCGATGGGCTGGACATACAACAGGAGGCCATCGTCGCCCGGCTGGCCGTCGATGTCATATCCGCCGGATTGACGCTCCAGCTCGATCTTGACGGGAACGACCAACTGTTCGAGGGTCTCCGGCCGGACGCCGGCCTCGTGGGCGACCTGAGATTTCAAAAGGGCATTGGCCTGCTCCTGGGCGGCAATCCGCTCCTGGAGCTGGCGGACCTGGTCCTGAGTGTTGAGCAGCTCGCGCTGCACCGCCGCGTATTCCTGGCCGGAGACGGTGTTGCAGCCGGCAATGACCAGGGCCAGGGCCAGGCACGAAAGACTCACGCAATGAACCGGTCGAATGGGCATGGTTGCGCTTGTTCCATCAACCAGGGTAACCGTTCGTTCGGACTCCCGCCCGGGACGCCCCTTCCCGCTTTCTGAGGGCGGGGCGTCCCATGCTCGCGTCCCCCCCTTACTGAACAGGCGGGCCGCCCTGCTCAGGCCCTGGCACGCCGGGCTTCTCACTCGTTCTCGCGTCGGCTCGGCGGCGGTTCGGGGATGCGTTCCAGTATCTGGTCGGCCAGGCCATACTCCACCGCCTCGCGCGCGTCAAGCCACTTGTTGCGGTCGCAGTCCACTTCCACTTTTTCGAGCGGCTGGCCGGAGTGCTTGGAGATAATCTCGTACAGCCGCAGCCGCAGCCGGATGATCTCCGCGGCCTCAATGGACAGGTCGGTGGCCGGCCCTTCGAGCACGCCGCTGATCAGAGGCTGGTGCAGCAACATGCGCGAATTCTGCAGGATGAACCGCTTGTTCTTCGTTCCGCCGACCATGAGCACCGCGCCCATACTGGCGGCCATGCCCACGCAGAAGGTATGCACCTCGCAGCGCAGGAACTGCATGGTATCGTAGATCGCCAGTCCCGCGGACACCGAACCGCCGGGCGAGTTAATGTAGAAGCTGATCGGCAGCTTGCTGTCCTCGTTGGAGAGGAACAGCATCTGGGCGATGATCAGGTTGGCGACCGTGTCGTCGATGGGGCCGCCCAGGAAGATGATGCGGTCTTTGAGCAGGCGCGAGTAAATATCGTAGGCACGCTCGCCACGACCCGTCTTTTCGATAACGATGGGGATCAGGTGTTCCATGGGAGTTAGTTTCCAGTTTCCGGTTCCCGGTTTCCAGTCTTTTGAGCTCCAGTTCCCGTTTCCGTTTACCAGGCACCGGTTGGCTGTTCTCCAACTGGAAACTGGCTACTGAAAACCGGGAACCCTGTCTTACTTCAAGCTCTCGACCATCACATCCCCGGCCCGACCTTTTTCTTTTTCTTGTCCTTGTCGGGCTCAGCCAGGATCTCGTCCACGAGGCCGTACTTGAGCGCCTCGCGGGCGTTCATGTAGCGGTCGCGTTCGGTCTCCTTGGCCAGTTTATCGTGATCCTGGCCGGTGTGCTTGGCCAGAATCTCGATGAGCAGTTTCTTGTCCTTGAGGACCTCCTCGGCCTGGATGCGGATGTCCTCGGCCTGGCCGGTGACGCCGCCGTAAGGCTGATGGAGCATGACCTTGGCGTTGGGCAGGGCAAACCGCTGCCCCTTGGTCCCGGCGGCCAGGATGATGGCCGCCCCGCTGGCCGCCTGACCGATGCAGTAGGTGGCCACGTCGCAGCCCATGAACTGCATGGTGTCATAGATGGCCAGGGTCTGATCCACCAGCCCGCCGGGCGAATTGATGTACAGGTGGATCGGCTGGTCCTTCTTGATGGACTGCAGGTACAGCATGCGCATGATCACGATACTGGCGGACCGCTCGTTGATGGGGCCGGCCAGGAAGATGATCCGGTTTTCCAGGAGCATGTCCTCGATGGACATTTCCCGGTAGCGCTGGTACGGAGGATACTGCTGATTGAGTGATCTCAGCACATCATGAGGACTATTCATGGCATAGGTTTCCTGCTATTAGCCCTTTGCCTGCCAACTTCTCGCATCAAGCTCAGGGCACTGATGCTCACTGCCCGGCACCGACCCACTGCTTGCGGTTCGAGGCTCCGTCGGGTTTCCTCGCCGGGGCGTTGTGTTCAGCGCCCCGGCGAGCGTTTCGGGCTCCAATCAAGTCGCGTCCGCTGCGTTCTGGCCGCTCTCGGCCTGGCCGCCGGAGGCCTGGGCCTCGCCGCCGGCCGGGGGCGTCTTTTCGGTCACCTGAGCGCTTTCGACCAGCTTGTCGAGGATTTTCTCATCGCGGAGGCTCAGGTACAAACTGGTCGCGCCGCCCTGCTTGATCAGTTCGTCGCGCACACGATCGAACCGCCGGCTCTGGCGGCGGGCAATTTCCGCGATGTAGGCATTCATCTCGCCTTCGCTCACATCGACATGGATCTGCTCGGCGAGTTTTTCCATGATGAAAGCAAGCTTCAGATCGCGCACCGCGGTCTCGCGGGCGGTAGTCTTGAGTTCGTCCATCCGTTTTTCGACTTCCGCCGGGGGAACGCCCTCATTGTACAGGTCGTACATGCGCCGGACGACCACCTGGCTGATCTGGCGGTTGGACAAGCGCTCGGGCAGATCGAAGCTGGTCTTCTCCAGCAGGTATTTCTGAACCTGACCGCGCATGCCACGGCGGATCTCGTAATCGATCCGGCTTTCCATATCCTCGCGGATGTACTTGCGCAGCTCCTCCTCGTTCTCGAAGCCGATGCCCTTGACGAATTCCTCGTTCAGCTCCGGCAGCTTGAGCCGGTGAATCTCGCGGATGCGGAACTCGATGCTGGCCTCTTTGCCGCGGAACTCGGCTTTTTCGTAATCGTCGGGGATGGTGCCGGTGGCCGTGCGGCTTTCGCCTACCTTCGCGCCGGTCAGGGTCTCGCCCAACTGCGGCAGGGAGATGCCTTCCAGGACCTGGGGACGGGCGGCCAGCCGGATGTTCTCGTGCTCGTGCAGCGTAGTCTCGCCGGACATCACCTTCACATCGGCGTAGACCATGTCGTCGGCCTGGATGGCGTCGTCGGGCACGGGCTCAAAACGGCCGTGCAACATGCGCAGGCGCTCGATCTGCTGAGTGACGTCCTCGTCCTTGACGGTGACCACCAGCTTCTCCAGCGGGATGGCCTCCAGGCTGGGCAGCTCGAACTCGGGCTGGACCTCGATCTCGCAGGAGAACGTCAGCGGGCCCTCGTCGGGCAGCTCGATGAGATCGATGGCCTTTTGAACATCGACGAGCGTCTCGCCCTCGCTGTCTTTCTCACGAACGAAAACCAGCGGATCGCCGATGACCTTCAGGTCCAGCTTCTCCACCGCGGCCAGATAGCCGTTGGTCACTAGTTGCTGGACCAGGGTTTCGTTGACATCGCTGCCAAACCGTTTTTCCAGCAGCCGGCGAGGCGCCCGGCCTCGACGGAAGCCCGGAACCACCGCGTCCCGGCGCAGCTCGCCATACTGCTCGTCCTTCTGCTGGTCCACGAAGTCGCGGGGGATGGTCACGGTCAGCTTCTTTCGAAGCGTGCCCACGTCTTCGGCCTGAACCTCGACGACCTCTTTCAGCATCTCAGCCAGCGATGGCTTGGCCTCCTCGCCTTCGGCCGCCTCCTCTTCTTCCTCGCCTTCCGGCTCGCCGGGCATTTCTTCGTCCATCACTTCCGGCTCATCCTGCGGCTGGTTTTCCTGGTCCTTGTTGGTGAGATCTTCCGCCATGCAACACCTCAATGAGTCGCGGGCTTCCAGCCCGCATGGATTCACTACGTGGGAGAACCTTTCATCGGTCCAATGACCGTATTTTCGCCACCTCTAAAGCGATTCGGCATGGAGCCGGCCGGTGGCTGTCCTTCCAGGGCCTCATGCCCCGGCTCACAAGCGACGGGGCGACCGGCCCCGCGGCACGTTGTCAATTCGTCCGCTCAATCACGTTTATCTGGTCTCGCCCGCCGTACTTGTCCCACCAGGGCTTGGCCACCCGGCGAAGGACCTCGTTGAGCATTTCAATGTTCTTTACACCGCGGTCGGAGAGCCAGTCTTCCAGAGCCTTGAGGCCCTGTTTGGCGTAAACCGGAATCCCCCCCTTCCACGTCGCCCGTCCACACAGCACGCCGGCAAAGCTCACGCCGGCCTCACCGGCCAGTTCGAGCGATTCGCGGAACACGTCATCATCCACGCCGGCCGACAGGTAGATAAAGGGCAGCCGCGTGCATTCGGCGGCCTGCCGGACGATGTCCTTGGCCTGGGCGCGGTCGTAAGCCACCTGGCCGGTCTGGTTTGCCTTCGAGCCCTCGACGTAGGCGATGTTGAAGGGAATCTCCACCTTGAGCACGTCCACCCGGTAGTGGGCCTTGGAGAATTCCCGCATGTAGCCCATGACCAGCTCGGGCTTTCGCCGGGCAAACTCGATACCCTTCTCATCGCCGCCGCGGGCGTCGTAAGCGATCACCTCAAGGAAAAACGGCATTTCCTCGGCGGCACACTCGGCGCCGATGCGTTCGATCCAGGCGTGCTTGATATCGTTGATTTTCGGATCATCGTCCGCCGCATAGTAGAGCAGGATTTTGATCGCATCCGCGCCGGCATGCATGAGCCGGCGGACGCTTTCGTGATCGAGCAGATCGCCCAGTCGTCCGCCCTGGCTGGCATCATAGCCGGTTTTTTCATAGGCCAATAGCAGGCCTGCATTTGCGGCACGAGCCCGAATCGCCCGCTGGCCGTATTCGGTATCCAGCAGGATCGCGCTGGCATAGGGCGTCAGGATCCGGCTGACCGCCTCCTTGAACTCGGCCAGCACTTCGCTGGGCAATTGAGCCGGGTCGATGCCTTTTTCCTTGGCGATGGATTTCTTGAGCGAGCCGCGCTGATCCATGGCCGCCGCGGCGATGACCCCCCGCTGATCCGCCAGCCTTTCGAGCCGTTCGAGTTTTTTACGCGAGATGGTGGCTTTCATGATCATGCCTCATCGGATCGCCGCCGACGGCAGAGCCGGCCATCGAGCGGCGGCAGGATGGAAACCCAATCAGGATCTCGCGTCTTGCGAATCCCCGGCAGAAGACCGCATCCGCCGGATAACCGCATTCTATGCCCGCATTTCCGGGGGGGCAGGCACCTCACCTGCCTGATCTCTGGGGACGGCCTCCGTCCGCCTGACTTCGGGGGACGGCCCCCCCTGCCCGCCTCATCTCGGGGGCAGAACATCTCGCCCGTCTGGCCTCTCGGAGGGCGGGCATCTTGCCCGTCTGGCCTCTCGGAGGGCGGGCATCTTGCCCGCCTGCTTTTCTCGGGAAAGACGGGCCCATGGCCCGCCTGTTGAGGGTTGGCGCAACGAAAAAGCCAACCGTCAACCGCATTGTCAGGCGTTGGTGCCTGGCCGGGGCGGGACCGATTGGCCTCTACTCGATCATGGCCAACGCCTGGCTAACGGATCAGCCGGTACCCCATGATCGACCTGCGATTCTATGGACAGCGGGTGATGGGACTTGAACCCACGACATTCACGTTGGCAACGTGACGCTCTACCACTGAGCTACACCCGCGTGGATGTCACCAAACCCAATCGTGACGGCACAATCATAGCAGAACCGCTGGAGCATGGCAAGGTCTCTCCGCGGAGCCTCGTCGCGTTTTTTGATGAGCTCCTCAAACGAGGCAAAATCGAACCCGGAAGGCCAAGGGCAAGCGACAGGAGAACACCCCACATGCCGGGTCAGGCTACTGGGATTGCGAGGTCAGCCTGGCCCTCCTGTAGTGGTGCAAAAACGAGTTCGGCGGCCACTGTCTCGGCGAGCGGCTATCGGCCTGCGCCTGCGCGTGGAGAACGCTGTCTCCGATCTCACACAATTCTTGCGGCCGGGGACTTGATATTTCAGCACCCGCATCGCTATGCTGTACCATCCAATTGGATGGTGAGTGGATGGAGACAGGCTGGAAATGGCCGGTGAAACTGAAAAATTGACGCTCAACCTGGGACCAGTTGACCTTGGACAGATCGATCTGCTGGTCGAAGAGGGCTTCTACTCAAACCGGACAGACTTCATCCGTACCGCCATTCGGAACCAATTGGCCGTCCACGCTGAGGCGGTGAAGCAGACCGTCGCCCGTAAGACCCTCGTCTTGGGTCTGCAACGCTTTTCGCGCGCGGATTTAGAGGAGCGGCGGAAGGCGGGCGAACGGCTTCAAGTGCGCGTGCTGGGCCTGGTGACCATCGATGATGATGTCTCACCGGAACTGGCCTTAGCCGTCTTCGACGAGATCCAGGTGCTCGGGGCTTTTCATGCAAGCGGGCCGGTCAAGCAGGCGCTGGCCGGCCGAATCAGGTAAACGGAGGGCCGTTCACTCCTGAGGTGCCCGCCCTCTTTAAGAACGCTGGGAACCCAGCGTGGGGAGATGCTATGTACACGAGGCTAGTCGAGGCGACACGCCTCATACGCGAAGGCCGACTGGCGGAAGCCACGGCGCTGATCCAGAACAGTGTTGGGCGAGGACAGCCAGGGGTGACTCCTGGCCAGCGTGCGGTCGGCGAACGGGAACTGCTCGACGCGAAGTTCCGGGTGGTCGAACCAGCTCGAAGCGCCCCAAAGCCCGCAGAGGAGGCGTTCAACGATCCGGCACCCGAAGTCCATGTGGAAAGAAAGGCCGAGCCGGAGCCGCCGCCCGTGCCGCGATGGGCCGTCGGTCCCATCCAAGGGCCCCATTTGGCGGGTCTGCCACCGGCCAATGTTCTGAAGACCAGGCTCAAAGCCGGGATGGGAACGCGACGTATCCCCGCGGAAGCGATATGTCCCCCGGCCGGCCGCTGGATCACGGAAACGTACAGCGGCGAGCACGGAAGTCGCACCTACAAGCTCTACGTGCCAAGCGGTTGCGATGAATCACCCCTCCCGTTAATGCTCATGCTTCACGGCTGCACGCAAGATCCTGATGATTTCGCCGCCGGCACGGCCATGAACTTCCTGGCGGAAACAGGCAAGTTCCTGGTGGCTTACCCCGCGCAATCCGGCACCGCCAACGTGAATCGGTGCTGGAACTGGTTCCAGCCAGCCGATCAGCAGCGGGACCGTGGCGAGCCTGCGCTCATCGCCGGGATCACCAGGCAAGTTATGGCCGAACGCAAAGTAGATCCTCATCGCGTCTACGTGGCAGGCATGTCGGCGGGCGGCGCGATGGCGGCCATCATGGCCGCAGTGTACCCGGAACTCTATGCTGCCGTCGGCGTGCATTCAGGCCTGGCCCCCGGCAGTGCGCATGATCTCCCGTCTGCGTTTCAGGCGATGCAGCAAGGGGCTTCGACCGGCACCCCGCAACCCGGCAAGGCTGTTCCGTTGATTCTGTTTCACGGCGACCAGGACCACACGGTCCATCCGCGCAACGCGGAACAGCTCGTGAAGCAATGGCTCTCCACGGCGGGCCATGGAGCTCCTGGGACAGCACGCCCGCGAGCGAAGGTCTTCCAGGACAGCTCGGCCAATGGGCGAGCGTACACACGGGCGGTTTATCGGTGCGCCGCCGGCGAGACTCTGGTGGAATGGTGGACCCTGCACGGGGCTGGCCACGCATGGTCAGGCGGGAGCCCAAACGGCTCGTACACCGACCCCACGGGTCCGGAAGCCTCGCGGGAACTGGTACGCTTCTTTCTCGAACATCCGCGAGGTACTCCGGCGCAAGCGGCAGCAGGTTGACTGGTTTGCACGTGAAGCACCGCGGATGCCGGTTCCATGGAGAGACTTACGGCATGGCAACATCGCCCACGCCCATGAAGTCAGCTACCGGGCAGAACCCTGGGCAAGGGCGAGGGGATGCGTCTTTTCACCCCTGTAGTCGCGGCGCAACATGGTAGAGCATGACGTAGACGAGCACCCCCGTCAGCGACACGTAGAGCCAGATGGGCAGCGTCCAGCGGGCGATGCGCACATGGCGGTCCAGGCGGCCACGCCAGCCTCTCAGCAGCGTGATGATGGCCATGGGCACGACGGGTACGGCCAGGACCAGATGGGTGAACAACAGGCCCAGGTAGACCGTGCGGACGGCCCCCAGGTCGGGGAAACGGGTATGGGCCGAGCCGGTGGCCCGCTGTCTGAGCACGTGGTAGGTCACGTAGCAGGCCAGGAAGAGCACCGAGGCCAGGAACGCCCCCAGCATGAGCCGTTTGTGGACTTCGATCCGCCGGCGGCGGATGGCGACGTAGCCGGCCGCCAATAGCCCCGCGGCAGTCGCGTTCAAGGCGGCGTTGATGGAAGGCATGATGCTGAGGTCCACTTTGACGCTCCCGCTGCTGATTGCTTGAATCTTCGCACGTTCGGAGTGCCTCACCCTCTAAAGAGGCGGCGCACCCGGCGTACAAGATTCATTTGGAATCTGTACTGCTCTTCCGCAACTTACTCTGCCGCGAGCCGGCGGGCGTCGGCGGCGAGTCGCTCCATGTCTTTTTCGGAAGTGCCGTCGTAATACGCCCGAACCTGTCCCTCGCGATCCACCAGCACGAAACGGGTGCTGTGCAGGATGGGGTGGTCGGTGCTCTGGACCTCATCCTGCTCCACGATGGCGGCCAGCTTAAAACCATCGGTGGAAAGCCTGTAAATGGCCTCGCGGTCGCCGGTGAGGAACAGCCAGCGCTGGGGGTCGGCACCGTATTTCGCGGCGTACTCTTTCAGCCGCTCCGGCGTGTCGCGCTTGGGGTCCACCGTGATGGTGACCAGCCGGAGGTCGGGCAAGTCGGCCAGGGCGGTCTGGAGGCCGGCCATGCGCCGGGTCATCCGGGGGCACGGGCCGGGACAGGTGGTGAAGATGAAGTCCGCGATCCAGACCTTGCCGGCCAGGGTCGCCCGCGTGACGGTATCGCCGCTGCGTTCGGTCAGGGAAAAGTCGGGGAGGGCAAACAGGGCCGGCAGAGGCTTGTCAGCCGGAGCATTCTTTACCAGGTTCCGGGCGTGCCGGTGGGAACGGGATGCCAGGATGAGGCTCAGCAGGAGGGCCATGGGCAGACAACCCACCAGGAACGTGACATTCCCAAGGGGGCCGGGTATCCCGGGCACAAACCAACAAAGCCAGCGCGATCGAGCTGGTTTCACATGATTTGACGGGCCTTGGTGATCCACAGGCGAACTCATGTTGAGACTCCCTGATATTCCGCACTGCACGATCGCGAGCTCGAATGCACCAATGTGCTGAACCCGCTCCGAGCGTAAGCAGAAGATAACGGGCCTTCCGACGGGTCGCTTACCGACATTTGGCATCCAGCCTTCGGGCAAGAGCCCAGGTTTGATCCGCACGGAGCACTTGTTGGCGTTTCCTTCGCCGCCTTGTCTCCTCGTCCCCTTGTCCCCTCTCATCAGCGGGTGGACATGTTGAAGTCAACCAGCGTCGGCCATGCTCACCCGCGGCCATGAAACCAAGTGGTGTTCGCAACGTCGTATGAGGCCGCGTGTGAGCATGCCACCCTGCCTGTATCGGAGTTGTCTCGCACGGCTCAAGAGCCGTGGCACACAAGCATCTCTCCGCCTCTCTGTCTCTCTATCTCCTCTTCCCCGTGTCCCCTTGTCTCCTTGTCCCTTTGTCTCCGTGTCGCCGTGTCTCCGAGCCCCCACGTCACCTGTGCTTCCCCCCGCCCCTCGCCTGCACTCCAGGGCCCGGACGGTTCGCCAGCAGCACGCACGCGGCGAACATCGCCAGCGCGAACAGCACGGATACGACCAGCGATACCGCCCCGCCGGGCAGGCCGCCCCCCGCCACGGCCGCCATGTCATCATAGAATACCGACCGCACGGCCGACACTGCATAAGTAACGGGGTTGGCCAGCATGATCCAACGAATGATGGAGGGGGCGCCGGCGGCCGGAAACAGGGCTCCGCTCAGCATCCACAGGGGGATGAGGAAGAGATTCATGATGGCGTGGAAGCCCTGGGTGGAATCCATCGGCCAGGCCACCAGGAAGCCCAGCCCGGTCATGCCAAAACTGATAATGAAGATGATTCCCACCAGCTCGGCGAACCGGCCGAGGGTCAGATCGATCCCGCTCAGAGGCGCCAGGAGGCAGAAGAGCAAGCCCTGCATCCAGGCGAGCGTCGTTCCGCCCATGATCTTGCCCATGACGATGCTCCAGCGCGGAGCGGGCGAGACCAGGACGGCTTGGAGAAACCCTTCGCGCCGGTCTTCGATCACGGAAATGGTGGAGAAAATCGCGGTGAAGAGCAGGATCATCACCAGCGTGCCGGGGAAGAAATACTCCAGGTAGCTGATGGGCACGGTGCTGCCCGGCGGCTGGAACGAACGCCCCAGTCCGGAGCCGATCAGAAGCCAGAACACCACCGGAGAGCCCAGGGCCCCCACGATCCGATTGCGCTGGCGGAGGAAGCGAACCACCTCGCGCTGCCAGAGGGTCAGGACGGCCAACCAGGCGCGCGGCCGAGCGGGCACCGCCGCGGTCGGATGGTCCACCTTCTCGGAAGACAGGTTCTCGATTTTATTCACGAGTATGTGAGAGCTCATGGAGTTTTTTGTCCTTGGTGCTTGGTCCTTGGTTCTTTGTTGTCTGCCAGCCAAGGTCCCAATCAACTCAGATTCATCACCTCTCAATAGGCCGTCCACAAAGAACAAAGGACAAAGAACAAATAACCAAATCGTGAACCCACGTCTGAAGACGTGGCCCCCCCAGGCGCCTCTTGCTTCTCTTCCTAAGCAGCATCCTCAAACCGCCGCCCGGTATGCCGCATAAACACCTCTTCCAGCGTGGGCCGGCTCAGCGACACGGCCGTGATGCGGTCCGGGAACGCTTCCACAATTTTGGGGATCAACTCGTGGGCGCTGGGGTGCTCGATCCGAACGGTGCCGCCCACGATGGCCGGCGAAAGCGAGAACCGCTCCTTCAGGCCGTGGGTCAGCCCGTCGGGGTCGTCGCTCTGCAGGTGCAGGCACTCGCCGGCGATCTGCGCCTTGAGCTCGGCCGGAGAGCCCACGGCCACCAGTCGCCCGCCGTCGATGATACCGACGCAGTCGCAGCGATCCGCCTCATCCATGAAGTGGGTGGTCATCAGGATGGTAAGGTTGTCCTGGCGCCGGCACGCGTCAAGAAGCTGCCAAAGTTCCCAGCGGGCATGTGGATCAAGCCCGGTGCTGGGCTCGTCCAGCAGCAACACGCGCGGGGCATGCAGCAGGCCCTTGGCCAGATCCACCCGCCGGGCCAACCCGCCGGAAAGGGTTTCGACGCGGTCCCCGGCCCGGTCGGCCACGCGGAAGCGGGCCAGCATCTCATCAATTCGCGCTTCCAGCCGGGCCCCGGACAGCCCATAAAGATGGCCCTGATGGCGGAGATTCTCGCGGACGGTGAGCTTGCCGTCGAGGCTGGGATGCTGGAAGACAACGCCGAGGCAGCAGCGCACGGCGTGCGGGTCGGTGAGCACGTCATACCCGCAAATAGTGGCCCGGCCAGTCTGGAGGGCGGGCATCTTGCCCGCCTTCATGTCCGAGGCAGGCAGGATAGCTGCCTCCCCATTGGGGACCATCGACGTACACAGGATTTTGAACAGCGTGGTCTTGCCCCCGCCGTTGGGCCCCAGCAGGGCGAAGATCTTGCCCGCAGGCACGTCAAAAGAGACATCGACGAGGGCCTGGCGCCGGCCGTAATGGTGCGACAGGTGCTCAACGCGAATGGGATTCTCGGTGCTGGACACGGGTTCTCTATTCCCGGTTGGGGGTTCTAATTTTGATCGACCATCATGAAGGTCAGTAGCAGCGGCAGATAGACCACGGACACGATGAACACGGCCCTGGCCGCCGCCTGGCTCTTCCGCCGGGCCAACCATAGGGCGAACGCGAGGAATGCCAGCCCCAGGACGACGGCCCCCGAGCCGTACACCCCGCCGGCCATGTCGAAAACCGCCGGCAACAGCGTGATCGGCAACAGCAACAGCGTAAACGAGACCATCTGCCGCACCGTGCTCTCCCCGGACGGGTCCACGACCGGCAGCATCATCTGCCGGCCGCGGGCATAATCGTTGCGATACAGCCACGCGATGGCCAGAAAGTGCGGCATCTGCCAGACGAACAGGATAGCAAAGAGCAGCCAGGCCTCAACGGTGACGACGCCCGTGGCGGCGGTGTAGCCCATCATCGGCGGGATGGCCCCGGAGACGGCCCCGACCGCCGTACACAATGGCGTTCGCGTTTTGAGGGGCGTATAGAGCAACAGATAGGTGGCCACGGTGAGCAGGCCCAGGCCACTGGTCAGCAGGTTCACGTAAATAGACAGGTATGCCGCTCCACAGGCCACCAGAATGATTCCGAACAACGTGGCCTCGAAGAGACCAATACGGCCTTCCGGGAGGGGGCGGGTCTGCGTCCGCAGCATGAGCGCGTCGGTCTCGCGTTCCATGACCTGATTGAGGGCCATGGCTCCGCCGGCCAGCAGCGCGGTTCCCAATATCGTGTGCACCAGCCCGCCAATGAAGGCAACGTCGCAGGGACCGTGAAACCCCACGTAGAAGCCCACCGCCGTGGTCACCAGCACCAGCGAGACCAGCCGGAATTTGAGCAATTCGACGTATTCGACCAGACCCGCTGTACGCGGCAGCGCCGCCGAAACGGGTTTCGCATCCAGACCCGCGCTCACACCGTCACCCCTTCAGTTGGACCCGCCGCCGCCACCCTGGGATTCGTCAGGGCGTAGGCCCGGAAGGCGATCCCGAAGCTCATCCCCAGCACAATCGCTCCCAGTGTCACATGGATCGTGGGCACATAAATTCGGGCCAGATGCAACGAATCAGCCCCCACTATGGATTGCACCAACACATACGCGGCCACCCCCAGCAAGATCTGGAAGCCATACAGGAGGAACAGGCCGATGGTCCAGCCCCCCAGGGACGTTTCCGATTCGGGGCGGGAAAAGACATGCAGCGCGGCCATAACCAGGCAGCCCCCCACCACCAGGGCGCCCAGCACATGCACTACCACCGCGGGCGTACCGCCGAGATGTCTCAACAGGGCCCCCAGAATGAGCTGAACGTAGATGGCGCCCACGAGCCCGGCCGTCCAGAAACGCAGGGCCTGGTCCCGCGGCTGATCGACCCCGCCGAAGCGCACCCCGCCCGGAAAGCGCGGCGAGGTGGCCACGGCCAAGGCAATGGTCAAGCAGAGGAAGGCCTGGGCGAAACAGCCGTGCACGATGGCCAGGGCCAGTGACTTTTCGGTCACACGCAGACCGCCCATGACGCCCTGGACGATCACCGCCGCCAGGGCCACGTAGCCCATGGTTCGCACCCATCCGCGCTGCTCCACGCGCCGAAGCCAGATCACCAGGCCAATCACCATGAGGCCCACCGTCGCGCCGATCAGCCGATGGCCGTGCTCGTCGCGGACGCCGGGCGACTGGCCGCCCATGTTGGTCATCCACCCGTCGGGGTTGACCGAGCCGAAGGACAACGGCCAGTCGGGCACAGCCAGACCGGCGTCTCTGCTGGTCACATTGCCTCCGGCCAGGATGAGCACCAGCGTCAGCCCAACCAGGGCCCAGGCATATCGATGCAACCATATCCGGCCACCGCCCGAACTGACGAGGGTGGACATGCTCAGCGTTGTTGTCTGGCTCATGCTACTGCCGGCTCCGTTGTAAGCTTGCGTGCCCGCGGCGTTTTTGGCCGCCGATGTGGGTCTGCCCGCAGGCTGGCAGGCGTCCGATCGCCTGTAGGGGATTTGCCGGATTGTTGGCTTTTCCAAAATGAATGTCAAGAAACCGGTTGAGCCACGTTGATGCGCGGTCGACAAAGCCCGCAAACCCCTGCAAAATCGGGCCAAACACGCCCTTCGCGAACCGCGCCGCATCCGCAAGTTTTGCAGCTTGGCGGGGGGCTTGGCGCGGGGGCCGGGCCTGCTTCGGAAGACGGCCCGGGGCCTTCGGCGATTCGATCCCCGCCCTGTGGGGTCGGTCGGGCTGACGGGTCGGCACGGTCTGAACGGGCGGGCGGCAAAACCGTCGGTGTTCAGGGAGCTTTACTTCGGCATCAATTGCCAATAACCTTGTCGGAAAGACCGCGACTCTTACAAGAGAGATGCCCTCATGCACACCATCCAAGCCTTGTACGCAGAACCCCTGAAGTCTTTTGCGGTACGCATCAGCCTGTGCTGTGCTGCCGCGATATTACCAGCCTCGGCGCTGGCCCAGCGAAGCAGCGTCAGCATCAACATCGGCGTTGAGATCGAGACGCGCGGGCCGGTCCATGAAGCGTTCGCGGAGCCGGTGGTGTTTGATCCGGATCCGGGCCTGATCGTGCCCCAGCCCCCCCCACCGCTCATCGAGGAGGTTCCGCCGGATGAACGGCCGGAAGGCGAGTTCGTCAGTTGGGTGCCCGGCTACTGGAGCTGGGACGATGATCGCCGCAGTTACCTGTGGGTCAGCGGCATCTGGCGCAGCATTCCGCCCGGCCGGCAGTTCGTGCCGGGTTACTGGACGCAGACTTCCGGCGGGCATCAGTGGGTCTCCGGCTTCTGGCTGAGCGTCGACGAACAGGACGTTGAGTACTTGCCCCAGCCGCCCGCGCCCCTCAGCCTCGAACCAGTGGGCGCCGCGCCCGCGCCGGACTACATCTGGGTGCCGGGTTGCTGGCGGTGGCAGCAAGGCACCTATGTCTGGCGGCCAGGCTACTGGGTCGCCCCGCAGCCCAACTGGGTCTGGGTTCCGGCCCATTACGTGCGGACGCCCAGCGGGTATGTGTTCGTGAGCGGTTACTGGGATTATGTCGTGCCGCGGCGCGGGCTGCTGTTCGCCCCGGCATACATCGAGCGAACGGTCATCACCCGCCCCGGCTTCGTCTATCGACCCACGGTGGTCATCAACAGCCAGGTGCTGGTTGAGAACCTGTTCGCCCGGCCGGGCTATCGCCATTACTATTTCGGTGACTACTACGCGCCCACCTACCGGCAGGCGGGCATTCTCCCGATCCATGTGTTTCACAGCAGTCCGCAGGGCTACTCCGCTCTCTACGCGCACACGGTGGCCGTGCATCGCCGTACCGATCCGGAGTGGGAGCGGCGTTTCATCCGCACCTACGAGCTGCGCCGCGACCGGGTGGACGCCCGCCCGCCGCGCACCTGGGTATCCCTGGAGCGGATGCGCCGCGACCGCGTGATCCTGCAGGACCCGGTTCGCTCGCAGACAGTGGTGCTTGCCCGGCCGCTGACCGAACTGGCGAATGAGCGGTCCGCTCGCGAAATCCCATTGCGCATACAGAAAACTTCTCCCGAGCAGCGCGAAAGTGTGCGTCAGCAGCTTACCAGGTTGCGCGAGTACCAGGCCCAGCGCCGGCAACTTGAGCTTTCCTCGGCAGACAAGAGTCCCTTGCGCATCAGCCGCGAACAGATTCGCCCCGGCGAAGGCGCACGAGCGCCGGCGGCCCAGGCACGGCCGGGAGCGCGTCCGACACCACAGGCCCAGCCGCGAGGCCAGGATCCGCGTGATGCCGGGCGGCAGGTCGAGCCCAGCGAAGGCCTTCGTTCGCTGCGTCTGAGACTGCCGCGATCGCCGCTGTCGGCCCAGGCCAGGGAGTCAGACCGCTCCAAGGCTACGCCGCAGCGCCCTGATGCGCCCAAGGCCAATCCGAGCGTGCGTCCAAGAGAACGCTCCCAGGGTCCTGAGCGCGACAACAACCGGAAGGACGCCACCCCATCTGGCGCCAGGAAGCGAAGTTAGACGCTCAGCGGCCAGGCAACGGCCTTCTCTCTTTCGAGATCGAATTATAGACACACTGAACCCTCGCGCCGGCCGTCCATCCCAGGCCAGGGATGTCGTCTTCCGCGCGACGCCAGGGCGCGACCTGCTGGATGAGGTCCGCATCAGAGAGGCTGTACAGGATTTGACAGAAACACCCTCCCACCGATAGAGATAGGATTCTTTGAATATGGCGGGCTGCGAGCGGCCCGGACGGGGATTCTTTCAAGAAGGTGGAACGTCATTGGCGCTCAATGCATCCAGTTCGCTGAGTCTTCTGGCCTGGATCGGGGATTTCGCCCTGGACCGGCTGTCGTACTTTGGTGATTTCTGGCGTTTCAGCTGGCACACGCTCGCGCACATACCCGCGGGCCTGACCCGTCGGCGCGATCTTTCCCGGCTGCTGCCGCAGGCTTACCAGATTGGCGCGGCCAGCGTGCCGGTGATTCTGGTGACGGGGCTGTTCGTGGGCATGGTCTTGGCGGTGCAGGCCTTTGAGCAGTTCCAGGCTGTGGGGCTCGAAGATCGCATGGGCGTGATCGTGAGCCTCTCGGTGGTTCGGGAACTGGGGCCGGTGCTGGCCGGCATCATGCTGCTGGGGCGCGTGGGCGGGGCCTTGACCGCGGAGTTGGGCACGATGAACGTGACCGAGCAGATCGACGCCCTGCGGGCCATGGGGGCCGACCCCATCCACGTGCTGGTGACGCCCCGCTTTCTGGCCTGTGTGCTGCTTACCCCGGTGCTGACCCTGTACTGCAACGTGCTGGGCATCTACGGCGGGTGGCTGATCAGCGTACCCATCTTCGGCGTGTCGGACTCGGCGTACTGGGGCTTCACGGAGGCCTCGGTAGAGGCATGGGACATCTGGAGCGGTCTGATCAAGAGCTTCTTCTTCGGGGCCACCCTGGGGATGATCTCCTGTTACAAGGGCTTTCACTGCGGTCCCGGGGCCCACGGCGTGGGCCGGGCCTGCAATCAGTCTTTTGTGACCGGCTTCGTCGTGATCCTCATCCAGGATTTCTTCCTCGCTCTGTTTCTCAAGAACTTCTACGAGGTGGTGTGGGGCTTCAAGACCATCTTCTGAGGGTACGGGATGAGCGGCAACAGTCAGACGATCCTCGAGCTTCGCAATGTGCACAAGCGATTCGGGCCACTGATTGTGCTGCGCGGCGTGAACTTGGCCCTGGAGCGTGGCAAGACCACGGTGATCATCGGCGAATCCGGCACGGGCAAGAGCGTGCTGCTGAAGATCATGCTGGGCCTGATCCGCCCCGACAGTGGAGAGGTCTATTTCGAGGGGCGGCGCGTGGATACGCTCCGGCCGCGGGAATGGGTGGAGATCCGCAAGCAGTTCGGGTTTCTTTTCCAGATGGGAGCGTTGTTCGACTCATTCACCGCCGCCCAGAACGTGGGCTTTCCCCTGGCCGAGCATACCGACTACTCGGACGAGGAGATCGAGCGGATCGCGAATGAGAAGCTGGCCATGGTCGGGCTGTACGGGGTCGGTCCCAAGCGCCCGGCCGAGCTGTCTGGCGGCCAGCGCAAGCGCGTGGCCCTGGCCCGGGCCATCGCCTTAAACCCCAAGATCATCCTCTACGATGAGCCCACCACGGGGTTGGACCCGCTTCGCTCAGATGCGATCAACGACCTGATCATCAAGTTGAAGGACGAACTGCGCGTCACCAGCGTGGTGGTCACGCACGATATGACCAGCGCGTTCAAGGTGGGAGACCGCATCCTCATGCTGCAGCAGGGGCAGTTCATCGCCGACGGGACCCCGGACGATTTTCGAAACTCCACCGACCCGCGAGTGCGGCGATTTGTCACCGGCGATGCGGACTTGGATGTGGAACAGGCAACGGCCTGAACGGGTATCTGACTGGAACAAAAACCATGAACGAACGCAGGCGGAATGTGATCATCGGAATCTTCGTGCTCGGCGGGCTGACCGCGCTGGCCGTTCTCATCATCAAGTTCGGCGAAGCCAGCGCTCTGCTGCAAACCGGGTACGAGGTGCAGGCCAGGTTCGACCGCGTGCTGGGCATGCGCGAAGGGATCACCGTGACCCTGGCCGGCGTTTCCGTGGGGCGCATCAAGCGCGTGGATCTGCTGGACCGCCAGGACCCCAGCCAGGGCGCGGTCGTGGTCATGGAAATCCGCAGCGAGTTCCCCATCCCCAGCCGGTCGGTGGCCCTGGCCATTCAGCCGCTGATGGGCCAGCCTGCGATCCAAATCGTCCCGCCGGTGGTCCCCACCGAGCCGCTGCCGCGTGATGGCACCGCCGTCCTGGCGGGCCGACAGCTCAATGCCCTCAGCCAGATCATCGATCAGCAGATGATGGCCACCGTGGAGAAGACCACCGCGCGGGTCGGGCAACTGGCCGAGGCGCTCACCCCGGTGGCCCATGACCTGCACGTGCTGTTCGAGAAGCGCACCACGGCGGAAGTGGACGCGGCCAAGGCGGCCGCCGCGCGACCGGACGGTGTGCCCACGACCCAGCAGGTGACCGCCAATCTGTACACCGCGGTCGAACGGCTGCACAACGTGCTCACCCGTATCGAGGAGGTGGTGGGCGATCCGGCGGTGCAAAGTAATTTCAAGGACAGCCTGGCCAACCTGCGCGTGGCCAGCGAGGACGCCCGCCAGGCCGCCGCGAGTTTCCGCGAATTCAGCGGTCAGGCCCGCCAGGTCGGGGCCAAGGTGGATGCGCTGACGGTCAAACTGGACGCCACCCTGGACACCACCCACAGCCACATCGACAAGTTGGGCAGAAGCCTGCTGGCCAATTCGGACAAGATGTCCAAACTGTTCGATCAGTTCATCCTGGCCGGCCGGCAGATCGCCGAGGGTGATGGAACGGTGGGCATGCTGCTGCGCGATCCGAAGCTCTATGATGAGCTGCTGCTGACCGTGCGGCGGCTCAAGGATGCGGCAGCGGACCTGCAGGCGCTGATCCGCACGTGGCAACGCCAGGGTCTGCTGGGACAGGCGCGATAACGAACCTTTACAATCTACTTTTTAATCTTCGGGCTGAGACCTGAAAGCAAGCAAGATACCCGCCCCGGCGAGCGGCGCTTATCAGACCGTATGTGGCCTGACCATTCAACATTGGTCCAGTAAGCCCCGACGATGTGTTCGCCGGAACAGTGTTCATACACTACAGCGCAGGGGCGTACCGGCCGTTTTACGGGCCAAACGGTCGGTACGGAACCCAGCCGTTACAGAAAGATGGCCCACTTTGCGCTGTAGGGTCATACTGTTTCGGCCGCCGTTGGGGCGCGCTGACGCCGCCCAGAGACGAAGGACGCCATTCTTGACTACCCAGCGCTCTTCTGGTAATCTCAGAGAGTTCCCGGCTCAGGGGAATGCTGAACGGGACTAGCCGCGCGATTGCCTGCCTTTGGGGCGCCAGGCCCTTACGTCGCGGGTCAGGCGATCGGGAAAGAAGCTAACTCCACCGTGGCCAAAATCTAACAGAAGGGTCTTCAGGCATGCGCAGAGCGGTTTTCTCTATTTGTATCCTGACCATCAGCGTGGCGGCGGCCCACGGGCAGATGACCACCATTATCGACGACGATTTTGAGAGTGGGCTGGGGGCCTGGATCCCGCGGGCGGCTGAGCCCTCGCACATCGATCTGAACGGGACGCCGATCCTGTTCGAGCCCAACGATCCGCGGCTGTACGACGTCATTCCTGAACCCGATGATCCGCCCCCCTCGCGGTCGGCGGGCTTCTCTTCCGACCTGGATTCCTGGGACAACACCCTGGCGGCATGGCTGGAGAAACAGTTCACCATTCCCTACACCGGCAAACTCCGCGTGCGGATCGAGGCCGATGTGTATGTCTACAAGGATCCGAATTACCGCATTGAGACGCCCAAGCCCACGCCGGATCCGTGGGCGGTCGGGAATCGCATCTACGTGCTGACCGACTCGGCGGTGAACAACCCCTGCCTGAACTTCGACGGCAATCTGCCGGACGGGGGAATCCGCAAGAGCTTCTGGCCCGGAGTGAGTGACGATTCGCCCGAGAGCCGGTCGCTCTACTCCGGTCGATGGCGGCATGTCGACAGCGATCTGGATGCGAATCCGCCGACCATCACCACGACAACCGGCAACTTCGAAGTGCGGCTGCTGCTCCACGACAAATACAAAGGCAAACAGGCCGTGGCGTGGGATAACGTAGTGATCACCCTGAGGAACTTCGATACGGACGAGGTGGTCTACACCCTGACGGAAGACTTCGAGTCGGGCCTGGGCGGCTGGACGGCGAAGAGCTTTGAGGCGGCCCATCCGCATGACGACACGCCGACGCTTCTTGCGGCCGATGATTCCCGGCTGTTTGCCAACGAAGGCAACCCCGGCTCGACCAGCGTCGGGTTTGTGAGCCTCACAGCCTGTCCTGACAACACGCGGGCGGCGTGGATCAGCCGGCTGTTCCCCAGCCTGTTGCCGGCGGGCACCTACATGGTAGAAATCGACATGGACGCCTATGTCTATAAAGATCCGACCAAGCATCCGGACAAGCCGGAGGCCCTGGGCAACCGCGTGCTCGTGCTCACGGACGACAATTACGACCAGCCCACCGTCGGGTTCCACACGGGCGATCAGGTGCCGGACGTGGCCGTCAGCCTCTGGCGCGGCAGCGAAGGCGGCACGGTCAATGGCGTGTGGCAACGCGTGAGCCTGCGCCAGGAGATCACCACCACCACGGGCAATTTCGAAGTTCGACTGCTGATGCAGGACCAGATCTTCGTGAGCGCCCCTGAGGCCACCGGAACCGATGATCCGCAGCCGTGGTTGTGGGCCGAGCCGGTCGGTCCCCAGGTGGTCGCCTGGGACAATGTGCAGGTCCGAATCGGGCCGGGCTGCTATGAGCCGCGCTTCGACCGGGACGGCGACGGTGACGTGGACCAGGACGACTTCGCGGAGTGGCAGCGATGCTTCACCGGCGCCAGCGGGATCTTCAATGCGGATCGCTGCCGGTGCCTGGACGCCGACGGTAACGAGCGCATCGATCTGGATGATCTGACCGCGTTTGAGCTGTGTGCCGCGGGCTCTGGGCCGATGGTTCCGGCCGATCCGGCCTGCGACGATGCGCTGTAAGCATTCGCCATGCGGATCCTGCTCACCAACGACGACGGGTACGATGCTCCGGGACTCCGAGCGCTCTACCTGGCGGTTCGTGACTGGCCCGGCGTAAGCATCGAAGTCATCGCCCCGTCGGAGGTGCAGAGCTCGAAGGGGCATACCGTCTCCGACCGATTCCGCTGCTGGCGGACGGCGGTGGCAGAGATGGGCGACGTGCTGGTGGTGGAGGGAACGCCGGCGGACTGCGTGCGGGCCGCGGTGGCGCTGCCGGGGATGCAGCGCCCGGACTGGGTGATCAGCGGCATCAACCGCGGCAGCAATCTGGGGGTGGACATCTACAACTCCGGCACGGTGGCCGCGGCGCGCGAAGCCGGCTTTCTCGGGATTCCCGCGATGGCCGTTTCGTACCTGGTCAAAGCCGCCCTGCCGGACGACTGGGAACGCGTGACCCGGGAGGCGGCGGGCGTTATCGCGGCCCTGCTTCAGCCCGACGCGGCCTGTCCACCTCAGGGCGACCTGGAAGTGCATCGGCAGACGGTGGCGGCCCTGGGGCGCCATCCGGCCATGACCGAGAGCGGGCGGCTACACCAGTGGTGGAACATCAATTTTCCGCGCCTGCCGGCCGATGAGGCGGTTCGAGGCGTGCAGATCACGACCATCAGCCGTGACCCGCTGGCCCTGGAATACCGGGTCGGGTGCGATCCGGACGGCGTGCAGTTCTGCGAGAACCGGGCCAGCTATTACGACCGCCCCGCCGCCCCGGGGACCGATGTAGCCGCCACCTTTTCCGGGTGGATATCACTCAGCCCGCTGCGCTGGTGCGAGTATCGCTGACAGCTTCTCCGCCCGGAGTCCAGAGACGATATGCGACACTGCAGCGCAAGGTCGTAACGGCGGGGCTCCGTGCGAGCCGTTTTACTTACGGCAAAACGGCCGGTACGGAGCCCGGCCGCTACAGAAAAGGCCCCCCGGCTATGCCCCACCCTTTCCTGAGCGACTCACAGGGCCGTCGAACGCTTCCCCTCGACGAGGGACGATGATCGATCCACGCCCCGCCGGGACGGCCTGCCGAGGGCGGGCACGCAAGCAGAGCGCCTCGGCATGGTCGCGGATCGGTTTGCCCTTGCCCGAAGTTTGGTGTATGTTAGTATCACCAGGAGCGGGAAACCATCTCAACTGGAGGGCAAGCAACCGATGATCGCCACGCCTGGACAACCGGGGGATTCTTGCGCGCAAGATACACATCCGACTGGCTTTGCGTTTCCATCGGGCAGGCCGGCCCCCTGCCCGCCGGACGGCTTGCCACCCGGCCTGCCGGAGCGGACGCCGTGTGCAGGGGGATGCAAGGCAGCGGAGCGATCCAGCCGTTCGACTCGCCCGCTGACGCCGGAGCAGCAGGCGCTGGCGGCACGGCACATCGGGCTGGTGGGCGTTCACCTGCGGACCAGGCTGGGCTCCCGGCGGCGTCAGGGCGCAGATCGCGACGAGTTGGGCGAGCTCTTCCAGATTGGCTGCCTGGCGCTGGTGCAGGCGGCGGCCGGTTATGCTCCTGAGCGACACGGAGACTTCGCCGCCTATGCCCTGCTGCGAATCCGGCGGGCGATTCATGCCGCGGCGCTGACCGGGCGGCACGTGGTCCGCGTGCCGTATGGTCAGGCCTGCAAAGATCCCCAGGCCGTGGCCCCCGTCAGCCTCCAACCTCATCCCGACCTGCGAACCGCGGCGGGGCCGACCACGGGCGAATGGCTCGATCAGCGCGCCGCCTGCGACACCGAGAGCATCCGGCACGCGTTGCGGCGCCGCTTCGAGCTGGCGACCCGGGAGGCGGTGGAGAGCCTGTTGCATCGAAGCTGGCGCCGGCCGGACGCGCCCGCCATCTTCGCACGGATCGCCGCCGAACGGGTGTTGATCAGCAACCCGCGGCAGCGGACGCCGGTGCGGCAGTTGGCCGGTGAACTGCACATTTCCGCCGGGCAGGTACACGCCTACGAGCAGCACATTTTGCGGGTGGCGCGCGAGTGGCTTCGGGACGATGCGGCGGCACGGCTGCTGGTGCGCTTTGCGCAACGGGACCCGGCCGGCTTCGACGGTCCGGTCCACGCCGCCCGGCGTCGTCAATTGCGGCGGGTGGAGGTCCGGCAGTTCGAACGGCGGTTTGCACGCCTCGACCCCGAGGAGCAGGCCCGCACCCTCTACAGGCTGGTAAAATGTTCCAGCGTGGGCGTAGGCGAGGTGGCCCGTAACCTCTTCCTGCTGTCCCGCCGGGATTCTTGACGGTACCGGGGGGATTTCCTATGGTAAGCGCCCTGTTGGCGCGGATGCGCCGGCGGGGTGGCCCACCTGATCGCAGGTGGGCTCGCGATTTTCCAGGGCCCAGGTGGAGCGGCCCGGTTGCACTCCTCGTTGCATCGACGGCCTTCAAAATCGTGAGCCCGGGTTTGAGAATCCGGGTTACCCGCCACCCGGCCATGGCTTTGGTGACAAGCTGAACAACCGACAGGGGCGCCGGCCGGCATATGAAGGACGCCCCCCGGCGGGACGGGCGAGATCATCGGAAAGTGAGAGAATGATGAATCTGATAACGGGTGCAACGGGTTTGCTGGGCAGCCATGTCGTGGAACAGCTTGGACTCCGGGGCCGGCCGGCACGGGCCTTGGTTCGCCGCAACAGCGATACCTCCTGGCTGCGTCAACACGGCGTCGAGCTGGTCGAAGGCGATCTCACCGACCGGGCTGCACTGGACCGGGCCTGTCAGGGCGTGAAGACGATCTATCACGCCGCCGCGCGGGTGGGCGACTGGGGCCCGTGGGAGGAGTTCCAGCAGATCACCATCGACGGCACGCGCAACCTCGCCGAAGCCGCGGCCAACGCAGGGGTCGAGCGGTTCATACACTTCAGTTCGATCAGCTCCTACGGGCATCCCGACGGCGAAGGGCTGGTGCTCGATGAAACCGCCCCGCTGGGCGTGAACCTGCACAAGTGGAGCTACTACTCGCGCGCGAAAGTCGAAGCCGAGCGCATCCTGTGGGCCATGCATGAGGCCGGCAAGATCCGCCTGACGGTGATCCGCCCAAGCTGGCTCTACGGCCCGCGCGACCGGGCCACGATTTTCCGGCTGGCGAAAATGCTGCGCGAGGGCAAATGCAAGATTCTCGGCGACGGCCAGAACCGGCTCAACGTCGTGTATGCCGGCAACGTGGCGGAGGCGGCGATCCTGGCGGCGGACAAACCCGAGGCGGTTGGGCAGGCCTACAACTGCTGCAACGACGGCGAGATGAAGCAGAAGGACTGGATGAACCTGCTGGCCCGCGAACTGGGCGCCCCGCCGGTCACGAAACACGTGCCCTACAAGGTGGCGTACAACGTGGCCTTCCTGTTGGAGATCATCGGGCATGCGTTCAACCTGAAGAAGCCGCCGATGGTCACGCGCTACGCGGTGTGGCTCATGGGCCGGCGCTGCTTCTTCAGCGCGGAGAAGGCCCGTCGCGAGCTGGGCTGGCAGTCAACGGTGTCGTACGAGGAAGGCGTGAAAAAGACCATCGCGTGGCTGCGCGAGCAAGAGGCGAAGGCCTGAAGATCGCGGATCGAGGCTTGAGGGGGAACAAGGGCCGTTTGATTGGCAGCGGCAGGTTCACCGAACGTCATCGTGCTGGCAGGGCCGAACGGGGCGGGCAAGACCACTGCCGCGCCGCACCTGTTGAAGAACTCTCTGGGTGTCAGTGAGTTCGTCAACACAGACGTCATTGCCCAGGGCCTGTCTGCGTTCGCGCCTGAGCGGGCGGCAGTGGCAGCCGGCGAAATCATGCTCTCGCGAATTCGTACGTTGGCGCGGCAGCGAGTGACTTTCGCGTTCGAGACCACCTTGGCCAGTCGTTCGTTCATACCCTGGCTCCGCAGCCTCATTGGAACCGGCTACCAGTTCCGCCTTTTCTTCCTCTGGCTGCCGTCCACCGATTTGGCTGTTGAACGGGTGGCAGGCCGTGTGCGCCTGGGCGGCCACAATGTACCCGAAGACGTTATCCGCCGCAGGTACGAGCGTGGCCTGCGTAAGTTCTTCTCCCTCTACCAGCCGCTTGCCGCAGCGTGGCGGGTGTACGATAATTCCTCTGGAGATCGACCGAAGCTGGTTGCATCGGGCTCTGGCCCGCGAACCACGCGGATCGCCAATCGCCGGTTGTGGGAGCGTATCCAAAGAGGAATCGGAACATGAAAGCGAAGCGTCGCAAGAGCATCGCGGCCATCTTCCGTGAAGGCACCTCTCTCGATCGGGCCATGGTAGCCGCCTCCCGAGATGCCATTCGTCGCCACAAGCAGGCCGGGGTGCCGATGGCGATCTGGCGCGACGGCAAGGTTGTTTTGGTCGATGCCGCTGAGTTAGAGTCCAAGCCCCGCAAAAAGCGGCGCGGCTGAGTCACACCCGACCTTCCTGGCTACTTTCCGGCGTTGTGGCCGCCGGTGCGCCACTTTTGCAACACCTCGTCAACATCTGCGCTTACCTTGCTCCGGGCCTCATGACGGTCCCATCCTCCCAGCAGCAGCTCGTCGTAGCCGGTCTCCGTGTGCCGGATGTGGGCGATCACGGCCAGTTCCACGGCGGCGGCATCGAGCGCTTTGGCGGCGGCGGAACGGCCAACCCGACCGCTGTACTTCCGGCAGGCGTGGGCCGCAATTTCGGCATCCCGACCGGCCGGGCAGCCGGGGAACAACTCACGGATGCGCTGCGCGAAGGCCGCCACGTATTGCTCGTCCAGTTCCGCGCGGCGTTCGGCGGCACGGGCGCGAGCGGCTTCGCGGGCCTTCTGATCGGCCGCGCACTCTTGTTCCGCCTGCTGCAGCGCCTTCTCCTCGACCAGCAGGCCCTGGCGCTCATATCGTTTGCGCGCCTGGCTCCACTTCAGCACGACCGCGGAAAGCTTTGAATGCTTGCGGGCGCGGCGTGTGAGCGCGGTGTCGCCGGCGGGGAGAAACACCAGATGGTCCAGGTCGGCGCAGGACAGGCACAGCGCGCCTTTTCCTTCCTGCAGCGTAATCCATGCGTGCCGGCCAAGCTCCGCGCCGCACTCGTCGCACCTGGATTCACGTTGCGAGATGAATACTTTGAGATCGTTCGTGGCTATGGCCTGCAATCATACCAGGCCCCCTGCCCGTTCCCGTCGCGTGCCGGGGGCAGGCCCCTCACTTACGCTCGGAACTCAGATCCCCCCCTGAATCCCAAACTCTCACCCTTCGTCTCCCTGTCCCCGCATCCCCGCGTCTCCGCATCGCTCCCTCACCTTCTCACCCTCTCTCCATCTCTCACACTCTCCAT
>JAAXZI010000111.1 GCA_012719955.1 Phycisphaerae bacterium | reverse complement strand
TTATTTCTGGGCCCACGGGCCGGAAGTGGCCCGCTATCTGGCCGCGGACAGCGATGATGGGCGGCGCTACCGCGTGGTCGACCCGCATCGCCCCGTCCTCTACCATCCCAACGACCGGGCCGCGCGCGGGGTGCCGTCGCCGGACGGCGTCATGCTGCACAGACAGCTGGCCAGCCGGCCTGCGGATGAGCCCGCCGCCCCTTCACACCTGATCTCCAACGACGCCACCAACCTCTATCTGCTGCCGGATGGTACCTTTGAGATGTATTCGGTGGCCCTGGTCTCCGTTCCGAAGGACAGCCCCGCGTATGTGCCGGAGGACAACGCCCCGGGGCTGATTCGCGTGATTGATCGCTATGTCTCCGATGACGGGTTGCGCTTCGAGCACCGTCAGCGCGTCGTCCAGCCGGACGCCAAAGATCCCGCGGATCAGCAGTTCTACTACCTGGCCGTTACGCACACGCCGCGCGGCTGCGTGGGCATGTTGGGGCATTATCCCTGCCGGGCGCAGACCATGGACATCGAGTGGTGCTTCTCCGACGACGGGCTTAAGTGGCATCGGCCGATGCGGTCAGCCTGGCTGCCCCGGGGGGAACAGGGCCAGCCTGATTCATACGGCATTTACGCCTGCAACCGGCTGGTATCGCACGGCGGCACGTGGCACCTGTTCTATACAGGCGTGAACAACGCTCACAACGGCAAGCATTCATACGGGCCGCCGCGCAGCGTGATCATGCACGCCACCACGGATTCGATCTGGGCGAACGGGTGACGGCGGTTCCGGCCCGGCCTCGATGCCTTGACGGGGCGCGGGATGGGCCGGTCGTGAAGCCGTTTCCCGGTCGGCGCGTTGATGTTGTCCTCACGCCTGCGGATAGATCCACGGAGACCGATAGGGACGTGACAGCAGCTCGTTGGCCTTCTCATCGCCGACGATGACTTCTTTTTCGCCGTCCCACTGTACGCTGCGCCCGAGCTTGTACGAGAGCATGCCCAGCAGCGCCATGGTCGTCGAGCGATGCCCGATCTCGATGTCGCATACGGGCCGCCTGCCCGATTTGATGCAGGCCAGGAAGTTGGCCCACAGCTCCTTGATGTTCTGGTCGTCGGGTTTGTTTAGTCGGGGTTCTTCGTGAATGGGCGTCCCGCCGTCCGCGGGGTAGAACGTCCAGCCGTCCAGCCAGCCCATGTGGAACGTGCCGGCCGTCCCGTAGAAATAGGCGCCGACGTTGTGTTTTTCGGCGTGGTTGGCGGCGTAATAGCGATGTTCCCACAATGCCGTGAAGGACTCGAACTGATAGTGCACCACCTGCGTGTCGGGATGGTCGGTGTTGTCCCGCTTGATGAACCGCCCGCCGGTGGAGGAGACCCGCCGCGGATACTTCTCGTCCATGCACCAGAGAATCTGGTCCAGCCAGTGGATGCCCCAGTCGCCGAGCTGGCCGTTGGCGTAATCGAGGAAATTGCGGAAGCCTCTGGGGTGTATTTGCTTGTTGAATGGCCGGAAGGGCGCGGGGCCGCACCAGAGGTTCCAGTCCATGCCGGCAGGGGGGTCTGAATCCGGAGTCGGCTCACCGGGGCCTCCGCCATAGTGCACGAACGCCCGGACCATGCCGATCTTGCCGGCTTTGCCGCTGCGCAGGAACTCCCGGCCGGAGATATTGTGCGGCGACACCCGCCGATGCGTGCCCACCTGCACCACTCGGTCGGCGGCCCGGGTGGCGTTCACCATGGCCCGCCCCTCGCGGATGGTGTGGCTGATGGGCTTCTCCACGTAAACGTGGGCTCCGGCCTTGACCGCGTCGATGGTGATCAGTGCGTGCCAGTGGTCCGGCGTGGCATTGATCACGATCTCCGGCCGTTCCTTGGCCAGCAGCTCGCGGTAATCCAGGTACCTTTTCGGCACGTCCCGGGTCAGCTTTTCAAGTTGGCCGGCGGCCTTGTCCATCTGGTTCGGGTCACAGTCGCAGATGGCCACCAGGCGGCATTCGCCGGAGGCCAGCGCCTCGCGGAGGATGTTCATGCCCCACCAGCCACTCCCGATCAGAGCGGTGGCGTATTTCTTGCCGGGTTGGACGGCGTGAACGGCCGGGCCGGTCGCCAGGATCAGGCCGGCGGCGGCTGACGATTTAAGGAAGTGTCTGCGGTTCATGGATTCATCCTGCCCGGAACGGCCGCCGTTTTCAACAGTCCTCGGTTTCAGCCCGCCAGGGGAGTTACTGACTCTGTCCGACAGCGCGTATATTCAAGTGGCGCTTTCATTGTATCTGTCCTTGTGATGCGGTAGTGATAAAATCTTTGTTCTTGAGGCGAAATTCGGGGAATTCTCCTTGCCCTATGCTTGAGTTACTGGTAGGATTCCGGTTGAGAGAGATCCACTGCGCTCTGGATGGAGCGTGGGGATGCTAAAAACCTTGGGAAGGAGAGAGAGATGGCACTTTCAGGGAAAGTGGCCCGCCCGTGCTTTATCTGTGCGGTTGCGGTAGCGCTCGGTTTATTATGCACATCGGCTATCGCGGCCCCCTTACTCCCCAATACCGCTCAATGGCGAGCTGATATACCCACGATTCCGTCTGAATGGGCTCCATTGTTTGCTCCTGGGTACGAGACTGGGGTTGGCTGGTCACCGGGCGAAGTAGTGGATCAGGTGCAGATCAGCCGTGAAGCCGTGGGCCCGCTGGTCAGCACTGTTACCACCACCGTCTATAAGCTGAACGACGGCAGCTACATTTTTGACTACGTGATCGACCGTTCCGCATTCCCGACCGGCAGTGGTGCAATTTCTTTCGCGAGCCTCAGTGGCACCGGCTGGCAGGATGTGCTGATTTCAGACATGAGAGTGGGCCCCGTTGGCTCCTCCGGAAATGGTGACCCCGATGCGGAATGGGTTGATGGCACGCCGGCCTACGTCGCCCGCGACGCACAATCAGGAACGCCGTTCTGGCGGTATCGCGCCCCCATCCTGAATGGATTGCTGGGGACCCTCATTGGTCCGGGTGATACTTCCGCCCACATCTGGTTCCGAACCAATGCTGTTGGCTCGGCCCCCGGCTTTATGTCCTTGAGCACGGATGATGGAATGAATGCCGTGGTCGAGGTCCTTGTGCCCATGGTTCCCGAGCCGACCAGCCTGATCCTGGTGGGAGCCGCGAGCCTGTTGTTTGCTCGTCGTCGCAACCGCGTTCGGTAACCAAGGTCGGCGCGTCCGCCGGCAGACGGTTGCCGAATATTCCATATTCCATTTGGCAAGACTCTCGGCCCTGAGATTTGCGGCGGGGCCGAGGGTATGCCTTTTGGGGGCGTCTGCCACGGCTCGTGAGCCGTGCCGCAAGTCGGGAGTCGTCCCCATACGGCTCATAAACCGCGGCACCACAAGTCCTGTCCCTTGCTGTCTCACCATCCTCTTCATTGCGCACGGTTATCGAGGGCGTATAGGGGGATCTCCTTTGGGGTATAAAAAGGCCTTCCGCCGATACTTCCTCTACAGTCGTGCTGTGTAAACTGGTCGGCAAGGTACTCGGGCCTTGGACGCGGTTGTCGGCCGGCGCCACGGCTTACCCTAATCTGGAGCCTTTTCTGCATGCGTACCTACTGTCTTACGGCCCTGCTTGGGCTCACGGTCCTCACCTGTCCCCTCCTGGCGCAGGAATCCGCGCCTGAGATGTCGCCGGCCACCCAGCCCGCCGAGGTCGAGACCGAGACCTGGTGGGAGGGCTGGATGAAAGGCGAGAAGCTCACCGGCGATTGGGGCGGTGTCCGTGAAGAATTGGCCAGGAATGGCCTTGCCTTCAACATCGACATCACGCAGATCCTCCAGCACAACGCCCACGGCGGCCGGGCCACCAACGACGGCCTGCGCTACTCCGGGTCCGGCGACTTGACCATCACCTTCGACACCGAGAAGGCCGGCCTCTGGAAGGGCGGTCTGTTCCTGCTCAACGCCGAGCCCAAGTGGGGCGACGGCGTCAACAAGAAAGTCGGCTCGCTGCTGCCCGTGAACATGGACGCAATCAAGCCCGGCGCCGACGAAGGCTGCATGATGACCCTCTCGGAGTGGATCTATTTCCAGAACCTCTTCGACGGCAAGCTCACGCTCATCGCCGGCAAGCTCGACGGCTCGCGCGCGTTTGATCGCAACGCCTTTGCCAACGACGAGCGCACGCAGTTCATGAACCTGGGCCTGCGCAATAATCCGATCATCGGCGCGTTCGCCCCTTACACGAACCTCGGCGCCGGATTCGTGCTCAAGCCGGTTGACTGGTTCTCGGTGGTCACGGCGGTGGTGGATTCACAAGGCCGGGCCAAGACCACCGGCTTTGAGACCACCTTTCACGGGCCGACCCACACCTCAATAATCAACGAGTACGACTTCAACATCAAGCCGTGCGGCCTGCCCGGCACGCAGCGCATCGGCTGGCTCTGGAGCTCGATGGAATACCCGCATCTCCAGCCCGCCTCGCCCTTCCGCGAGACCGGCCCGTTCATGATCAACCTGCTGGGTCTGGACCTGGCCAACCGGCTGGTCGGCCGGATCGCCCCCTTTAACACCAGCCCCGACAACGTGGGCATCTACTACAACTTCGACCAGTACCTCTACACCGAGAAGTGCGACCCCACCCAGGGCATCGGCGTCTTCGGCCGCTTCGGTTGGGCCCGCGAGGACGTCAACCCGATCAACTACTTCTACAGCATCGGCATCGGCGGTAAGGGCGTTATCCCCGACCGCGACAAAGACACCTTCGGCATCGGTTATTACCATGTGAACCTCAGCAATGACCTGCCGTCGGTCTTCTCGTACGAGTCCGGCGTCGAGCTGTTCTACAACATCGAGGTCTGCCCCTGGCTGCATATCAGCCCGGATATCCAGGTCATTCGTAACCCCGGCGGCGCGGGCCAACATGACTGCTCACTGGTCTACGGCGTACGCATGCAGATGAATCTGTAGGGTTGGTCAGTGGTCAATTGTCAGTAGTCAGTTGCAGGTAATTGGTCCCTGAAGCAATGTCGCTACCTGCCGTAGCCGAACAGGCATGGCAGGTAGCGTATTTTTTACGTGCAACGACAAGGGAGTGATTGTCCCGGCAATTGTGGGTGATCAGGTCGGTGCAGTCGGGGGCTTTCTCCGGCAACTGACAAAAGGACAAGTGAGGGCGCCCAAGGCCGAGGCCCGAACCAACAAGTGACAACCGACAACGGACAACTGACTCTTGCAACACTTCCCCGCCCACATGGGGCGGGGGTACAATCAACGCCGCCGCTTCCGCCGCGACGGGTACGGACCAACCCCATGCAGGAGCCCGACTATGTCGTTGATGCGCATGCCGTGGACCATTGCCGGCCAGTGGGTGACGGGCATCACTCTGGTGGCCTTCTTCATTGCCGGCTGCGAAAGCATCTTGCCGCCCGTGGACGGCGGCGATGACGGCGACAGTCTTTTCGGCGTAATCGTTAACCGCGACTCCTCGACCGACCTGCTCGGCGGCGTGCGGATGCGGTCGGGCGAGGCCGTGTACGCTTTTGGTACATTCAACCCCGATGGCACGGTGGGGGAGGTTACCTCCGCGGCGTACCAGAATGCCGCCGGCCAGGTGGCCAGGCTCTATTTCGAATCCGGCCGGCCGGTGCAGGCCGTCGGGTTCGATGGTTCCACCCTGACCATCGCCTATACCAGCGTCAACCTCCAGCGGCTGGCGGGCACGGCCACCTACGCTCCGGCCGGCGGAGCGCCTGTCAGCGTAGCCTTTGACGTGGACCTGGAGAAGGCCGCCGCCGACGTGGCCGCCGAGGTCCAGGAACTCTTCGGCATCACCACCTCGTCGGCCGCTCCACCGCCGCCATCCACCGGAGCCGAGGGCGGCGTCAAGGCCCGGACCATCGAGGGCGACGTTCAAACCAAGAGCGCGGTCGCGATCGTGCTGGTACCCGTCTTCATCGCGATTACCGGTTTCTCCATTGTCCTGGTCGTCAGCCAGATCGCCAAGGCTTTTGTGGCCGTCGGCAACGTGGTGGTACTGGCGTTTCTCACGCCGTTCATCCTCATGGGCAACCTGATGCGGGCCGCGCTGGGCCTGCCGTTGGTCACGATCGACTACGACCCGCTGAACCCGGTGATCAACGTACCAAGACCGTAGGATGGAAGCGGTCAGCATTCAGCATTCAGCATTCAGCGTTCAGCGATCAGCATTCAGCTTTGGCTGATAGCTGACTGCTGACCGCTGATAGCTGATCGCTGACCGCTTCCTACACCGTCGCCGCGTGGGCCCCGAAGAGCCTTCGATGCGGCAGGTTGTCGGATGATCCGAAGCGGAGGATGCCGAAGCATGCCCCGCCGTAGGCCTCGCTGATGGAATGTTGAGAAGCCTTGAAATGCAGGCTCTTCTTGAGGAACCAGAAGGGGGTAAAGCCGCGCGAACGGTTTTTGGCGGGGGTGGTGGCGCTGACCACGATACCGGCGGCCATCTCCGCCGAGTGCGATCCGCCGGAGGCATCCCGGCAGTCCACCCTGAGGACGTACAACCCGTTACCGAGGTAATGGCCCAGGGCATAGGTGAACAGGTATCCTCGGCGGGCGTAGTCGTCCTGAATGTTCTGCGGCAACGGGAGGATGGCCCAGGAGAGTAATTCTTCTTCCAGGTCGTTCTCCGGGACGATGAGGTTGAGCGTTTCTCGCCGGAGAACCTCCTCCTCCTCGAAATGCCCGCTAAATTCGATCCTGTTGAGCTGCATGAGTGGCCTCCCTGTGATTGATCGTGGCCCTTCTTTCGATTGGTAGGGAGGCGTCGAAGCGGTTTCAACCACGACGGGAAAAGGGGAGAAGGGGGGAGCCGTTGGGAGTGCCGTGCGCCGGCAGGCATCTTGACGGCTTGGGGTCAGGGGACTATACAGACGGCCTTTCCTGAGAGAAGGACGAACCATGAACGAACCAGTCAGCATCATGCCGTGCCTGGACATGCAGAATGGCCGGGTTGTGAAGGGCGTGCATTTCGTGGACATCAAGGACGCCGGCGACCCGGTGGAGTGCGCCCTGGCCTATTGCCAGGCGGGGGCGGATGAGCTGGGTCTGCTGGATATCACCGCAACGGTGGAGGGCCGGCAGACCATGCTGGAGGTGGTCGGGCGCGTGGCCCAGGTGGTGACTGTGCCCTTTACCGTGGGGGGAGGCATCCGCGATGTGGCGTCGGCCGCCGCCGTACTGAAGGCCGGGGCCAACAAGGTGTCGGTCAGCAGCGCGGCCTTTCGCCGGCCCGAGGTCATCGTCGAGATGGTCCGGGAGTTCGGCCCCGAGAAGGTGACCGTGGCCATCGATGTCGATCGAAACCAGGGGTTACCCTCCGGCTACGAGGTGTACATCGACGGAGGGCGCACGGCCACTGGGGCCGATGCGGTGGAATGGGCTCGGCGCGTGGACGGGATGGGCGTCTCGGTGATCCTGCCCACCAGCAAGGCCGGCGACGGGGCCCGGACCGGCTACGACCTGCCGGTGATCCGGGCCATGGCCCAGGCCGTTTCGGCCAAAGTCGTGGCCTCCGGCGGGGCGGGTAAACCAGAGCACTTCTACGACGCCGTCGAGGCGGGGGCCTCAATCCTGCTGGCTGCCTCAGTATTTCATTTCCGCATGATCGAGATTCCCGAGCTGAAGGCCTATCTTCGTGGCCGGGGAGTGAATGTGAGAGGGTAGGGCAACGACACAGGAACGGCGGCGGCCACAGAAGCGGCCGGGCTACCGGCAGGCGCCGATTTTTCCAGATGCCTTTACGGGATGGTCCTCCCGATACGGGTGTTCCCCAACTCTTTGCCTCGAAAGCTGATTGCACCATATAATGTCAACCGAAGGCCCGGTCTTTTTGTTGGCGCATAGTGGCCAAAGCGAGTCGTCCCACATCTGGGGAGGCTGTATGGCTGGAGGCAAACGGATGACATCATGTTCCCGATGTCACTCGCGCAGGCTGGGGTTTACGTTGATTGAGGTGCTGGTGGTGGTCGCCATCATCGCCCTCCTGGTGGCGGTACTGTTGCCGTCGCTGGCGAGGGCTCGGGAGCAGGCTCGCGGCAGTGCGTGCCTGTCCAACCTCAAGCAGCAGGGTACGGGCCTCTCGACTTACTCGGCAGACCACAAGGGTTTCTTGCCCTGGGCGGGTTCCTTTCGCTACTCGTTGATGGAGGGCGAGTATTACGTCGGCACCGGCAATCACGACTGGACGCGGGTGAACACCGGCGTTCTTTATCCGAAGTACATCGGCAAGACGCCGGACCTGTTCTATTGCCCGAACAATCTGACGGCGGACATCAACGGTTCGCGCGGCAAGGCCTGCTTCCTCCAGCGATACGCGCATCCAAAGCATGGCGACCCGGATTACGAGGACGCGCACAACTTCCCCATCTCGCCCGTGGGGGCCTATGCCTACGCGGTCCCGGTAGTGTCCGCCAGGTCCCCACGGGATGCCGGGCGAGACATGTATAAGGATTCGGCCACTGAGACTTTCTGGGACGGCCAGTCCAACCCCTACAAACTCTATCTGGACGATCCGACGGAGCCGGATCCCTCTTTCCTGGGGCCCTTTCCGCGCGGCACCCGTGGTCGGCACAACCTTCCTGCGGTGCTGTCCGATGGCTATTTCGGCGGATACCAGGGCTATCACAACAAGGCCTACAACGTTTTGTATGGCGATTTCCATGCCAAGCGCGTCATCGACCCGCATGGCAAGATCTTCGCCGCCCAACTCGGTCCGGTCCGGCCGTTCAGTTACGATGGGATCAACGGTGCCGGCCGGGTCTACCAGGTGTGGGATTATTTTGGCAGGCAGAACTGATACGGTTTCCGTTGTAAACCTGGGCAGGTTCATGCCTGGTGGTTGGTCGCCGTGCTGCTGTTGCTTGCATCTTCGTGCCCCCCACCTCTGATGACGTTTGATTCTCTAGCCGGGTAATGGTGGACCGGGTGGCCCGCCTCTTCGGAGGTGGGTTCACGATTTGGACAACCGATGAGGGTGCCGACAACATCAACCGCAAGCCCGGCTGAAGCCGAAGTGAGTTTGAGGCTGGAGATGGGTTTGTCGCTCAGGGAATCGCCCGTGGCCCCGAGAGGGCAGGTGAGTGTAGCCACCAGTGCCGCGAAGGGGAACTGGTGGTTGCGAGTGTCCGCCGCACAAGTCCCCGCCCCGGCAGAGGCGGGGTGAGATTCGTGAGGGGTCTCACGCCGCCCCTGCCGGGGCGGCCATGGAAGAGAGGCGGGCTTTACCACGGGTTCCGCTTCGCTTCACCCGTGGCTACTTTCTGACCGCCCCTGCGGGGCGTTTGTCCACCTGAAGGTGGCGGTCTGTGGTGCGATCAATGCCCTTTTCTTATTCGGTCCGATTCAGTCCGCTTATGACGTTTGATTCTCTAACCGGGCAATGAGCGGCCTTAAGGCCCGGGCTAAGGGGAAGGGCGTTAAAACGCCCTGCGGACACGGGGAGAGGGCGGAACCAGACGGAGAGGCCGTGCGTTCGCCAACCAGTGCTACAAGCACTGGCCTGAAGCCGCCTTCGGCGGAAACGCCGCTGGAAGCGACGTGGCAGAGATGCCGGCATTGCCCCAACAGATCCGCAACGTCATAAGAGGTAGGGCACCCAACGTACAGAATTCGTTTGGAATCCGTGTGAGGGACCAGCTTCGCGCGGGTAGGCTTTCCGGTCCGGGAGAAGAACGAAAGAGTGTTCGAAACTCTCAAGGACGCCGTCAGGGGCGGGGGGTGAGCTTTTTTCGTTTCCAGTCGGGTATCTGCTGAGGTTTGACGTTGGCCCAGAGGCCGAGTTTCTTGCGGCGGGCGCGGTCTTCCAGCTCGAGGAAGCGCTCGCGCCAGGGGTGATTGTAGCGGTGGTCGGCGTAGGCGTAGCCCTCGCGGACCAGTTGCGCGTTGAGCATTTCCTCGGGTTGGCCGTAGTAGACATAGGCCAGCAGGCGTTCGTAACGGTCGCGGGTGTCGTTGGGGGCCAGCACGATGCGGACCTTCTGGCCTTCCACACGCTTGCGGGTGAAGGCGAAGGCCTCGGGGCCGAAGTGCATGGCCGGCTGGCTGCCCCGGCCGATCTCGGGGGTATCCACGCCCCAGAGGCGGACCTTGGTGTGGGGACGCGAGCCGTCGGGGATCTTGATGTGCAGCGTGTCGCCGTCCACAACCTGCGTGCAGACAGCGGTCACATTGTTGTATCGTTCATAGTCTGAGCCGGGCACCGGAGCGGGGCCCGAAGTTGTGCCCGGGCCTCCCCCGCTACGCCAACGCGAGTAGACGATGGCCGCGGAGATGAGGATGAGGACCAACAAGGCGGCGGGGTGACGCCGATAGACGCGAGGCCACAAGTCTTTTCTGCGGCGGCGGGGCATGGAAACTCACCGCGGGTGGAATGACTAATGTCTAATGACCAATGTCTAAAGAAGCACGAATGACCTAATGCCCAATGACTAATGAGGGTGGTTTCCACCGCCCCGTTTCAGGCATTAGACATTTGGCATTGGACATTCTTTAGACATTAGGATTTAGACATTAGTCATTCATTCGTCATTCGGGCTTCGACATTCGTCATTCCCGTCACAGATTCTTCCGGTACCACTCAATCGCCCTTCGCAGGCCGTCTTCGAAGGATACCAGGGGCTGATAGCCGATCAGCTCGCGGGCGGCGGTAATGTCGGCCAGCGAGTGCTTCACGTCGCCGGGACGCTCCGGCACGTACTTGGGCTTGACGTTCCTGCCCAGCAGTTCGTTGATCTGGCGGATGATCTGGTTGACCGAGACGCGCTCGCCGCAGGCGATGTTGACGACCTCACCGTTGACCTTCGGGGCATTGGCCGCCAGCAGGTTGGCATGGACGACGTTGTCGATGTAGGTGAAGTCGCGGGTCTGCTCGCCATCGCCATAGATGGTGGGTGGCTCGTCGCGGAGGATGGCCGTCACGAAGGCCGGGATGGCGGCCGCGTACTGGCTCTTGGGGTCCTGACGAGGGCCGAACACGTTGAAATAGCGCAGGGCGACCGTCTGGAGCCCATAACAGCAAGAGAAGATCTTGCAGTAGTACTCGCCGACGAGCTTGTTGACGGCGTAGGGGCTGAGCGGTTCGGGGCGGGCGGTTTCGCGCTTGGGCAGCTCGACCGCGTCGCCGTAGGCGCTGCTGCTGGCGGCGTAGATCACCCGGCGGCACCCGGCATCGCGGGCGGCCAGCAGGAGGTTGAAGGTACCGTCGATGTTGGCCTCGTGCGAGGTAACGGGGTCGTCCACGGATTTGGGGACGGAGGGCACAGCCGCCTGGTGGAAGATGATCTCGATACCTTCGCAGGCCCGGCGGCAGTCGTTGCGGTCGCGGATGTCGCCCTCGAGGAGCTCCACCTTGTCGCCGAAGGGGGCGAGGTTGGCGCGTTTGCCGCTGCTGAAGTTATCGATAACGCGAACGGAGTGGCCGTCTTTAACCAGCCGCTCGACGATGTGGGAGCCGATGAAGCCGGCGCCGCCGGTAACGAGGTAGTGTGGCATGCTGGATCCTTCCCGGTGTCAGTAGGTCGGGTCCGCGGACCCGACAGGTTTTCTTCAAAGTCTCACCACGGAGACGCGGAGGCACGGAGACGAAATGACGAATGACGAAGTCCGAATGACGAAGTCCGAATGACGAAATCCGCATGTCGGATGACGCCTCGCCGCGCGCTTCGTCGTTCGTCATTCTGGTTTCGACATTCATCGTCCTCCGTGGCGTGTTCCGATCGAACGGCCGGCACAGAGGCCGCCGCTACACCTGCTCCGGTTCGGCCGGATACATAGGTGGCTTGCCGGCCAGAACGCCGATGACGTCGTCCACCACATCGTTCATCGCGGTGATGGCCTCCCGCGTTCGCGAGGCGATGTGAGGAGTCAGGATGCAATTGGGCGCGGTCATCAGCGGATGATCCGGCGGCGGCGGTTCGGGGTCGTAGACGTCGATCGCCGCGCCGGCCAGCCGGCCTTCGCGAAGGGCGTCGGCCAAGGCCTGGGCCTCGACCACCGGGCCGCGCGAGGCATTGATCAGGTATGCGCCTGGCTTAAAGTGTGCCAGAGTGGCAGCGTTGATCATGCCGCGCGTGAGCCGGGTAAGCGGAACGTGCATCGTGACCACGTCCGCCTGGGCGTAGACCTCTTCCGCACTGCCGCAAGTCTGGGCCGGAAACGGCAACCAGCCGATCTCGCGAATGTCATAGTATACCACGCGCATGCCCATGCCGTTATGCATACGGGCCCCGACCTGCCGGCCGATACGGCCCATGCCGATGACGCCGAGGGTCTGGTTGTGCAGCTCGGTTACCTTCGGGATCCCGGCCCGGAGCGATGCGAATTCGCCCTGGCGGACACGGGGGTCGAGGAAAACGAAGCCGCGCTGCACGGCCACGATCAGGCCGACGACCAGCTCGGCGACGGCGATAGTGGAGGCGGCGGGGGTATTGACCACGACGATGCCGGCCTGTTTGGCGGCGGTCACATCGATGTTATCCACGCCCACGCCGGCCCGGCCGATGACCTTGAGCCGGCCGGTTTTCGCGGCGGCGGCGATCACCTCGGCATTAACCTGGGCATAGGTACGCACGAGCAGGGCGTCCGCCTCGGGTACCGCCGCGAGCAGTGTGGCATGGTCGTGCTTTTCGAGCCGGACCACCTCGCCGGCGGCCTGGAGGCGTTGCAAGGCCGAGTCGCTCACGCCCTCGGCCAGAACGATTCGGGGCTTAGGTTCGGTTCCCATGGTCGGGGCATTATCGGAGGGGGAGGGGC
>JAAXZI010000110.1 GCA_012719955.1 Phycisphaerae bacterium | reverse complement strand
GTGATACTCCAGAGGGATGCCATGCGCCCAGCACGAAAAACGAGCCCGAAAGGCCACCTTGGAACCCAAGGCGAGCGTCCTTCGTCGGCCCGGAAGACCGAAAATACCTCGAAAACGGGGCAGGCGCAACGGGGGGAGCGTTGTACAATGGCGGAACACCGCCCGGCGGCGTAGCCGAGCAAGGTCAAATGGGAAATGTCGGTTTGACTGATTATACAAGTACCTTCTGATTACACATTCGGAGCCGCTGGAGAAAGTCCTTGTAGAAAAATCGACAATTCGACAAAATATCTACTTGACAAAATCAGGCGGTATGGGATACTGGTCGGTTGGAAATCCTGCGAGTTTCCAAGGTCAGAAATAATGGGGCACTCCGTATCCTTGGCAGGTCTGTCGCAGGATTTCCGCTGAGGCTCTGCGGAGTGCCCCGTTTTTGCGAGGAAGAGTGATGGCAACTCAATGTCCGTCCTGCGGTGGGACGGTCAGGAAACAACCTGACGGTCAAACTGCGGCATGTAGTGGTTGCGGGAAGCAGTACCGTTTGAAACAGCCTGCACCTGCCCCAGTAGTTCCTGCAACGCCAGCGACTTATGACGTTGCAGAGGATACGAAACCCTGCCCCTTCTGTGGCGAGACCATCAAGAGTGTTGCGGTCAAGTGCCGCTTCTGCGGAGAGAACCTGAACCAAACCGCTCCGTCGTCAGTCAGCAGCCGTGCTACGACCATGCCAGCGAAGGAGACCACGCTGTTCGACGGTACGCCGTCCCAATGGACAAATCTGGGCACCTTCATCGGATGTAGTCTGATGGGACTGCTTGGGTTGGTTCTCTGGTTGGTCGGTCTCTTTGGGAACGTCCGAGACTTCGATGGCATCGGGTGGGTGGGGTTCTCCATCCTTGGTCTCGGTGCGGTTATCGCCATTGCTGCGTACATCAAAGTTCGCTTCACTCACTTCAGAGTGACTACGGAGCGTATCGAGGTCGAGCGAGGATGGATTTCCAAGCAGGTTGACCATCTTGACCTGTTCAGGATGAAGGACGTGCGGGTGGGGATAAGCATATTCGACCGCATTGTGGGGATTGGGACGGTGACGGTCATATCGACGGACAAGAGCACGCCGACATTGAGGATATACGGTATTTTCGACTCACGTCGGTTGTACGACCAGTTGAAGCAAGAGGCAGTACGTGCAGACCGTCGTCGTGGCGTTGTCCATGTTGAAGCCTGATACGTGATCGTCTCGCCACGGGCAGCTAATGCGGTTTTAGGCATGCTCAAGCATGCCTCGTGAGTGGACTCAAGACCCCTCCCCGGTGGCGAGGAGGGCGCAAGTCCGCCAGATACAAGGGGTTGCACCCCCCTGTCTTGATACGGGACAGGATACAGAATCGAAAACCACTCGCCATAAGTGGTTGAAAAATCAATGACTTAGGATGTAGAGGTCGGGGTTCGAATCCCCCCCTCTCCGTTTTTTTGGCTCATGTCTCAGCATAACCAACCACAAGGCAGCGGGTTGTAATTCTTTCCTGCCGTTGAAATTCCCCGTCCGGCAGAGGAGAGAGGAAATCTGTGGAAATCGTGGCGGGAGGGGGCGACGCTTCGATGGCTGGGTTCCCAGTGACATCGCGACGATCGCACCCCGCATTACCAGGAAACTCAGGATGCCGGGATTTCGGCGGACCGCGGACTGTGGCCCACTATCAGGACTGCCGCCCAAGCGCCCATTAGACCCGGAAGATCACACACAGGCCGAGAAAAAGCGCCGCCTCATGATCGCCCTCATCTCTTGTGACGCAGGAACCTGGTTGCTACCACCGACTGGTCCTGTTTCCGTCACGCATGTTCCCCGATAAGCTGTCACCGGAAGGAGTCCTTATGCCCGTTCGATCAATTCGCCTCACGGTTGTCCTGATGCTCATGGCCGGTCCCTCGCTGCTCCTGGCGGCTAATCCGGAACATCGGATGAGTTACCTGGACAACGGCACCATCCGCATCGGTGTGAACCTGAACGCGGGGGGTGCCATCGCCTACCTGTCCAAGTCCGGCGACAGCACGAACCTGGTGAACAACTGGGACTGGGGGCGACAGATTCAGATGAGCCACTACTCCGGGCCGGTTCCGTTCGCGCCCGACGGCAAGCAACCCTTTCCGCAATGGGCCGGTCTTGGCTGGAACCCGGTCCAGGCAGGCGACCACTTCAGGAACCCATCAAAGGTTCTGGATCACCGCAACGAGGGGAAGACTCTCTACGTGAAATGCATCCCCATGCAGTACGCGCTGGACAACGTGCCCGCCGAGTGCGTGTTCGAGTGCTGGATCACGCTTCAGGGCAACACCGCCGAAGTCCGCAGCCGTATGACTGTAGACCGGCCGGACAAGACCCAGTACCCCGCACGCGGCCAGGAACTCCCGGCCATCTACACCATCGGCACCCTCTACCGCCTGATGACCTACACGGGCGACAAGCCGTTCACCGGGGATGCACTCACCCGTATCGAGAAAAGTGAGGAAGAGAAGCGCAAGGGCGGCTGGCCATGGGTGCGATACCGGGCGACCGAGAACTGGGCGGCGCTGGTCAACGACCAGGACTGGGGCGTGGGCATCTGGGAGCCCGGCTGCACGAGCTTCGTGGGCGGGTTCGCCGGTAAGCCCGGCAAGGGCGGGACGAACGATGACCCGACCGGCTACATCAGCCCCATGCTGGACGAGATCATCGACCACAACATCGCCTACGAGTACCGCTACGTCTTGATCGTCGGCAGCCTCGACGAGATCAGGAAGCATGTCTACGAGCATGCCAGGCGTCCGGTCCCGCCGACCTACAAGTTCGAGAAGGACCGCCAGCACTGGCACTACCGGAACGCCGTGGACACCGGCTGGCCGATCAGGGGCGAACTGAACGTGCTGCTGGACAAACCGGACCCGCAGTTAATCGGGCCATCCGGGTTCTGGCTGGCAAAGGACGCCCCGAAGCTGCGGATCGAGGCGGCGTTCAAGACCGGGCAGGGCCAGGCGACTGTCTTCTGGAAGCGATTTGATGACGACCGATTCACAGGTGCCAAGAGCCTGACTTTCCAGATCAGGCCGGACGGTGAGTACCACGTCTACGAGATCGATTTATCCGCTTCGCCGGAGTACCGGGGCGCGATCACCGGCCTGCGGCTCGATCCGGCCGAGGCCGGGAACAAGGGCGACTGGGTGAAGATCAGGTCGATTGCGTTCGACAAGCCGGACGCACGTTGAGGCGCTGAGGCGATCAACAAGCAGCACAACCTGCCCGAGTTTGCAACGAAAACCGTATCAGGGCGGAATCGAAGCTCTGTCTGGAAGCTAATAGGATCTCCCTAGCCTGTTGTGGCTAAGGAGTTACGGCACGCAGACGCGCGCGATCAGGGAACCTGGTTGAGCAGGAACAGCACGGCCATGCGGATGGCCAGCCCGTTGGACACCTGGCGGAGGATGGAGCTGTTGGGGCCGTCGGCGACTTCGCTGGCCAGTTCCACCCCGCGGTTGATGGGGCCGGGGTGCATGATGAGCACATCGGGCTTGGCCTTGGCCAGCCGTTCGCGGGTCAGGCCGAACAGACGGACGTATTCCTGCGTGCTGGGGAAAACCTGGCTGGCGATACGTTCGCGCTGCACGCGGAGCATGTTGATCACGTCGGCGTCCTTGAGCACCGCGTCGAGATTGTGGCTGACCTTCGCGCCCAGTTGCTCGAAGGATTTGGGGACCAGCGTGGTCGGCCCGACAAAGGTCACGTTCGCGCCCAGCTTGGTCAGCCCCCAGAGGTTGGAGCGGGCCACGCGCGAGTGGGCGATGTCGCCGACGATGACCACGTTGAGGCCTTCGATCCGGCCCTTGCGCTCCAGGATGGTGAAGATGTCGATCAAGCCCTGGGTAGGGTGTTCGTGCTGGCCGTCGCCGGCGTTGACCACGTGGCGGTCGGTGCAGCGGGTGATGTAATGGGGGGCGCCGGCCGCCGAGTGCCGGATGACGAACGTATCCACCCCCATGGCCTCGATATTGCGCACCGTGTCGCGCAGCGACTCGCCCTTGGAGACCGACGACCGGCTGGCGTTGAATTCAAGCACATCGGCGGAGAGCCGCTGGGCCGCCAGGGTGAAGCTCGTCCGCGTGCGGGTGGAGTCTTCGAAGAAGAGGTTCACCACCACCCGGCCGCGAAGGGCCGGCACCTTCTTGATACTCCGCGTGGATACCGGCTGGAATCCCTTGGCTGTATTGAGGATATGCCAAAGCTCCTCGGCGGAGAGATCCTCCAGCCCCAACAGGTGCCGCCGCTTCCAGACGAATTCCTTCTCCTTGCGGGCCGATGACGCCTGCGCGGCCGGGGTAGCCTTGGCCTGGCTGGCGCCGGATGGTAAGGGCGGTTCGTTTTGGGCAGTCGTCTTTTTCATCCGATCAGCACCTCATCGACGCCATCCGATTCAGTCAGATGGACGGTGACAGGAACATCGGGCACTGATACGCGAACGCCAACCAGATCGGCCTGAATGGGCAACTCGCGTCCGGGCCGATCCACCAGCACGACCAGGCGGATGGCCTTGGGACGCCCGAGATCCACCAGCGCGTCCAGCGCCGAGCGGGCCGACCGGCCAGTGTAGAGCACGTCATCCACAAGGATGACGTAACGGCCGGTGATGTCGAAGTCGATCTCCGTCGCGCGGACCCGCGCCTTGGGGCCCAGTTCGGCCAGATCGTCGCGATAGAGGGTGATGTCCAGTACGCCGGTTTCGATATCCTGAACGCCGAGCTTGCGTAAGCCGGCCACCAGCCGGGCGGCCAGGATTTCGCCACGGCTGCGGATGCCGATTACACCCACGGGAACCCCATCCGGCAGGCTGGCCCGGATTTCACTGACCAGCCGATCCAGCGTGCCGGCAATCTGCGTTGCGTCCAAAAGCACTTCGGAGGATGCCATAGTGCAAGGAGGGTAGCCAATCCGAGGTCTAAGTTCAACTTTGCAGGATATTCCAGCAGAGACCGGCACAGGTGAGGGTTCAGGGTTCGGGGTTCAGGGTTCAGGAGGGGGGCAGGCACAGCTCGGGGGGGCATCCTGCCCGCCTTCAGCATGGCACCGGGGCGTCTCGCCGGTGTGGCGGGCGTTCCGTCCACATTCGGATTTTGTCATGGGACATTTTTCTCCGCGAAGTACCTCTCCACCTCGTCACAGATCAGATGGTAGGCGATCTGGTGAATCTCCTGGATGCGTTCGCTGGCCGTATGGTTTACGCACAGGCACAGGTCGCAGAGCGGCTTGAGCTTGCCGCCCCGGCCGGTGAAGCCGACCACGGTGGCCCCGAGCAGCCGTGCCGCCTGCGCCGCCTCGATGATGTTCGCCGAGTTGCCCGAGGTGGACAGGGCCCACACCACGTCGCCGGCCCGCACCAGGCCCTCCACCTGTCGAGCGAAGACGTGCGGAAAGCCGTAATCGTTGCCGATGGCCAGCAGGTTCGAGGAATCGGTCGTCAGTGCGACCGCCGGCAGGGCCCGCCGTTCGCGCTTGAACCGGCCGAGCAATTCGGCCGCGATGTGCTGGGCGTCCGCAGCGCTGCCGCCGTTGCCGAAAATATAGACCCGCGAACCGGCCTCGATCGCGGCAATGATCGTGCGGGCGATCTGATCGAGCAGATCCACCTGCTCGCGCAGTTCCTTGAACAGCCTTTCGTGATCGGCCAAGCCCTCGGTGAACAGATCGCTCATTCTCCGCCTCCGGTGCGAATCCGTTGCAGGATGCTCGTGGTGCTCACGCCCTCCACCAGCGGCAGCAGGACCACGCGCCCGCCGTGAGCCTCCACATGCTCCCGGCCGACGACGCCCTTGTCAGCCCAATCCTCGCCCTTGACCAGCACGTCGGGAGAGAGCCTTTCGATGATCCGCTGCGGCGTTGGCTCGTCGAAGAGGACCACGTAATCCACGCTCTGGAGTGCCGCCAGCACTTCCGCGCGTTGCTCCTGGGGGATGATGGGGCGGTCCTCGCCTTTGCCCTGGGTCCGTACCGACGCATCCGAATTGAGCCCCACGACCAGCACCTGTCCCAGTTCCCGGCAGCGCTCCAGGAAGCGAACGTGGCCCACGTGCAGCAGGTCGTAGCAGCCGTTGGTGAACACGATGGTGTCGCCGCGTTCCTTCCGCAGGGCCAGCTCCGCTTGAAGCTGCTCCACCGAGCGTACTTTGCAGGCCCCCGCGCCCAGGCTCATCCGCAGGTCCGCGAGCACCTCGTCGCGCGTAACCGGCACGCAGCCGAACTTTTCGACCTCCAGTCCGCCGGCGATGTTGGTGAGCCGGGCGGCTTCCTCCCAGCCGGCGCCTGCCGCTACCGCCGCCGCCAGCATGGCCAATACCGCGTCGCCGGCGCCTGTGTTGTCATAGACCGACCGTTGCCGCGTCGGAATGTGCATCGGCGCCTCGCCGCGCAGGGCCAGGATGCACCCGTCGCGATCCACCGTGATCAGTGCGCCGCCAAGCTCCAGCTTTTCCACAAACGCGGGGGCGCAGGCCTGAAGGTCCTCCAGGGAATCGCTGGGGCAGCCGGAGACAATGCGAAACTCCGTCCGGTTCGGGGTCAGTATGGTCGCGCCGGCATACTTGCTGTAATCGTTCAACCGGGCCGGATCCACCAGCACCGGCTTGCCGGCCTTCTGGGCGGCCTCGATGATCCGGCGGCAAAGCGACTTGGTCAACAGCCCCTTGTCATAATCCTCCAGGCAGACCACGGCGACGTCCTTGATGGCCGCCACGGCCATGTCGGCAAACCGGCCGGCCTCCGGACCATCGACCGGCCGGGTGACCTCCTCGTCCACGCGCATGAGCTGCTGGCGGTGGCGATGCTGGGCCAGGCCCACGAAGCGCGTCTTCGTCGTGGTGGGGCGGTCCACCAGGGCCATCAGGCCGCGGGTGCCCACCCGCTGCATTTCCAGCAGGGCGCGGACGCGGGCGCCGGCGTCGTCAAGCCCGACGATGCCGCAGCAGACTACGTCCGTGCCCAAGGCCCGCAGATTGGCGGCCACGCTGCCTGCGCCGCCCACGCGCTCCTCGTCATGCCGTTTGCGCAGCACCGGCACGGGGGCCTCGGGGCTGATGCGTTCCGCGTCGCCGTAAATGTAGCGGTCGAGAATGAAATCGCCGATCAGCAGGACGCGCTGCCGGCCAAAGGACTCCACCAGCTTGATCAGACGAGAGACCAAACAATGCCTCCAATGCGCTCCAAAAACATGTGTAAGAACGCCCGCTCGCAAGGGGGCCGTCTTTTACACACGTGCTGACATAATACCCGGGCGCCGCTGCCGGATCCGCAGTGGCAGCGAGGTCTCAGCGTCAGGACACCCGCGCACTCCCGAACAAGCCTCGGCCGCGCCTGTCAAACTCTCCATCGTAACCGGCCATTGAGAGCCGTCAATTTACCGCACCGTTCAGGTCCGGGGCCGGCGATCGGGTAAATGCCTCTGTCAGGGCCCGGGGGGGCGTGTATCTTGCACGCCTTCGAGGCGGCCAGGATGTCTGCCCCCCGGGTGCGCCCGGCCGCTTCACCATAATCCTTTGCCAGGCCTGACGTGGGCTTTTCGTGAGGGGGGCGGTTTCAACACCACGGCGGATACCAGTATAATCCAGCCGCTACGGGGGGCACTGCGTGTCGCCGGCCCGCCCGCCTGATCACAAGGAAAAAGCCGATGCATGAGAACCGGATGTCGAGATGGGGCCTGTTTGCGATTATCTGCGGATTTGTGCTGTCGCCGGTGGGCGCTATCGGCCAGCAGGCTGCCAAGCCGGAGGGGCCGCCGCGGATGGCCCCGGCCGCGCTCTATCAGCCGACGCTCATGCCCGATCGTATCGTCCTGACCTGGACGGGCGATCCGACCACCAGTCAGGCGGTGACCTGGCGAACCTCGACTGAGGTCAGCCTCGCCTATGCGGAAATCACCGAAGCAGCGGCCAGCCCCTGGCTGGAAGGGAAAGCCAGACGCGTCACCGCCACCACGCGGCCGTTCAAGTCGGATCTGTCCACGTGCCATGTACACACCGCTGAATTCAAAGACTTGAAGCCCGGCGTCCTGTATGCGTATCGCGTGGGGGATGGCGTGAACTGGAGCGAGTGGTTCCAGTTCCGCACGGCCGCCTCCAGCCCGGAGCCGTTTTGCTTCCTCTACTTCGGTGATGCCCAGAGAGGGCTCCACAGCCTGTGGTCGCGCGTGGTCCGCGAAGCTTTCCGTCACGCGCCCCGGGCGGCTTTCACGCTGCACGCGGGCGATCTGGTCACGACCGCGGAAGACGACGCCCTGTGGGGTGAATGGTTCAGTGCGGGTAGCTGGTTGTTTGCCAGCGTTCCGGTGATTGCCACGCCGGGCAACCATGACCACGTGTCGGTGAAAAAGCCGGATGGCACCACCGTCCGGCAAGTTTCCAAATACTGGCCGGCCAACTTCGCGTTTCCCCGGAACGGCCCTGAGGGACTTCAGGAGTGCGTGTACTACGTGGATTACCAGAATCTGCGCGTCATTTGCCTGAACTCGGTTGTGCGACTGCAGGAACAAGCCGCCTGGCTGGAGCGGGTGCTGTCCGAGAACGACCGCACCTGGACGGTGGTCACGTGCCATTACCCGGTCTTCTCGTTGGCCAGGAATCGGGACAACGAGGACCTGCGGCAGGAGTGGAAGCCGCTCTTCGATCGCTATGGCGTGGACCTGGTGCTGACCGGACACGATCATGTCTATGGCCGTACGGGGTTGCTGATGCCGGAAGGCTCCGATGCCAAGGGACCGGCGCATGCCGGGACCGTTTACATTTCATCGGTCAGCGGCCCGAAGATGTACGAGCTGAGCAAGAAGCATGGGGTCGATTTCCGGCGGGTCGCCGAGGACACGCAACTTTACCAGGTCATCTCCATTGACGGGCCGGTGCTGCGTTACGAAGCCTGCACGGCCAACGGGAAGCTTTACGACGCATTTACGCTGAAGAAAACGCCGGGTCAGCCGAAGGAGTTCAGCGAGCAAATACCGGCCGTGCCCGAGCGTCGCCGCCCGAAGAAGCAGAGTTGATTTCACGCCTGGCGTTTGGCCGGTGATACGGATTCCAAATGAATCTCGCGCGTTGGGCACCCCGCCTCTCCAGAGGGTGAGGTACTCCGAACGCGCGAAGATTCAAGTGATCGGCAGCGACGCGACCAACCACCAGGCCGGCAATGGTGGGCAAGGCCGACTGAAGCCGGCTGAATCGGACAGAATAAGAAAAGGGCATTGAGCGCACCACAGACCGCCACTTCAGGTGGACATGCGCCCCGAAGGGGCGGCCAGAAAGTAGCCACGGATGGAGCGAAGCGGAACCCGTGGTTCAGAGCCTGCCCGATCTTTCCTGCCGCCCCGGCCGGGGCGGGGACTTGTGCGCCGGGTGCTCGCAACCACCAGTTCCGCTTCGCTGCACTGGTGGCTACTCTCACCTGGCCCCTCTCGGGGCCACTGGCGATTCCCTGAGCAACAAACACATCTCCAGCCTTAGACTCACTCCGGCTTCAGCCGGGCTTGCGGTTGATGCCGTCGGCACCTTCATCGGTTGTCCAAATCGTGAACCCACCTCTGGAAGAGGTGGGCCACCCGCGGCTCGCCATTACCCGTTTGGAGAATCAAACGTCATAAACGGCCCCCCGGCTTGCCGGTGGACGAGCTTACTGCCGGCTGAGCGAATAATCGCTGATTTGTTGCAATCGCGCGCAAACGTTGTTGAGCAGCTCCTCGGCCTTGTCCGACGGCAGGCAGCTCAAGCGATAGATGAGGGACAGTTCCAGGCGATCCGAGAAGACGGTCGGCGAGAGCACGATGGGAATGGCTGGTCCGGGAGGGCCGACGCGCAGATACCGGGTGATCGCGCGCACGGCGGTTCCGAATTGAGAAGCGTCCACGACAAAGGTGCTGACGCCCCCGCAGATCGGCAGGAGTTTGCGATAGCTCCGGCGGTGGTTGGGGATATCCAGCAGGGGCCAGATATTCCGAACGAAGAAACCCTGCAGGGCCGAAGCGGCCGGCCGACGATTCGCATGGTTCTTGAGCGCGCGAGTCTGGGCGCAAATCTCGGCCAGCAGTTCGTCCAGGGAGGCGTCGGGCGAATCCAGCATCACCACGTTGTCGCTTAAGTGCACGCCGAAGTGGCCGGAGAGGTCGATCGGAGCTCCTCTGCGCGTGCTGGCGATGGTCCCCAGTGCCAATTTGCGACGATGTCGGTGCTTCCGACGGGTGGGGGTTTGTTCGGCGATGGCCGAGGCCAGGGCCGCCAGGCACGCATCATTGAGCCCCGCCCCGCGGGCCTTGCAGGCCGCCGACAGGCTCTTGAATGCGGGCTCTGAAAGCGTCCGGACCGCCAGGGCGGTTTCGTTGCCCATGTCGCGTTCGTCCGGCATCTTGTGCATGGAGCGGAAACGGAAGTAGAGGGCCAGGCCGCGGGCCAGGCTGGTCAGCTTGCCTGCCCGGGGGGCTTTCGGGGCCGCGGAGCAGGCGTCGGGTGGCGGGACGACGCTCAATGGCGGCGTCGTTCCCGGATCCTCCCGGTCGAGATATTGTCGCATGATGGGGGCGAGAAGGGTGGAGACTGCGCCGGCATCCGCGGCAATGTGACGATAGACCAGGACGATGTAATGGGCCTGGCCGTCGGCCTCGTTGAATACGCTCCAGCGCAAAGGATGGCAAGGGGTATCGGGAAAAGGCGTGTTGACTCCGCTGCTGATGACCTCGGCCAGGGTGTCCTCTGGCGTCGCGCTGGGCGGCAATTCGACCAGGGGAACCTCCTCCAGTTCCAGGTAACGGTAGCTTTGCGTTTCCCGATCGACCTCCAGTCTCCCAATGCCCACTTGTCGGCAGCGGTCCTCAATGACTCGCCGGAGGGCAGGGATGTCCGCGGGGCCCGAGACGCGCAGGGCATGAGCGGCATTGTAAGGACAGGTTTCTTCCCAGAGCAGCATGGCCTGCTGGAAGGAATTCAGGCTGGTGAAGGCCGGGCCCGGCAGGGGGCGGTGGTTAGTGTTCACCGACTTCTGCTCGCCGCCGTCCGTTCGGTCGGCGGTGACTTTGAATCCCCGCTTCAGGGAGGGAATAAAGCGCCGCGTGCGTGCGCAGTAGTCGGCGTAGGCTTGTCCGTGCCGCTCGAGCAGGAAGCGCTCTTCGTTGCGGGCCTTGATAAGCATGAGGCTGATATGGATCGCCGCAAGCAGGAGCACAACCGGTGCGGGCAGGATAACCACCGTACACAGCATGAGCAGGATGCTCAGGGCATAGATCGGATGGCGCACTTTGGCGAAAGGCCCGCTGACCAGCAAACGGCTCTGCTGGTTGGGGTCGATGCCCATGCGCCAGTCGCGGCCCATGTGCTGCCAGCACCACATGGACAGCAGCAGGCAGAGGACCCCCACGAGCGCGGCCGCCATCCGCACGAGGTGCGCGAGTACGGAAGAGGCCAGGGCCGGAGGCAAACCAATCCACCGGTTGCCGGCGCCCACCAAGCTGGCTGCGAGCAGGGGAACGGTCATCCAGCTCAGAACAACGGGGATCCAGAGAACCCACATGGCCCGCTCGATCCATTGGGCGGGGATCAGCACGCGATGGACGCCGCGCGCCTGCCGGCGTACGCGCAAAATCATGGCCCCCACGCAGAACCAGTAGACGCAGACAGTAAGGCCGACGATCAGAATCGGCACTTCAGCCATCGCAAGAGCCTCCATTGTCATCCCCCCATCAGGATGCTCCACACAGGAAATATGTTGTGCTGATTCTAGCCGGGCCGGCATGGCGCGTGGAGAGTCCCCGGCCGGCCGCAGGTCGGACTGTGCGATCAACCGTCATCAGTTCGCGAGCTTTCCGGGGTCGGGGATCTGGAAACGCATTCCGCCCCATTCGACCCACTCACCCCGGCCGGGGGCTGTGCCGTATTTGGCCGCGACCTGTCGCAAAATGTCGTTTCGGTACGTGTACCACAGGCAGGCGGGGATGGTCTTGATCTGCCCGTCAGTGACGTCCTCGTAGGCAAACACGGCCGTGCAGTTCTGGAGACGGCTGGATTCGACCGAGTGGGGCTCCTCGAAGGGCAGCACCGCCAGTTGCAGGATCTGGGGCGGGTTCATGTGCGCGTAGGCCACGTCGCGGAGCTTCCGGCCGCACAACAGGCCGCCCAGCATGCGCAGGCCGGAGACCAGCGGATGGCCCTTGAACAGCTTGCGAAGATCGAGCGCCCGCCAGGCCAGCGGCAGGAAGGCCTTGAGCACGAGCCACTGGCCCCGCAGCCGTTGAATGCGCCGGGTCGGATCCAACCGGGCGAGCTTCGGCTCCAGGGTCCGGCTGCGAAGCAGGATCTCCTCGGCCAGCCGGCTGAAGGGCATGCGCAGCCAGTGATTGATGCTGACGTACTGCTGGCCGTCGGAAATCAACGCGGTGACGGATTCGCAGTCCGGGTGGACCCCGCCGAACATCAGCGTCTCGGACCGGGAACTGGCCCGGAAGAATGCTCTCGACCGCCGCAGATGCTCGCCGATGCCCGCGGGCACAAACTCGATCTTGCCGCCGGGGATGCGCTCCTGCACCATCTTCTCGACGTCTTCGCGCGTGGTGTGCACGCCCGTCTCGAACTCGCCCGGCTCCCAGTTCTCGGTCAGCGGGATGAGCCCCAGCGAGTCGATGACCTCCCGGTTCTCATGGCAGCAGCGGACCAGGTCTTCGAGGTATTGATCGTTGATGCCGCGGGCCACACAGGCGAGCAAAACGTGCGTGCGCGTGCTGTACTTCTTGAGATTCTCCAGGGCCTTCATCTTCTTGTCGTAGACGTCGACCCTTCGGAGCCGCTTGTAGATGTCGGGATGCCGGCCGTCGAACGCCAGGCGCACGCGGATGCGGGTTTCGCAGATCTGGCGGCAGAACTCCTCGTCGGCCAGGCGCAGCCCGTTGGTGATGAGCCGCGGCTTAAGGCCGTGCTTGCGGGCCAGCGTCACCAGCATGAAGAGGTCATCGCGCAAGGTCGGTTCGCCGCCGAAGAACTCGACCATGGGGACCGGGTTACACTGGGCCAAGGCGCGGAAGACCTTGTCGAAGTACTCCAGCGGGGGGTGGAAATCGAACCCCATCTTCGGCACGCTGGCGATGCAGATGGGGCAGTTCATGTTGCAGCGGTTGGTCACGTCCAGTAGCACCACGTTGGGCTGATGCGACTTATGGCAGGTCTTGCAGTTCAGGCTGCAGCCGTTGGATTGTTCGAAGTGCCACAGGTCGCGCTTCTGCTGCCAGCCGACAGCGTCGGATGTGAGCAGCGCCTCGGTGGATCCGCAGTCAGGGCAGTTTTTCCGGAGAAACACCGCGCCGTTCCGGATCACATGCTCGGCCGGTACACGTGCCTGACATTTCTGGCAAATCCCGCGGATCGTGGGGTTCATGGACGCGAATCTCCTGATGGCAAAGAGAAACTTGCGTTTATCAGTCTATTGCCGGCTCCAAACGAGGGGTATCATAACCATCCAATTGAAATTGTACCAAGTATACAGCAATCCGAAGTGCTCCAGAACGTATCCCGCCGTCATTTGCCACTCTTGCCCAAGCTGTTATCCTAACTCGTGCTTGGTAATTGGGGAAGCATGGGGAATCGAGGGAGACGGACAATGGCGGACTGCGTGCTTGCGTTGGATCTGGGGACCACCGGTAACCGGGCCATCGTTTTCAATGATCAATGCCAGGTGGTGGCCCAGGCCTACGAGGAATTTACACAGCGTTTTCCCCAAACCGGGTGGGTGGAGCACGATCCGGAGGAAATCTGGCGGAGCATTCTGTCCTGCATTCAGGTCGTCCGCACCCAGGTGCCGGCGGAGGCCATCGCGGCCATCGGGATCACCAACCAGCGCGAGACGGCGGTTTTGTGGGATGCCCAGACCGGCCGGCCGGTCTATAACGCGATTGTCTGGCAGGACGTGCGCACCGCCCCGCGCTGCGAAATGCTCAAGGAACGCCACGCCGACGAGGTCCGGCGCAAGACCGGGCTGCTGATCGATCCGTACTTTTCCGCGACCAAAATCGCCTGGGTGCTCGAACACGTGGAGGAGGCTCGACGGTTGGCCGGGGCGGGCCGGCTGTTGTTCGGGACCATTGATAGCTGGATTCTGTGGAAGCTGACCGGCGGGCGGGTGCATGCGACCGACCCGTCCAACGCCTCCCGGACCCTGCTGCGGGATATCGCCCGCAGCACCTGGGACGAGGGGCTGGCGCGGATCTTCGATATCGAGGGCGTGAAACTGCCGGAAGTCCGTCCGTCCCTGTCCGCGTTCGGTGCGGCCGATCCGGGCGTGTTGGGGCGTGAGCTGCCCATCACGGCCATCCTGGGCGATCAGCAGGCGTCGCTGTTTGTTCAGTGCGGCTCCTCGGGCGAGACGGTCAAGAACACGTACGGCACCGGGCTGTTCCTGATGATCTGCACCGGCGAGCGGATGCCGCTTTGTGATGAACTGCTCACGACGATCGCCTGGCAGCGTGCCGGCGGGCCGCTTGAATATGCCCTCGAGGGCAGTGTGCTGGTGGGGGGGGCGGCAATACAGTGGCTGCGCGACGGGCTGGGCATTATCCAGAGCAGCGCCGAAAGCGGGGAGCTGGCCCATCGCGTCCCGAGCAACGAGGGCGTATACTTCGTGCCGGCCCTGGCCGGGCTGGGCGCGCCGTACTGGGACCGCTTCGCCGGCGGATTGATCATCGGCCTGACCCGTGGCACCCGGCGCGAGCACCTGGCCCGGGCGGCGCTGGAGTCCCTGGCTTACCAGACCCGCGACGTGGTGGAAGCGATGGAACGGCAGTTGGGCCGGCGCATCCGCAGTCTGCGGGCTGACGGAAAACCGTCGCAAAACGATTTCCTCATGCAGTTCCAGGCGGATATGCTGGGCGTCCCGGTGACGCGGAGCGCCGTCACGGAGACCACTGCCCTGGGGGCGGCGGTTGCGGCCGGCATCGCGGCGGGCATCTGGGACGAGAAGGTCATTGACAATCGTCCGGCCGGCAAGGTTTTTGAGCCGCGGATGAGTGATGATGAACGCGAGGCGCTGTATGCTCGATGGCGCGAAGCGGTGAAAAGGGCGCGGGCGTGGAATGGTCCTGCGTGAGACGCTGAGGCCGTGGCCCGCACATCGGTTTGGTAGTGAAGAAGGCCGGCAGGAAAGCTGCCTCCCATAAAAGGCGGGCAAGATGCCCGCCCTCCGACACAGGCGGGCAGGATGCCCGTCCCCCGAAGAAGGCGGCGAGGTACCCCCCGGGCAGGCTTCAACGGTTGAGCGGAAGTTCCCCGCATGCGTGCGGGGGCATCGACAGGCACAAGGAGGTCATGATGACATTACGGCGAATGGTTCCGTCGATCGTTCTCAGTGGGCTGATCCTGTTTACGGCCCATGCGGCCAGTCGGCTGGTGGGTACGGCCCAGGCCCAGGCCACCGGGCAGGACGCCCCGGCGGCAGGCCAGGCCAAGCCGATCAAGACCCTCCTGCTGGTCGGCGGGGAAATCCACGACTGGAAGGGCGTCGGCGACGTGGTCGAGGCCCAGCTCAAGACCTCCGGCAAGTTCGACGTGACCCGCGTAAATAATGATCTGGATGCCCTGAAGGCCGACCGACTCGAATCGTTCGACCTGGTGGTCTTCTACTGGACGCTGGGTACCATCACCGAGGAGCAGAAGCGCGGGCTGATGAACTTTGTGGCCGGTGGGAAGGGTTTTGCCACCTTCCATTCAGGGGCCGATTCGTTCCGCGGCGACCCGGACTACCGCGCGTTCGTAGGCGGCTACTTCATCAGCCATCCGGCCTACCGGCAGTACCAGGTGAGCATCACGGAAGAGAAGTCGCCCATCACCGCCGGCCTGGACGAGTTTCTCATCACCGACGAGCAGTACCTTACCGACTACGACCCGCGCGTGAAGGTTCTGGCCAACGCCCTGCACAAGGGCAAGCCCTGGCCGGTGTTGTGGACAAAGGATTGGGGCAAGGGCCGGGTCTTCTATTCCGCGCTGGGCCATGACGCCAAGGCCTGCCAGCAGGAGATGTTCAAACGGACGCTGCTGCGCGGCGCTCAATGGGCGGCAGGGTGGGAAGTGAAGGAGTGAGGGTTCAGGGTGCAGCGTTCAGGAGTGAGGGGGCAGTAGTCAGGGTTCAGGGGTCAGTGTGGCGCCGGTGTCTCGCCAGTGCATGGGGAGGCGCTTCGCCGGTAC
>JAAXZI010000109.1 GCA_012719955.1 Phycisphaerae bacterium | reverse complement strand
TAGCGGCCGGGCTCCGTACCGGCCGTCTTGCCCGTAAAGCGGCCGGTACGGAGCCCGGCCGCTGCAGAAAATGGCCCGCTTTGCGCTGTAGTGCAAGAGGAACACCCCGCTTCGAAGGACTGCCGCGGGGGTGCTCCACAGGTTACGGGTGAAGGATGCAGTCGTGGGGATGAGGCGCAGGACGCCGCCTCGTACGCTATCCTTCGTCTGACGGTCTCTCTTTCCTTACGTCCTGCACGATATCTTTGGGATGACAACGCCGCTGTTCGAAGTTGTGACTGTGACTCTCAATCCCACGATCGACCGCGTGATGGAGGTGCCCGGATTCCGCATCGGCGGGCACCTCCCGGGGCGGATGCGTTCGCGCACGGCGTCGGGAAAGGCCTTCAATGTCTCGCGCGCGCTCGGACTGCTGGGCATGAGCAACACCGCGGCCGGCTGGATGGGCCGCGATGCGGTTGATTTCTTCGAGTCCGTTGCCCGCCAGCACGACGTGACGCCGCGTTTTATCCCCATTGATCTCCCGACGCGCGAGAACATCACCATCCTCGATCCCAAGCGCCGCATCGAGACGCATATCCGCGACATCGGCCCGACGGTCACGGAGGCGGACCTGGACCGGCTGCGTCATGATCTGTCGATCCTGGCCCATCCGGGCGCCGTGATGGTCTTTTCCGGCTCTACCCCACCGGGCATCTCGCCGGAGCAATTTGGCGAGATTGTCGATTTATGCATGGGCCGGGGCGCCCGCGTGGCCATCGACACATCGCGACAAGCGCTGTGCGCGGCAGCCCAACGTCCCGTCTGGCTGATCAAACCCAACCTGCTGGAGTTGACCGAGTTGGCCGGCCGGGAGCTGCGCGGCGAAGCGGCCATCCTGGACGCCGCCCGCGAGCTGAACACCTGCATTCCGCTGGTCATCGTCACGCTCGGCGAGCAAGGGGCCTATTGCCTGGCGGAGGGCAAAGCACTCTATGGCCGGGCCACCCTTCCCGCCGAGCGCATCCACAGCACCGTGGGTTGCGGCGACGCCTTCATGGCCGGCTTCCTGGCCGGCATCCTCGCGCCCGGCAGCAACCTGGAAACAGCCTTCCGCAAGGCCCTGGCGGTCGCGGCCGCGTCGGCCATGAGCGAACTGCCGGCGGTATTCACCGCCGCGGACGTGCAGGAAGCTGAGAGGCGGGTAGAGGTACAGCCCGCCGAGTAGAACCCCCTGCCGCGGGTGGGACGTTATCGCCTGGCAGTCACCTGACCCGTGGCCGGGAGTCGGTTACACCTTCGCGGGCTTCCATCCAAAGGTAACGTACTGGCGCTCGAAGGTCCCGTCGGCGTAAAGATCCACCAGCGCATACCCGGGTTCGCATTCCTGGTAGGGCCCGTTCCACCACGCGGCACAGACGGCTCCGTCGCACAGGTAGGTCACACCACAGTAGTCCACGCGATCCACCAGGTGCAGATGGCCGCTGAGGCATACCTTCACGTTCGGATGCCGGGCGAACAGATCCTTGATCCGCCGAAGGTCGATGTGCATCCAGGCGGCCGGCACCTGCCAGTCGCCGCTCTCTTCGCGATTGCCGTCCAGAAACGCCGCCGCCGCCAGGATGGGGATGTGCGACACGACCAGCACGGGCGTTTTCGCGTCCGTCCGGGCCAGTTCGTCCTGAAGCCACTCGAACTGCGTTTCGTCCAGCCGCCCGATGTAGCCCGACCCTTTCGGGAAGGTGCTGTCCAGCACGATGAAACGCCACCCCGCGCGGCTAAACGCACGGTACGGCCGCTCCAGGCCCAGCACCTCCATCGCCCACTTTTTCCCATACAACGGCTCGTTGCCCGTTGTCCGGCTGGCCTTCCGGTCAAGGCCCCAGACATCGTGATTGCCGAGGCAATGCTCCACGGCCAGGCTGCACTCGGCCCGCATGACGCTGCGGAAAAGATCCCACTGCGCGCGGGTACGGGCCTCATCCGCTCCCAGGGAGTCCATCACCAGGTCGCCGCCGGTCAGGATCATGTCCGGGCGATCTTTGTGCCCCTGCACATGATGCAGGCATGCGGTCAGGCCCTTGGCTGCGTTGCGCTCCGGCTGAATGTGAATATCCGAGAGGTGGGCAATTCGCAGCACGCGCTTGGGCTTTTCCGGCCGGGTATCACCGGCCAGGACAGTTGCCGTGCCAGCCAGGCCGCTGCCCCAGGCCGCGGCTGCGCCAATCGTCTGAATGATCCTCCGGCGTGAAATGTCTGATGTCATCTGCTCAGGCTCCATCCAGTCAGGTTCGAGGTCAATGGGTCGGGCGGCTCTTCGCGCCCGCCGCTGCCGGCAACTCCCGGTACAGCCCGCGACTTTCGATGTATTCACGCACCGCCTCGGGAACCAGGTAGCGGATGGACCGCCCTTCGCCTATCCGCCGACGGATCTGCGTGGCGGAAATGTCGATCAGTGGCGTGGGCAGGATCCCTTCCCGCAACCGGTCGATCTGCCCGGCCGAGAGAACCCGTCCCAGCGGTGATAAATCCAACTCTTCATATCCCGGCCGGACCGCGGTCACGATCCGACATTGTTCGACGAGCTCGGAGATGCGATACCAGGTGTGCAGTTCCGGCAACGTGTCTCCGCCGATGACCCAGTACAGGGGCACGTCCGGGCCCAGCAGTCTGCGGTAATGCTCAACCGTCAAAAAAGTGTAACTGGGGCCTTCACGGTAGACCTCCACGTCGCTCACGTCAAGGCCGACCTCATCCGCGACCGCCAGCCGAGCCATTTCGAGGCGATCCATGGCCGAGGCCAGTTCCGAAGCTCGCTTGTGCGGCGGCAGCGCCGAGGGAACAAGCACCATGCGCGACACGCCCAGCCGTTCGGCCACGGCTCGCGCAATAATCAGGTGCCCGTGGTGGATCGGGTTAAAGCTACCTCCGAAGAGCGCTATCCCAGGGTCAGCCATGAGGGTAATGATAGACCGGCCGCTCAGCCGCGTCAGGTGCAGAGCCGCCCCACCGGGATGGGGACTTGACCCTATTCCGTCGATTGAGGCGCCACATAGTCCACGATCATCCCGCTGATCCGCGGCCGCGGTACCGGGCGGTCAAGCGTGATCAGCCCGCGTTGCCACCGAGGCGCCGGGTCGGGGGCTGCCCCGACAGGTGGCTGGGCGCGCGAATACGAGATCAGTTGATACTCATGAGCGCTGCCGAAACCGAAGATCCACAGCTTCCCTGAGAACTCGTCAATTCTGCGCACTTCCCCCGCCTCGTGCGAGAGCCACACGTAGCTGTTCCAGTCGATGGTGGGCCCCAGCGGGAACTGGATGCGCAGCTCAACCCGCAGCCGGAGGCAATTCGTGAAGCGGCCCGCCGGAACCTCGACATCCTGGGTACCTTCCAGCCGCACGGTGCGCGTGAGCGTGCCGGTCATTTCGAGCCGGCCGCGACGGCCGTAATAGCGCAGGGCGGTGGTGTTCGAAACCGGCCCCGCCCCCGTCAATTCCAACGGAATGACGGACATCGGTTCAGCCAGCTCAAAGAAGTGCGGCGATTCCCGGGCCGACAGCGGGGGTGGCGCAGGCGCCGGCTGGGTGGTTGGCTGAGGGGCTTCTCCGGGATGCAGATATCGCTCCAGGGGCGGCAAGGGGCGACCGGACAGGCGACCCTCGCTGAAGCGATTCTCAGTGTTGACCCGAACGTAGCGAACGGGGGCCTGCTCACCGTCGGACTTCAGCTCGGTGCGCTCATAGACCCATTCCCCGTAACGGGACGCCTCAAGATAGGACTTCAGGTCCAGCGTGGGAGCGGGCGGTTGGGGCTTTTCCAGGTTCAGCTTGGGTGGGGCAGGCCGGAAACATCCCCCCACCGTTGCCAGCAGCGCCAGGGCCATGTAACTCCACCGCGCGAGTGGGCCGGCGAATCTCACATCGGCGTTGTGCCGCCCCCTCGCGGGCCTGATTGAACCAAGACCGCCTTGGCACGCCATGGCCAACTCCTGTCATGGTTGCGTAACAGGCCGGGTCTGTTCGTGCCCGCCCGGCCCGCTTTCAGGTCGACTCGCCGGCCGGGCCAGCGCCCGCACCACCGCCTCCTCCAGCGAACTTGCCGTGAGCGTCGTCCGCACGATTTTGCCGTCACGATCGATCAGGAATGTCGCCGGAATCCCGGTCAGATTGTATCTGCGCGTATTGGGGCCTCCAAACGGGTTTTGCGCGTTGGGCAGCCCCTGGTTGTCCCATACCTGCCGCCAGGGCAGCCGTTCCTGCTCTATGAATTGCTTAAGCTGCTGGGCATCCATATCCAGACTGATGGCGAGGATGTCAAACCCGCGATCGTGATACTTCTCATAGACCTGCTTGAGGTGCGGAAGTGAGCTGACGCAGGGGCCGCACCACGTGGCCCAGAAGTCCAGCAGCAGGACTTTGCCTCGGTATTGGGCCAGGTCCACCGGCTTTCCGGCGAGGTCTTTGCCCTCGATGGGCAGCGGAGTCCGGCCAATCCATTCGAGGCTCTCCATACGCGAGGCGAGGACGTTTTGCATGAGCTGCTGCGAGAATATCTGGCGCTGCTCGTCGGGGATGGCCTGCGGCAGTTTGTCGCGAATGGCCTCATAAACAGAGCGTGCGGCTTTGACGTCGCCGGCGTTGAGGTACGCCTCCGCGAGCAGAATGCCGGATTCCAACACTTCGCCAAGCCGCTCTATGCTGCCTTCGTCGAGAAACGCCTGCCACTCCTTGAAGGCCTCGGGCAATCGATCCTTTCGGCCCAGGGCGGTCAAGCGCAGCTTGCGGACCGTTCCCGCCTCACTGCTCTTCGGATGCGTTTTGACGAACCGTTCAGAGAGCGCGATCACCTGGTCATACAGATCAAGGGAGGCGGCCAGTTCGACCATGGTGGCGAGAACGATCTCGCGCTCGGCCTCGGGGGCCTGGGGCAGGAACTTTTCCAACGCCGCCAGGCGCTCCTTCTGGACTGCCTGCTGGGCCTTTTCCAGTCGCTGGTCGAAATGACGTTGAATCGCGGCGAATGATTTGAACCCTTCGGCCGGAGGCTTTTCGCCTGGTGAACCCGCATTCTGCGCCTCAACCACCGCACCGCACAACAGCAGCGCCCAGGCTGCCAGCCATCGTTGTTTACCCATTGCCATCATGTCCTCTCGCGTCAAAAAGCATTCGCCGCCGCTCGGGCGTTCCGAACAAAAGCCATCATCTTGGCCCGATCTTTTCTGCCCGGAACGCCATCAATCTCCACACCTGAAGATACATCTACGCCATAGGGCCGGACGACGCCAATCGCCCTCCCGACGTTGCCGGGATGAAGGCCCCCTGCCAGGAAAATGGGCGGCCATGCAACACGGCCCCCCTCGCGAGCCCGCACCACCCACTCCCACTCAAACCGTCGTCCGGTGCCCCCCTCGCGGGCTGGATCGTAAGCATCCAGCACCACCGCGCACGGCTGGCGCTCCGCCGGCGCCGCGCCCCAGGCGGCTAACCGCTCCGCGAAGGCCATATCTTTTACCGTCAGGGCGGGCATCACCCGAAACCCGGCGGCGATCAGCCCGGCCAATCCACCATCTGTCGCGCCTTGCGGGACCGACGTCTCGTCGGCCTGGTCCCACCCATACACCTGGAGATGCGAAACGCGATACGCCGCAAACAACTCCAGCAGTTCAGGCGACAGCCCGGCCGGCCCTACCCGTACCAGGGCCACCGGCATCACCATCGCGGGCAAGGCCCGCAGGATGTCTCGCGCAACCGCCGGCTCAATGCGTCTCGGGCCGCCGACAAAATTCAGGCCAATGGCGTCGGCTCCGGCTTCCGCCGCCGCCAGGCCATCGACCACGTTCGTTATTCCACAGATCTTGACGCGCAAACCGGCACCCAACCTGTTGAGCAATCTCCGATCTTAGGGAGCCCCGCACATCGGGTCAATCTTTGCAGCTAATGGAGACTGTTCTTAATCAGAAAATGCCTGAACTGCTCGGCCGTCATCTTCCCCTCCTGCACGTCGGCCACGGTGAGGTCCGGCCGGACCACCACGAACGCGGGCGTGCCCTTGACCCCGAACTGCTCCACGAGACGCGGATTGAGTCCGGCATCCACTCGGATGGGCACGAAATACCGCATCAAGTGCTGCACGTCCGGGTCGGAAAAAACCTCGCGGTCCATCTGGTTGGCGCCGGTATCGAACCCGCGTGTGAAGAGGATCAACGCCCGCTGACGGTTCTTGACCGCCTTCCGCAGGCCGGCCTGGTGGTCAAATTCCCAGTGGACCCAAGCGCACCCGCCGGGAAGGCCGCCCAGCAGGCAAAGCAATGCAACCAACAGGCCACGATGGCGATGATATCGAAACATCGTCACCCCAGAACCTCCAGGCATCCTTATCCGCTCTCACACTGCATTTTGGCATAACTATCGGTCGATTCAACACCACCGCGCCAGCCTGCACCTCGACACGATCCACCTCGCGAAGCTGATGAACGGAAGCTCAATGCCCTGTCCAGGTGATCCTTCTGCTTCGGCACGGAACCCTGAGCTGAACCGCCGCAAGTGAATGCGGAAACGGCCCGGCCGGCTGGACGTCACAGTCCCTGGGATTGGACCGGAAGCGGCTTGCTATTCCCGCCCGCTTCCCCTTCGGCTACAATGTGATTCGTATTGTTTTCTGGAATAAGGCGCGGCCGATGGCATTGAGAATCAGCGACTGGGTGGTCGGCGGGGAAATTATCTGCACACGGAAGAATTCCGTCCATGGCTTTCTGAACCTTCGGGGAGTCGAACGGCTGATGATCCTGAACCTGACGGGCAATCCGGCCCCTGACCTGGCCGGCAAGCATCTCCGCTTCAAGTTGCGCGGCTATGAAGAGGATGAAAGCGAGTTCGGGCCTTTCCCGGAGGACGGCACGGCGCCGGAAGCGCCCGACCTTTCGGGGGTGGCCTGGCAGCAGATCGGCCCCACAGGAGTCATGACCGCCGCCCGCCGGGTCAAAGTCAGCGACTGCCCGCCGGCAGAGTTGTACCGCCGTTGCAAGCTCGACGAGCCGCCGCCTTTTGTGTGGAAGCCCTGCCTGACCCTGGAATGGTACAGCCAGAACGGGCGAGTGCTGGTCGAACTGGTGGACCCGGAGATGGAGTTCGTTGAAACGGATGCCGAGCCGTCGAGGGCAAACGCCGGCCCGGCCGATCCGGCATCCGCGGAAGCTTTCGACATGCCCACGCCCGACGGGGATGAAGATTTCGTCGCGGCTTTCGAGGATTCCGATTCCGAGGACTCCGACGAGTTCGATCTTTTCGACTCCGCTTCTTTGGAAGAGTGTGAAGACGAGGATTCCTGCGACGGCTGCGACGAATCCTGGAGCCCGATTTCCAAAGAGTTGCAGGAAGAGCTCGATGCCCAGGCGCGCGAGCTGGATCGGGCCTGCGGCCGTGACACCGAGACAGATGATCTGATCCACGAACTGGAGCTGATGGACAACCTCATCGCCAAAGGCGAAGGCGAGCCGATCGGCACCTTGTTTGATGATGTGGTCAAGACGCCCTCTCCCGATTCGCTCGACGAGGCCGGAGCGGAAGTCGCCCTCAAGTCCCTGCTGGCCCAGCTTGCTTTGCTGGGCATCTCCCTGGACATGTGCGAGCACTTCACGGCCAAGGAGGCTTACCGGCTGCTGGTCGAGCAGGTCTGCAAGGAGGACAAGGCCTACCCCGAGCTGCGCGGGACCCAGTGGGTTCAGCACTTTTCGACGCACGATTACTGCCCGGTCTGCCAGGCCGAATTCGAACAAGGATACCAGGCCAGGCCCCCGGAGGAGGGCGAGTCGCCGCAAGATGCTTGACTTCCCGCAGGCGCGGCTATGATTTACGGGGGGTGACTCAAGGAGCCTTTTATGGTCCGTCTTGAAGATGCCCGCCGGATCATCGCGGCCGCGGAAAAGAAAGCCCAGGCCATCGGCCAACCCATGAACATCGCCGTCGTCGATGAGGGCGGCAATTTGGTAGCGCACGTCCGCATGGACGGCGCGTGGCTGGGCAGCATCGATATTTCGATCAAGAAGGCTTACACGGCCCGGGCCTTTGACATCTCCACCCGGGACCTGGGCGCGCACGCGGGGCCGGGCGGCCAGTTTTTCGGCATTCACGCCTCCAACGACGGCAAGATCATGATCTTTGCCGGCGGCATCCCACTTAAGCGCGACGGCAAGGTGGTCGGTGCGATCGGAGTGAGCGGCGGCACGGGCGAGCAGGACCAGGCCGTGGCCGAGGCTGGCGCTGCGGCATTCTAATCAGGCCGATCAATTCAGCCCTATCCCCCACCGCCTTGCGCGGCACGCCTCGTAGCGGCATTCTGCCTGGCGACGAACACGGTGCAGAGGCGGTCATGCGCCGAGCTTCGCACGCATCCCGCTCTGCGTTTCCAACTGCCGTACTCTGCGGTACAATGCCTGCTCACACGCTTCTGTTGAGTGCGTGGACGCTTCCCGTTCCGGAGATGAGATCGTGCCTCGCCAACTTGCCTGCATTGGAATGATCGTGATGCTTGCGAACTCCTCGACCCTGGCCGACCCGGCGCAACCTGCCGCGAAGGGCATTGAGACTCTGCTGACCATTGAGCCTACCCCGGAGTATCCCCGCAACTCCGAAGGCGACATTGTTGAACTCAAGGACGGGCGCTTGTGCCTGGTCTACACCCGTTTCAGCGGCGGCACCAGCGATCACGCCACCGCCGATCTCGTCGCCCGGTTCTCCGCCGATGGCGGCAAGACGTGGACCGCTGATCGTGTCCTCGTGAAAAACGAGGGCCGAATGAATGTCATGTCCGTCAGCATCCTTCGACTCAAGAGCGGCGACCTGCTGCTGTTCTACCTGCGCAAGAACGATATGCACGATCTCCAGCTTTACGTGCGGCGCTCCTCCGATGAGTTCGAAACCCTCAGCGAACCTGTCCAGGTGACCGTCCGTGACGGATACAACGTGGTCAATAATGATCGCGTGATCCAGCTTTCCAGCGGCCGCCTGGTCGCACCGGCCGCCCTGCACCCACCCATCGAGGGTACAAAGAAAGCGCATAGTCCCCACGCCGACCCCTGCGTCTATCTCTCGGACGATGAAGGTCGGACCTGGCGGGCCGACCAATCGGTGGTCGGCGGCGCGGAACGTCCCAAAGTCATTTACCAGGAGCCGGGCGTGGTGGAGCTCAAGGACGGCCGGTTGTTTATGTACATCCGCACGGATGCGGGCAGCCAGTACCAGTGCTTCTCCGAGGACGGCGGCGAGCATTGGACGACGCCCCGGCCCGGGCCGCTGGCCTCGCCACTGAGCCCCGCCACCATCGGCCGCATCCCCTGGACCGGCGACCTGGTTTGCGTCTGGAACGCCCACTCCGGCTGGCACGCCTTTCCCGAAAAGAAACGGACGCCGCTGTGCCTGGCCATCAGCAAGGACGAGGGCCGAACCTGGAGCCCCAGCCGGGTCATCGAAGGCGATCCCCGGGGCTGGTACTGCTACACCTCCATGACCTTCGTAGGCGACCGGCTCATCCTCAGTTATTGCGCCGGCGACGAGAAGGTGGGCGGATTGAACCGTCTGAAAGTCGTGGCCATTTCGCGGGAATGGCTGTTGAAATGAGGGAGGGCGGGCATCCTGCCCGCCGTATCTGAGCCCCGAGCCCCATAACCTTCTTGCATGACGCAGGAGGCGCGTTCGCATAAGGCCATGGAAGGGCCAAAGTTAACCGCCGAGGGCATAAGCCCAAGTTTGTAGCCAAGGGCCTAAGCCCTCGGTGTGCTTCTCCGCTCCACCGAGGCTGGCACGGACCCGCCGGCGCCCGCGCGTCCACATTCCAACTTGCGGCCACCTACGCATTTTGATACACTACATTCTGCGCAATGGAACCTTAAACATTGCGTCCCATCCAACAGCATCGAATTCGCGGAGGTGCTTAAATGACCAGAAATGCTGTCGGCCCAATTATGGGACTCTTTCTGCTGTTGGGAGTAGCACCGCAGGCATTTGCGGTTGCCATCACGCGCGGACCTTACCTTCAACTTCAGACGTCCAGCTCGATGACTGTCGTCTGGGTCACGGACACCGCCTGCACAGGGCAGGTGGAATGGGGCCTGACCACGGCCTACGGGAACGTGACTCAGGAGGCCGGGGCCGGCGTACGCCATGAAATTGCGATTACCGGCCTGTCTCCAGACACTCTCTATCATTACAGGGTTCGCTGCGGCGACAGTGTCGTGAGTGGCGACGCCACCTTCCGCACGGCTCCTCCGGATGGGGCCTCGACTATCTCCTTCAGTTTCGTGGGCGATTCCAGCAGCGCGCCGTCCAACTGCACGGCCACGTACAACGCCATGCTCTCACAGGTCCCCAACGGCTTCTGCATCACAGTGGGGGATTTGGCCGGCCGTGGAGAGGATAACATCACCGATTACTGGCGGACGCACTTCTTCTCGCCGGCCGCCAACTTCCTGAAGCAGATCTGCATGTACCCGGCGATCGGCAACCACGAACTTTACGACGAGACCGCCACCTTCGTGTATCCCACCAGGTATCTGGCCAACTGGTCGCTGCCGACGGCCAACTCGGGCACCGAGTTCTACTACTCGTTCGACAAGGGCCCCGTGCACTTCGCTGTATTGGACACGTTCTGGTCATCGTACACGACGGGTTCCGCACAGAATAACTGGCTGAAAAACGATCTGGCCGCCAGCACCAAACCGTGGAAGATCGTGTACGGCCACGATGGTCCCTACATCAGCGAGGACGGCGCGTCGCACGGCAGCTCCTCCATGAGAACTCATCTCGTGCCCGTGTTTCAGCAGTACGGGGTCGATCTCTATCTTCACGGGCATTATCACCACTATGAACGAAATGTAGTCAACGGCGTTACCTATATCGACCAGGGCACCGGCGGACAGCCGTGGTCCAGCAAGACAGGCGATGACAGCCAGTCTTATGTTCAGGCCTTCGCCAACCAGATCTACTGCTTTACACGGCTAGACGTCACGCCGAACCGCCTGCTCGGAAGGTGCATCAAGACGTCGGATGGCACGGTGCTGGACGGGTATCAGATGGACAAGCCGGCCATTCCGATGCCCTGGACCGACTCGTTTTCCGCGGCCGGCCCCGATTTGAACTGGATCGCCCCGTGGAACTTCGAGACCCGTTGCGGTCTGAAGGCCGCCCCGGGCAACCCCAGCGGCGACGGCTACGTCTTCGAGGTGGCCGACACCAGCGGCTATCAGTACGCGTACCCCATGCTCTGCAACGAGTCACTGCGCAACTGCAGTATCGAGGCGCAGGTCTACTATAACAGCAGCACATCCGTGAAGAACCGCTTCGGAATCGGCCTGCGCGGGCGGTTGCTGTATTCCTCGGCCGACCGCAGTTACTACGCCCTTGCCTTCGTGCGCAACGACACCATCGCCGCCAACGGTCACTGCGTTCTGATCAAACACCAGAACGGCGTCGAAACCGTGCTGGCCGACTGGCCCTACCCTGACGTATCCGGCTGGCACAAGCTCACGCTTTCCGTAATCGGCGGAGATTTGAACGTCTGGATCGATGAGGAGTTGAAGACGGAGACTCCTATCACGGACGCGTCGCTGGCCAAAGGGCGAGCGTTTATTTACAACTATCGGGCCAGCAGCAGCGGAGCCACGACCCTCGTGGATGACGTGAAGGTCGGCCCCGCCGTCGGACCGCCCCAACCCGATCTCATCACCGATTTCGAGGGTTACTCCGATGGCACGCAAGTTATGTTCTGCCAACCCAGTTACTCGGGAACCACCGACGACCACCTCGCCGCTTCCCCCAACGTCTCCAAGGTGGTGACAGAGTCCGCATTCGGCGGCACGAAAGTGTGCCAGGTCGAATGGGCCTTTATTGACACCGCCCCAAACCGTTGGCTGCGACTCACCACGCATGATCTGGCCCGGGTCGGCAATCCCACATTGGATCTGACCCGCCGATTACGCTTCCGTATGCGTCTGCTCACGCCGGGTTCGCTGCGCTTGTGTCTGGGCATTCGTGAAACCGGGCTGGACCTGCCCATCGGCGCCAATGGAGGAACCAGCGGCCCCATGGAATGGGTGGGCGCGACCACGACGATAAGCGGCACCCCCCAGGGCCGTCTGATCAACTACGAATCCGGCCAGTGGCAGACCATCACCTTCGACTTGCCCGCCGAGAGCGTGCAGCCGTTTACCGGAAATGGCGTTCTCGACGCCGCCAACAACAAGGGAGTTTTGGAACATTTGGCCCTTGCCGTCGTCGATAGCGCCGGGCCGTTCACGGTCCAGTTCGACATGTTCGAGCAACCGCCCGTGGATCCACCGACGATCACGCAGCAACCCCTGCCGCAAACCGTTGAGGAAGGTCAAAATGCATCCTTCAACGTAACCGCGACCGGCCACGAACCTTTGAGCTTCCAATGGCAGCGCAACGGCTATGACCTGAGCGACAACGGCCATTACTTCGGCACCACCACTTCCACCTTGACGATCGCAAACGTGGCCCTCGAGGACGCGGGGAATTACCGCTGCGTGGTCAGCAACCCCGGGGGCAGCGTCACCTCGAGCCTGGCAGCCCTGACCGTGGTGACCGGTCCGCCACCAATTCCAGGCGACTTCGACGGGGATCGAGACGTGGATCAGGACGATTTCGGCCACTTCCAGGCCTGTCTGAGCGGCAACGCCCAGCAAACCGCTCTTGAATGCGTGAAAGCCCACTTCAACGAGGACGGCAGGGTCGATGCGTTGGATCTCGCCGGTTTTCGGAAGTGCATGACTCGCGAGGGCGTGCCCGCCGACCCGAACTGTGCGGAGTGAGGCGACAGCAAAACTGGCCCGGCCGCCAAGGGGCCCGTGACAAAAACGGCGACGGCCGATGAAGCCCAAAACGCATGGGCCCGAAGCGCACGAGCCCGAAGCGCAAGCGAGGGCTGATGGAGCCCGAAGCGCGAGCGAGGGACTGGTGGAGCCCGAAGCGCGAGCGAGGGACTGATGGAGCCCGAAGCGCGAGCGAGGGACTGATGGAGCCCGAAGCGCGAGCGAGGGCACAGGGAGACAAGGAGTGTCAGCTTGGGCCGCCCTTTGCCCAAGTGATCGAAAGCCCGCCCGGCAACAGCCGGTACGGAGGCTGGCCGTTGCAGCGGATACGATCTGGAAACGGCCGGTACAGAGCCCGGCCGCTACACCCGCAACTGTACATACCCGGCGTCAGATCGCCACGTCGGCCGATATGAAGTAGTGGTCGCTGGGATACCGGCCGTTACGGCCGTCGCGGACGACCTCGGCCGCCAGAGCCTTCACTGGCCCCCGGCCGAAAATCCAGTCGATCTGGCCCCGGACTCTTCCCGGGGCGGCCTTCGTATCGTACTCCGGCCCCCAGAAAGCGTGGAAGGTGAACGCCGGTCCCTCCTGCCCGTGAACGAGCCCATACAGATCGATCCACCCCTCCCGCTTCAGCAGCTTGATGGCCGGGTGGGTGGGGTTGGCGTTCATATCGCCGGTCAGGATCTGCGGCAGGCCCTCGGGGAATGCACGGGCGGCCTCGGTGATCATCCTGGCCTGCTCTTCGCGGGCCACATGGCCGATGTGATCCAGGTGCGTGTTCCAGACGCGGAAGACCTGTCCCGACTGACGGACCTTGAGATCCACCCAATTCACGAACCGGCTGTGGGACGAGTCCCATGATTTCGTCCCCGCAATGTGCGGCGTCTGCGACAACCAGAACCCCCCGGCGGAAATCATCGTGTAACGCGAGCGGGAGAAGAGGATGGTATTGAGCGGATTGAAGACGGGCCCCGGATTGGCCATGCCGTATGCTTCGAAGCCGGGTAGGCGGCTTTTGAAGTAATCCAACTGCGTGCCGTAGCATTCCTGGAGGCAGATGACATCCGGCCGGCGACCGGCAATGATGTCCAAGCACATCTCCTTGCGCGCCTCCCAACCGTTCCCCTCCTGGTCATCGGCCGCCAGCGGCAGCCGGATGTTGCAGGTCGTGATTCTGTGGGCCCCGGGTTGGGTTTCCGGAGCGGCCTGACCGACGGTGAGCCGAGAGGCTGCAAGCCAGGATGCGGAAGTGGCCAGTCCCACGCGCTTGACGAAGCTTCTTCGACTGAGATGATCTGCTGACTTCATGACAGGTCGCTCCTTCATGGTCACTCGTCAAAACCAGTGCACGGCTCCATGCTACCTCGCAGGCACACCCACGGAAAGCAAGCCCAAAGCCGCCCATACCACCAGGCCTACCTGCGCACAACCCGTTCCTCTCCCCCCTCATCCCTCATCCCTCGCCCCTCGTCCCTCACCTCTGGTGCTTCTCCTTGAACTGCTTCCGCAGCGTCCCATTGCGGATATCCACGTTCGCCGAGCGGAACAGTTCCTCTTCGAGCGTCTCCTGGCGCTGGCGGATCAGACGATCCTTGAGACGACTTTTGAGCACCTCGCGATCCACATTTTCGAAACTGACTCCGCTGGCCGGAAAGCGCCGTTCGCACTTGAGGATGTGGTACCAGTTCTCCTGCTGCACGGTCGGCGAGATCTCTCCCGGTTTCATGCGGAAGGCCGCCTCGCGAATGAGGGGCGGCACGTCGCTCTCGTTATAAGTGAAGGGTTCCAGCAACCCACCGTTGGCGGCGGTAATCTGGTTTTCGCTCATCTCACGGGCCACGGCCGCAAAATCGCCCTTCCGCTGGAGCGCGCTGCGCACCCGCTCGACGGCCGCCAGGCTGGAGACCTGGATGTGGCGAATCTGCACCCGCTCGCCGTAGGCCCGGCCATATTCCTCGCGCAGCATGCGTTCGTTGATGACGATCTGCTCGACCTCGGCCTCGGCGATCTTGCGCACCCAGGCCTGCTGCTCCATGCGCAGGTTCCACTCGGCTTGGGAAATGTTCTTGGCCTGGAGAAACTCGCGCAGCAGCCGTTCGGCCACGGGGCGGTCCAGCGGCACGCCCTCCCCCCCCATCGGCTGGGAGATCCGCCGGAGGGCGTCTTCGTGGGCGGCCTTCACGTCGGCCGGCGTGACATTCAGCCCCATTTCGGTCGCCCGACCCTTCGCGGCGGTCAGCAGGATCATCTGCTCAAGCAACCCCAGCCCGTGGCTCTCGATGAGCAGATCAACCAGTTGGTTGCGGCTCAAGGGCCGGCCGTTAACGACGGCCATCACTGGTTCGACCGGCTCGGCGGGTGTGGTCGCCTCATCCTCCGGAGCCGTGGCCGGCTCGGGCGGCACGGCAGAGACGGCCGGTTCGCGGGCCGCCGGCGACTCCCAGGCCTGCTCAACGGGCGTTCCGAGTGGCGGGTTCGGGTCTGTGCATGCTGCCCCGACAACCGTCAGCAGCAACCCCGCCAGCGCCGCCCCGCCCCATCGCCGGGAGCGCATGGAGCGGATGGGGGTAATCCACAAGTCCATAGCATATAAGCACATATCGCACCTCAAGAGGAAGCCCGCAGCCTACCGGCCCTTGCCGTAGCCGTCAAGATGCGATGGCGTCGGGCCGACAAGACTCTTGGGCCGACTGCAAGAGCGGACTATAATGGTTGTGATCCGGGGGCGATTGGGCTCGACCGGGCAAGTTGAGGTTGAGGTGGCGTGTCCAGGTTGTCAGGAGGCCTGGTAAAACACCTGGCGAAACTTTAACTGCCAACGTTCAACCGTTGCGCATGGCGGCCTAAATAGGCCACCCGTCTCACCGACGACGCCTGCTGATCGGTGAGGCGCAAACAGCAGGCTGGCTCGTGCGGGTTGGCGGCGTGACGCGCGGGCGAGATTTTCACGACGCTGGACCGACGGGAGCCTGCCGCTGGGCGCCTGGCGGCCGAGATCAAACCAGACGGCTACGCACGTAGAAGCCTCTTCCGAAGTGTCACGGGACGCGGGTTCGATTCCCGCCGCCTCCATTTGGACAGCCTGCTCGGGCTGTCTCTCGATCAAACAAGGCCCGCTGCACACTGGCAGCGGGCCTTGTGCGTTTTGGCCAGTAAACAAAGGGGTTTCGCGATTCCGCGGCTACCCCGCAACACCCGACCACGTGACGAGGTCGCGCCCGAAAACGCCGTTTCGGGGGCCAAGATCGTCTCAAAGTCTCTAAATC
>JAAXZI010000108.1 GCA_012719955.1 Phycisphaerae bacterium | reverse complement strand
GGATGGGGCAAGGGGTGGGAGAGATGGAGAGATAGAGAGATAGAGAGATGGAGCGTGGGGGGCGCTTGAAGCGCGCCAGGTTGCAAAAGAATCGGGCGTGAAAGGGGACATTCAGCGATCGGCTTTCACCTTCCCGGCTGCCGGCCGCCAGCCGATAGCTGATCGCTGAATGCTGACCGCTGATCGCTGAATACTGCCCCCGGCGGGGCGGGCGTGGCCGACGCGGTGTGACTTGAACATGTCCCCCCACGTAAGGGCGTGTGGACATGCGAATCGCCGGAGAGCCGTCCAAATCAATCTCCCGGCAAGGACCGCGTCATTCGTCGTTTTCTGCGAATGGGAAGACCTCCTGTGAAACGACCGGGAAGAACGCGCGAAACATGTCCCCACCGAGCTCGGTTATCCAATTCAATTCGGCCGAAAGCTGTTTGGACCAAAAATTGTACTCCTCGACCAAAACCGTCAAAACCTGCCGTCTTCTGGAGCGTGCTATCCTGCCAACTCGCTCGTCCAGACTGAAGACCCCAGTGAACTCTGGGAAGCCCTCAATGCGACGCGCTAACGTATACAACTTCCTGTAAGCTGCTTCTACACTGGAAGCAAACACCGGACTGATGGGGTGGTCACGGAGGACGTCTATGCCCTCTCCAATAAGCCGCGAGTTGTTGACGATAGTGATCAAGTGGTCCGGAACCAGGAGATCGATCCCGCCATACAGCAACGTGCGGGACAGCACGTCCTGACGGTGCTGAGAGACCTGCTTTCGACTGAATCCTCTTTCCGCCTGCACAAGGTGCCGTGCGAGTGCCTGATCTTTTGTCAGATAACCTGCCTCATCAGCGATTCCGAGGAACGTCAGGCTCTGCGAACAAGCGAATACTACGCCCGTTCTCCGCGGACCCACTGGCTCCTGTTCTGTGCTTGACATCGTGGCGTTTCCACCACCTTAGACGTACAGCTTGGGATAACAGGTGAGCGCTGTGAATCCAAGGGATACATGGACGGCCGAACATGGGACAGAATTGGAGCCGTTGCTGCAGGACGCTGCTGAAATCCGGCGCATCACCTCACCACCCCTTCGCCACCCGTGCCGACCATGCCGGCATCTCCAGCTCAACTCGCAACCGCCCATCTACAACCGTTACCCACGCCTCTGATCCGGCGTATCGCACCTTCGGGTCCAGCCCGATATCCTCCAACTCGATCTCCCCACTGATCTTCCGCGGCATATCCGACAGGTTGAACGCATTCACCACAAACGCGTTCTCCTCCGGCAGGACGTGGAGGTGAATCTCCTCGCTGATCCCGAAGAACTCCCCTCGCTTATAGAACCGATCGAGCTTTCGATACGTCCGCATCGCCTCCTTCTGCGCCGCGACCACGGCCGGGTTCGCGTGCGTGCCGCCGATGCCGAGGTGCCGGCAGGTGGACGCATACCACCACAGGACTACGCAGTGCTCATTGTCTTTACTGAGGTTGATGTGCAGGTACAGCGGGATGTTGCACCCGAGATTGTAGTAATACAGCGACCGCCCGCGGCCCTGCCGCAGATCTTCCATCGGCTCCCACATCAGCTCGAAACCCCAGTTCTCATCGTAGCTGCCGGGCAGGCCGTACTTGTAATACACCGGCACGTAGCGCACCGTCGTCCCGCCGGCAATCGGGTCGTGCAGTTCGATGAGCACGTCGGGGTACTTCGCGTGGACCCGCTTCACGAGATCGATGTTGGCCCGGATATGGTCCTCCATGCGGTAGGGCACCGGGTGGCCGTGGTCCGGGTCCGCGCACCCGCCGTTCCACCAGTTCCCGTCATACATGAGGAACACCGCGCCATCGGCGCAGTTGGCCAGCAGTCGCTTCTCGGCTTCATCGAGATACTGCCGCGAGCCCAGGCACAGCCGTGGCCCGCCCGGCGGCGGGAACGGGTTTGCCCGCCGGCGAACGCTTTTCTCGAAGGCCGCAACCGTCTCCGGCCGTGCGGGTTCGGCCTCGTAGACCTCTATCTCGTCCAGCCGGGGCAGATCCTGCCGGCTCTCCAGAATCTCGACCCGCACCCAGCGGGCTTCCACCGGCGAAAACTGAAACAACTGCTCTTCCAGGAACCCTTCGCCGCGGTACTCGGCCACCACGCGCCAACTCGCCGCTGCCGAATCGGGGGCGTATTCCGTCGCGACCAAAATCCGCAGATGTGTGGCCAGGCGGTCGGCGTGTTGCCGGCTGCGATCGTTGCCCACGCGGACCTCGCCGATCCGGCGCACCGCGCCCAGATCAATCTGCGCCCACGCCGGCAACGCGCCCGCAATCCAGCTCGCGCTGTTGCCGGCCCAGCCGTCATTGAGGTGCGCCACCTGGTGAATGGGATAACCCGCCAACAACGAAGACGCCTCCGCTCGCGCAGCCGGCGCTAAAGCGAGATTGAGCCGCTCCTCGCGCGACGCCGGCACGCGCAGCCTGACAAACCGCTCGTCATCCTCACCCACCTCCGGCGTCTTCCGCGCCGCTTCCTTCGGCCATCGCTCCGCCGCCTTCGGCCCCCAGGTCAGGGCGTGCGACATCCACGTCGCCAACGGGCAGTGCAAAGCCAGCTTCAGCCCATACTTCGATTTGAGGTCTTCGACAAACTCCCTGCGCGGCCCCAGCCACTTCTCGCCCCAGAGAAAAGTCCCGAAATCGGTGTCCCAGCCGGGATCCAGGTAGAGGGCTTCGCAACTGTACGCGACGCCCTTGGCCGCCTCCTTCTCGACAATCTCCCGTGTATACCGCCGCGGCCGGTCCTCCCACGCGCCGTTCATGTCATAGAGCTGTTCCCAATGTACCGGCGGGTTGTAGCCCTTGGGGAACCGGCAGCCTTTCTCATCCAGCATGGTCCGGTAGGCGTACATCGCCTCGCGGTAGCCGCCGCGAACGGTCTGGTAGCGCACCACGCCCAGGTCCACTGACTCGCCCGGCCCGATCCGCGTCAGAGCAGCCGGCTCGCCGGAAATCATGCACGCGCCCCCGAAACGGACAAAACCGCCCTCAGAGTTTTTCTCTGTGCTCACTACGCTGAACACCATGTGTTCCTGGCAGAACGCAAAGATGCCCAGCGTGTGCGCGCCGTGCGTCCACGCCCAGCCTTCCGAGCGCCGGTGCCGCGAAGGAACCTGCGAGTAATGCAGGTCCGCATCCATTCGCGGCTCGTAGCCCGGCTGGGCAATCAGTTCGGCAACAGAAAAGTCATTGACGTGTCCCTTGGGATCGGTGGCCCGTACTCTCAGGGGCACTGCCACCCACCTGTCGCCGACCAGTTCGGGAAGCGCCCGCCCCTCCGCATCCGTCACCTGCCGCCGCAGCCCGGCCTCAAACTCCGCCAGGGCGACCGTTGCCGCGCCGCCGTTCCTGAGCACAACCCGCTCTTCCATAACGGCCCGCTCTTTCGGGAGGGTAAAGGAGTGCTCCAGCTCTAACCCCGCCAGCCGGCCGCGGACGGTTAACCGCTCGCCTTCCAGCTCCAGCCGGGCCTCCTGGAGCCGGGTATGCTCCTCATGGCGCCCCTCCGCCAGCCGGACAGCCCGGTAAACGCATGGCCCGTCGGCCACCGTCAAGCCAACGTGTTTATCTTCGAGCACAACGCTCACACCGCCGTCGGCCGTCTTGGCCGTCAGTGAATAGCCTTCATTGGACACCCCGCGGGCGCCGGGAACGGCCGCCTGGCCGGCATACGTGCATGGGACAACGCCAATCACCGCGAGGCCGACTGATCCGAGGAGTCTGACAAACCGGAGATGATGTTTCACGACTGCTCCCTCGTTGATTCCATACATGTGCCGCCGGAGGATCCCCCCGCCGGCCTCCCAGAGTCTACCAGATCAGTGGAAGAAGGCGCAGACCACTCCGCTCGCCACGCCTACTCCGCCGACCCGCTGAACCACGCCCAAGCCTCAATCAGCCATGCGGTTCAGTCAATGGACACGATGAGTTTAACGTCCTGCTAAATCCGAGCTCATGGTTTGCGCATTGGAATGCCTGTCAACGGTAGAAGCAAAAACTGTCGGGCTGCCCCGTATTATTAATCTCTTTGGGCGCGGATGGACGAGAGTGCCTTGCCCACCTGCTCCGGCTCATAGTTTGCAGCATAAGGCCAGCAGGCGGTTCATGTGCACGCACGCCGAGTGCGAAGGAATCAGGCGTGAAAGGGGTCTTTTAGCGATCGGCTTTCACCTTCCGGGCTGCCGGCCACCCGCTGATCGCTGACTGCTGACCGCTGACTGCTGATCGCTGACCGCTGCCCCCGGCGGCTCCGCGTCTTTGAACGGGCTGGCGTCGATCTCTTCGTCGAACTGCACGCCGATCTCGTAGATTCCCTGGGTCACTACCGTGCCCACGCCACTTTCCCCGTGGCGTGGATCCATTGGTTGGCCGGCGTGCGAATCTGGAGCTCGCACGGCCGGCCGACGTGGATCATCGCCCGATGCAGAAGGGAGATGCCGCCGTTGCTGATGTTTCGAATCGGGGCCGTGCATCTGCAGCGATAGCCGCCCTGATCGATGGTCACAATCAGCCCCTTGCAGTGGTAGGAGTAGCGCTCATGCTTGCGCCGGCCGGCCTGGGAGTTCTGAGGCTGAGCATCCATCCAGGCCAGAAAGCCCTTCAACGCCTCCTCACTGAGCGTCACGGCGTCCAATGCCGGCGGTGGAGGCTTGTTGCTGGAATTCGAAGGTGTCATGCTCGCTTGCCTGTGATTATTTTCTCGCTGATATTTATCGTCTGTAAGTGTCAAAACCTGTTGCGAAATTAAATTGATAAGGAAACTCGATTGCGGGCCTTCGACGGGTTGGCGGGTCCGGATGGATCCTTGAGCTTGACCCTATCTCTCGATGCTGTAAAGTTCTTCGAGATTTCGGCAGGAACTGGCCGGCCGTTGTGGCAGGCCGCTGCCGGAGCGGTCTTCCCCCGACCTGACGCGGGGCACTGTATAATTTGTTCTAAAACGGATAGGCAACCGGCTATGTCAACAGCAATTGTTCATGTGAGCGGGCGTGAGATTCTCGATTCGCGCGGCAATCCCACCGTCGAAGCAGTGGTAGTACTGGAGGATGGCAGTGTCGGGCAGGCCGCTGTGCCCTCGGGGGCATCGACCGGCGAGCACGAGGCGGTCGAACTCCGCGACGGCGACAAGTCGCGTTATCTGGGCAAGGGGACGCTCAAGGCGGTCGAGAACATCAACAACCAGATCGCCGAGGCCGTCCTGGGCTTGGACGCCACCGACCAGGAGGCCCTGGACAAGACCATGATCGCGCTCGATGGCACGCCCAACAAGGGAACGCTGGGCGCCAATGCCATCCTGGCCGTCTCCATGGCCGCGGCCAAAGCGGCGGCCCAGTCCTGCGGCCTGCCGTTGTTCCGCTATCTGGGCGGAGCCTCGGCCCACGTCCTGCCGGTACCGATGATGAACATCCTCAACGGCGGCAAGCACGCCGATAACACGGTGGATTTCCAGGAGTTTATGATCCAGCCGTGGGGCGCTCCGAGCTTCAAGGAAGGCCTCCGCTGGGGGACCGAAATCTTCCACAGCCTTAAGGCCGTGCTCAAGAGCAAGAAGTACAACACGGCCGTCGGCGACGAAGGCGGCTTCGCCCCGGATCTCAAGAGCAACGACGAGGCTTTCGAGGTCATCGCCCAGGCCGTCGAGAAGGCCGGCTACAAGCTCGGCGAGCAGATCTTCTTCGCCCTCGATCCGGCCACCAGCGAGCTGTTCAACGAGGGCAAGGCCAAGGGCAAAGAGGGCTACTGCTTCTTCAAGTCCGACCCCAGCCGGATCATCTCCTCCGAGGAAATGGCCAATTATTGGGTAGAAATGTGCAAGAAATGGCCGATTCGTTCTATTGAGGACGGCTTGGCGGAGGACGACTGGAAGGGTTGGAAGTACCTGACCGACAAGATCGGTGACAAGGTCCAGCTCGTCGGCGACGACCTGTTCGTCACCAATGTCGAGCGTCTGGCCCGCGGCCTCAAGGAGAAGGTGGCCAACAGCATCCTGGTGAAGGTCAACCAGATCGGTTCGCTGACCGAGACCTTCAACGCGGTGAACCTGGCCATGCGGAACGGCTACACGGCGGTCATCAGCCACCGCAGCGGCGAGACCGAAGACACGACCATTGCCGACATTGCCGTGGCCACCAACGCCGGCCAGATCAAGACCGGCTCGGCCAGCCGGACGGACCGCATCGCCAAGTACAACCAGCTCCTGCGGATCGAGGAGCAGCTTGGTGATGAGGCGGTCTATGGGGGGGTGTTCTGGAATAAGTGAAACCCCGGTCCCCGGGATCCGTCTTGACAAGGAGACAAGGGGACACGGGGACAAGGAGAGGTGGAATGGCAGCCGCTCGGAAGGGAGCCGATGCGCCGGCTCGTACGCGCACAATCAAGCGGCACACCGATTTGGAGGTGTATCAGCTTGCCTTCCGAGCGGCAATGCAAGTTTTCGAAGTCTCAAAACGATTCCCGGTTGAGGAGCGCTATTCCCTCACCGACCAGATCCGGAGATGTTCCCGGTCCGTCTGTACCAATCTTGCAGAGGCCTGGCGGAAGAGACGATATCCGGCGGCGTTTGTGAGCAAGTTGAGCGATAGCGAAGGCGAGGCGGCAGAGACTCAAGTGTGGTTGCAGTTCTCTGTCGCATGTGCGTATGTTGGTAAAGACACGGCGCGCGAACTCTACCGGGCTTATAATGCGATCGTGGGAAAGATCGTTCATATGGTGAACCATCCCAAGGATTGGGTGATCGGGTGCTGACGGATTGGCCCTGCTTATGCATTTGCTTTCCCGGATGGGGGCCTTCGCCTGCTTTGTCCCCTTGTCGCCTTGTCTCCTTGTCTCCTTGTCGTCTGGTCGCGAGAAGGGAGTCTCGCCCATGAGCAAGCCGTCCCCAACCACAACCGCCGCTCACGCCATCATGTTCTGGGTCCTGGCCTCCATGGCGTTTGCCCTGTTCGCGCCTTCGGTCCTTCTCCCGCTCTGGGAGGAGTCCCTGGAGATCCGCGCGTATGAGCAGAAGATGGCCTCCGAGGTGGCGCAACTCCGGGACCAGCGCGACCGCAACGCGACGCGGATCGAGGCGCTCAAGGAAGACCCCCTGGTCATCGAACGCATCGCCCGTCGTGAGTTGAATTACCGGCCGGAGAATGAGCAGATCACCCAGTGGTCCAGCCACGAGCTGTCTTCGTTGCCGGTGCGGGTGCCGCCGACTCTGGTCGAGAAAGAGACGCCCGGCCTGTTGCCGTCCGCCTGGGTCAACCGGGTCCACGCCTGGCTGCCGGCCTGGCCCTACCGCAAGTTGTTCGTGGAGATGCCCAACCGCATGCTCATGCTGCTGATGGCGGGGGGATTGCTGGTGACGGCATTTGTGCTCTATGGGCCCAGCCCTCGGGCGGTTCCTGAACCGACGGGCAACGCCGATCGCAATTCGTAATACGGTTTCCGTTGCCAACTTGGGCAGGTTCCTGCCTGGTGGTTGGTCGCCGCGCTCCGGAGCGCGTGAGTCTTCGCGCCCCCGCCTCTGAAGAGGCGGGGCACCCAACCTAGGCGGGGCATCCGACGCACGGGATTCATTTGGAATCCGCATAGGATGACCAGCGAACCCACTCTTCCCGGCCCGGGAATGTTATCGGACCTGGTAGGGTGGTAGCGGTCAACACACAGGCCACGGCTTGTAAGCCGTGGCCCGTGGCAGGACTATTCTTTTCTCCGCTGCTCAAAAACAGCGGCGCACATCGAATTGCTGTTTGATCGCTGCTCAAGAGCCGGGACGCACATTTGCGCGCCTTCAGGCTCTCGACTTTTCGGGGAGGGCTTTTCAGGTCGGGCTGACCAGCCCCTCGCGGATGGCGAAGCGGGCCAGTTCCACGCGGTCATGGATGCCCAGCTTGCGCATCAGGCTGGTTTTCTGATTGTCGGCCGTCTTGTAGCTGACCTGCATCTGGGCAGCCGCCTCCTTGAGGGTGGCTCCCTTACCCAGCAGGGCGAGCAGTTCGCGCTCGCGCCGGCTGAGCGCCGCCACCGCGTCGCTGCGGGGCCGCGTGAGGCGCACCTGGTTCTTGTCTACCACGATGCGTTCAAGGATCGCGTCGCTGAAGAATAGCCCGCCGTCGCTGACCCGGCTGATGGCGTCCATCAGGACCTGCAAACCGTCGTGCTTGACCACGTAACCGGCGGCGTTGGCGGCGATGGCCTGCTCCACGTGGGAGTCGTAGTCATGTCCGGTCAGGAAGACGACCTTGCAGCCGGGGGCGATTTCGTGGAGGGAACGCGTGGCGTCGAAGGGGTTCAGGCCAGGCATGTCGATGTCCATCAGCACCAGATCCGGGGGGTATTCCCGCGCCTTGGCCAGGGCGCTCTCGGCGTTTTCGGCCTCGTCAACCGCAGTAACTTTTGGGTGCTGTGCGACTTGGGGTAAGACACTTTCTCTGAACAAACGATGATCGTCTACCAACAAGAGACGCATCTTGCGCTCCTCCGCTTCTCGTGGACCATCCTCAAGGGGTGTTCACAGCCGACTTGATCTTGTTGACCGTTCGACTTGCTGAGCTAGCTTACCGCTGAACGCTCGCTAAGCAAGGCCGCCAGATGAGCTACCATGGGTTGAATGTTCCCTCTGGGTCGGTTTTAGGGATTTTACCCCTTTCTGCCGGTTGGGCTGCCTGACGGGTGAGGAGAGAGCTGTGAGAAGCTTTGATCTCACAGGGGCTTGTTTTCAAGTGACCCGCGAGGGGTTTGACACCTTCCCGCGCCGCCTTAGCATCAGCCGCTGTGACGCCCCGGCGATCGCGTTGACCGTGCGTCGAGGGGCGCGTGAATGAAAAGACAGGGGAGATCTGACCATGGCCTTTGCCGGTGGCGCGGTTACGTTCAAGCGGTTTTACGTGTTGGGACAGGGATTCCCGCGGGTCGACGAGGAGGTGCTCAAGAAACTGGCCGACCACGCGCATGGAGCCGACAGCATCCGCACCGCCGACAAGACCGAGCTGGGCTGGACCACCGGGCAGCATATCCTCGACACCAAGTTCGATTTTTCGAAGAACGCGATCGCGGACGGCCTGCACTTCGCCATCCGGGTGGATACCAACAAGCCGCCGGCCGACCTGGTCCGCAGCTACCAGCGTCTGGCCGAGGAGGCCATGCTGGAGGCCAGTGGGCGGGAGTTTCTCACCAAGGGCGAGCGCAAGGAGGCCCGCGAGCAGGCCTTGGCCCGGGCCGACCAGGAGGCTGCCGCCGGTCAATTCCGCCGGTCCAAGGCGGTTCCGGTTTTCTGGGATCTGAAGCGCAACGAAGTCTACCTGGGCGCCGCCGGGGCCAGCCTGGCCGACCAGTTCATGCTCCTGTTTCGCGAGACCTTCCAGCGTTCGCTGGCCCCGGCCACCGCGGGCGAAATCGCCTCACGCTGGGCCCAGAAGGCCGGAGAGGTCCGCGCGTTTGACGATTGCACGCCGGCTCATTTCGTCACTCCTCCCGAGGGCGCGGCAGACGCCAGCCTATATTCGGCCGAGGCCGGCAGCCGTGACTTTCTGGGCACGGAGTTCCTGACCTGGTTGTGGTACACGGCGGACACGGGCTCCAGCGAGATCACGACCGCGCAAGGTCACTCCATTGCGGTGATGTTCGAGAAGGCCATGCAACTCCAGTGCGCCTTCCGGATGAACGGCTCGGTGACCATCCAGGCAGATGGCCCGGCGGACCAGCCGGAGGCGTCGGTGGCCCTGGCGGCCGGCAAGCTGCCGCTGAGGGCGGGCATTCAGCTTGCGGTTCATGGAGACGTGTACGGCTTCTCGCTGCGTCCGGACATGATGCATTTCAGCGCGGTGGTGTTGCCGGAGTCCAAAGAGGCCAGCACGCCGCGGGATCTGTTCGAGGAACGCATGGACCATCTCCGCGACGTGATCGAGGCGATGGACACGCTGTACGTGGCGTTCTTGAAGAAGCGCCTGTCGAGCAAGTGGCCGGCGACGCTGAACGCGGTGCGGGCGTGGGTTGCGGCCGGGGCGAAGAAGGAGGCGGCGGTCGGCAGCCAGTTGTCGGTCGTCGGTTAGGTCCTGGATATGCAGGAACACGCCCTGCGGCGGTCGGCGGGGCCGGGGTGGGTTTGAGAGGCAATTGGTATTACAGATTGTTGATGTCCACCGCGAAAGGCGCCCCGTTGTCGACGCTGATCAGGATCTGGCTGGTGGTGGGTGAGTTGGCGTCGAAGATCAGGGTCAGGGTGCGGATGTCCTGGCCGGCGACGGTTGCGGTTCCGGTTTGCGGGATCGTGGGGGTCTGCGCGGTCCGCGAGAGAACCAGTCCCAGCAGCACGAGGCTTCGGACGGTTCCGCCGGCGTTCAATTGACCGTTGAAGCTGAGCAGGTTCACGAACCGGCGCGTGACGTCGTACTGGAGGTCGCCGTTTCCTGCCAGGTTGACGGTGGTTCCTGCCTGGGTGTAGCTGAGATTCCAGAACCCGTTGAGGTCGATGAGGGAACCGCCGTTGAAGAGAATGTTGGCCTCACCGGTGAGGGGGGAACTGGGCTGGCAGGCGGCGTTCTGGAAGGTGAGGCTCAACTGGCTGCGCTGGGGCGGGCCGGCGAAGTCGTTTGTTCGTGTGGCCAGCAGGTTTCCTGAGCAGACGAACTCGGGCGCGGTGGTGACCGTGCAGCCGGCTCCAAAGCTGGCGTTGACCGTTGAGTTGGTGGCGGTGATGGCCGGGCACGGTGACGCCTCGCCACCGGCGGCGAGGGCCTGGGCGAGAATAACGGCCTGTGTGAGCTGGGTGGTCGCCTGGAGGACGGAACGGAGGGCGTCGATTTCGGCCGGAGTGAGACTTTCTACGTCGGTGGGGCTTTCCCCTTGGCCGGCAATGCCGACATTGCCGTTGCTCGTATCGGCGTCCGCGGGGGGAGTGGGAGTGACTGGGTTGAGGTCGGCCTGACCAGGGCAGCCGGCCAAGAGCGTCAAAGCCGCAAAGCAACCACACCAAGTCGTAAAGTGTCTGAGATACCTACGCATATGTAATCTCCGGCGCGCTACCCGGTACGCGAGAGCGGACTGATGGAACGGCGGATCGGGTCCGAAGATCCGACCGATGCTCGTTATGGCTGTGCCAGATTTGCCGACCCGATAGACATGCTGATTATTCCCGGAAACAGAGCCGTTTTCTCGTTTCTGGTGTGGACGTGGAGCTGGGATGAAACGGCCCTGATCGCGTCATGAAAGCTCTCTGAGCGTCAGCGACGACAATGAGTGCCGCTTCCGGTGAACCCGTTTGGGGCTGCCGGAGCGACACCGGCCGGTTACTCAGCCTTTGGTGAGATACTCGCCCCGCGTTGGACGCTCCGCCTCTTCAGAGGTGGGGGCACGAAGATTCAAGCGATCAGCGCGAAGCGTTTCGCACGTCAGCCCATAAGGCGGGCAAGATGCCCACCCTCCGAAGCGTTCAGGCGGGCAAGCTGCCTGATGGGGGTGTTCGGTTATTAAGGCGGGCAGGATGCCCACCCCCCGGCATCGTGGCCGGTTCTTCTGGGGGAGGCATCCTGCCCGGTTGATTTTCACTGCGAAACTGGCGTACTGGTAGCGGTATTAGCTGGGGGGAAGTCCGCTGGCCAGTCGGCGCTGAGGTTGCCGGCCATAGGGAGTCGTCGCCGACTCCGTGGGCGGCGTTGAGGACGGCCCGTAGCCCATGTCGCCGGTTGCCTCCGGCGCCGGGTCATAGGGGGCCTGCGGGCTGGCGCTGGTGGCCGTGCCGGAGCCCATGCCTTCCTTGACGTAGATGTAATATAGGGCGCCTTCCGAGAAGGTCCGGCCGGCCAGTTCGCCGACCTCATCGCCGGTGCCCATGAACACGTCGCAGCGACCGGCCGCCTGGATGGCCCCGCCGGTGTCCTGATCGAGAGCGAACCCGCCGTAATTGCCCTGGCGGATCTGGCCGGTGGCATCACGGAAGGGCAGTTGGGTTTTGATGAAGCAGACGCCCGCCCGGGGGAAGATCTGCTTGTCCGTGGCGATGGATCGGAGCGGCGTCACCGGGACGTTCAGGCTGCCGAATGGTCCGCCGGAGCGGGGGGTGAAGAATACGTACCGGGGGTTGATATTGATGGCTTGCTCACGTGCCTCCGGGTGCTGCCGGAAGTACTGGATCATGCTTTGCAGCGAGAGGTTGTTTGCGTCGAGGCGGCCCTGCTGGACGAATGCCTGGGCGACCGATTCGTACTTGTGGCCATTGTCCCCGGCATAGCCGATCTCGAACATGGAGCCGTCTTCCAGGCGGAGCTTGGCCGAGCCCTGGATGGTTACGATGTAGGTTTCGAACCAGTCGCTGAGGTAGCACAGCTCCAAGCCCCGGCCGGCCAGGGCGCCGTTCTCGATCTGGGCCCGGGTCAGGTAGGGCTGGTAGGCCAGGGTGACCGGGTCCTGCATCAGGTCCGGGGGCTTCTTATAGAGCGGATATTTGAATACCGCATCGGGTTTGAGCCGGGCGTTAAAGATCGGGCGGTAGTAGCCGGTGAACAGGACGATGCCGGTATCCGGCGGTTTCCAGCGGGGGTCGGCGTCCTTGCGGTTGTAATCCTGGTAGCCGCGGGATTGATAGACGTCGAATCGCTCGCGGATCATCTGATCGAGCTCCTGGCCGGACTGGGCAGTCTGGAGCACCTCAATGAAGGCGTCGATGCTGTCAATGGCCCGCTGGTGGCTGATGTCCAGGTAGGGGAAAAACTGCCGGGAGGACTTCTTTTCGAGGTATTGCCGGCTGTACAGGGCCGCCTCGATCAGGTTAGAGCGGTGGTCGAAGCCCTGGCTGAAGTCGGGATACATGCTGGGGTCGATCTTCACCAGCGCCTTCTCGCCTTCCGGAAGCTTTCCGCTGTAATCAGGTTGTTGCTCGACAGGCGGAAGGGTCGGCTTTTTGGGACAGCCGGTGGTGAGAACCAAAATTGCGATACAAGGAAGCAACAGGCCGAGAGTGCGACGCACGATTCGTGTCCTCCTGACAGATGCCCCCTACATCCTGGGGGGTGGGCCGGCAACCCGGCCGGCGCTTCGTGGAAAGGCGAGAGGTTCCGACGGGGAATCTCCGCCTCCTTGAGCAAGGAACTTCCTAAAATATCGGAGGTTGACGCCTCTGTTCGACAGCCATCTTTGGCTATAATCCTTGCTTTCTGGGCCGCTTCAAGGCGGCGCCGTAGCGGCTGGTGTTGTTGCCGGTCGCCAGCTTGGCTGACCCGACGGCCGGCGCCCCTGGCGGACGCTACCCCGGGTCGTGAGACGCGATATTTTCTTATACGAGGACCAGACGTGAAGCAGGCGACCATCCACACCGACTTCGGTAACATGACCCTCCGATTCTTCCCCGAGGTGGCTCCCAAGCACGTGGAGAACTTCATCGACCTGGCCGAGAAGGGGTTTTACGACGGGCTGACTTTCCACCGGATCATCAAAGGTTTCATGATCCAGGGCGGCTGCCCTCTGGGGACCGGCACGGGCAGCGGCCCGCGTCGCCTGCAGGCCGAGTTCAACGAAAAGCCCCACCAACTGGGTACGCTCTCCATGGCCCGGGCGGCAAACCCCAATTCGGCAAGCTGCCAGTTTTTCATCTGCCTGGATCGGTGTGACTTCCTGGACCGCCAGTACACCGTCTTCGGCGAGCTGGTGGACGATGCCTCCCGCGAAACGCTCCGCAAGATCGGCGACGTGCCCGTCCAAACCAGCCCCACCGGCGAGAAATCCTCACCGATCAAGGCGGTGAAGATCAATAAGGTGACGGTGGAAGAAGTGGCGTGAAAGGGACGAGGGGCGAGGGAAAAGTACTGAGTGACGAGTACTGAGTGCTGATCGCTGAACGCTGACTGCTGATCGCTGAACACTGAGGGCTTCTGGGATGGATGTGCAGGCGAACGGGGGGCCGGTTATCAGCATCTTCGGCAGCTACAGCCCCAAGCCCGGGGAGCCACTCTATGAACAGGCCTACAAGATCGGCCGTGCACTGGGGGCGGCCGGTTACGTGGTTTGTAACGGCGGGTACGACGGCACCATGGAGGCCAGCGCCAAGGGGGCCAAGGCGGCTGGCGGAACGACCATCGGTGTGACCTGTCGGATCTTCAGCGATTACCGGGGTATTCCCCTTCAGGCCAACCGATGGATCGACCGGGAGATCTGCTCGGACAATATTTTCAATCGCATTGACATGATGATGCGGTTATCGGCCGGTTTCGTAGTCCTGGAGGGCGGGACGGGGACGCTGACGGAGTTTGGAATCGTCTGGGAGTATGTGTGCAAGGGGCTGATGCCCGCCCGGCCGATCATGGTGGTCGGCGACTTCTGGCGTCCGCTGGTGGAGCGGATCCGGTCGGTGAGGGCCAAGAGCTGCAAGCATGTGTATTGCGTCAATGGGCCGGAAGAGATTGTGCGGATTGCGGGGGAGACGATCGGGGGATGCTCCGGCCAGGGATAGACGGCCGAATCCCGGCGGATTCGGGGGCGGATCATTTACCCTATGAGCAGCCTGCCTTTGCCCTTCGGGGAACACGCGTTACAATCCTGATCTTTCGGCTTGCGCCCCCGGCACAAGCTCTGCAATAGGAAGGCTTTAGACTCATGGCAGCACCTACCGGCAATGTGATGGAACGGATCGTCGCCCTGTGCAAGCGGCGGGGGTTCATCTTTCAGTCCAGCGAGATCTACGGCGGGATCAACGGCTTCTGGGATTACGGTCCGCTGGGCGTGGAGCTGAAGCGCAACCTCAAAGATGCCTGGTGGAACGACATGGTCCGCAACCCGCCGCTGGGGCCGGGGAACGTCGAGTACCAGATGGTCGGCGTGGACTGCTCCATCATCATGCATCCGCAGGTGTGGAAGGTCAGCGGGCACTATGACCTGTTCGCGGACCTGATGGTGGATTGCAAGGAATGCAAGCGGCGCTTCCGGGCGGACAAGGTGTTTATCGCCGTCATCGGAGGCGACCTGCCGCAGCCGCGGGGCGTGTTCGGCATTGAGGCGGATGGACTGGCCGGCGCCCTGGAGGAACTGCCCAACGCCCTGACAGCCTGGGCCAAGGGCAAGAACGAAGCGGAATTCAAGAAGGCGGAAGTGGTCCGAACCGGCGCCGAGCCGACGGTCAACACCCACAAGGGCTCCTACGTGGTCCAAGTCCATGAGTTGGGCAAGCTGCCGGCCGGCGTGCCGCGTCTCTGTGCGAACTGCTGGGGCGAACTGACGGAGCCGCGCGAATTCAACCTGATGTTCCAGACGTATGTTGGAGCACTGATCGACGAAGAGAGTAAGGCGTTTCTGCGGCCCGAGACCGCCCAGGGCATCTTCGTCAACTTCAAGAACGTCACCGACACCACCCGCGTGAAGGTGCCCTTCGGCATCGCCCAGGTCGGCAAGAGCTTCCGCAACGAAATTACGCCGCGAAACTTCACCTTCCGCTCACGCGAGTTCGAGCAGATGGAGATTGAGTTCTTCTGCCATCCCAGCGAGTCGCGGCAGTGGTATGAGTACTGGCGGGACGTGCGGCTCCGCTGGTACACCAACCTTGGCCTGACCAGCAGCAAGCTCCGGCTGCGCGAGCATGACAAGGACGAGCTCTCGCACTACAGTTGCGGGACTTCCGACATCGAGTACGCTTTCCCGTTCCTGGCCGAGGGCGACTTCGGCGAGCTGGAGGGCGTGGCCCATCGCGGCGATTTTGACCTCCGCAGCCACATGGAAGGTAAGCTTGTCAACCGCGACGGGCAGCTCGTGGTCGATACCGGCCCGGACGGCAAGCCCAGGTGGAAGGGCTCCGGCAAGGACCTCACCTACTTCGACGATGAGCGCAAGGAGCGGTTCGTGCCCCACGTGATCGAGCCGTCGGCCGGGGCGGATCGGGCCACGCTGGCGGTGATCTGCGAGGCGTACACGGTGGACGAGTCGCGGCCCAGCCCGGAGCTGATGCGGTTCCATCCCCGGCTGGCCCCGGTCAAGGCGGCCATCTTCCCGCTGGTGAACAAGGACGGGCTGCCGGAGATCGCCGAGCCGCTGTACCGTGAGGTGAAGAAACGCTGGCCGGCCCAGTACGACGCCAAGGCCTCCATCGGCAAACGCTACGCCCGGATGGATGAGGCCGGTACGCCGTACTGCTTCACCGTGGATGGGCAGACCAAGGAGGATGGAACCGTTACCGTCCGTGACCGGGACACCGGCGCCCAGCAGCGGATCGACAAGAGCCGGGTGGTCGAGTTCCTGGCGGAGAAGCTGGCTTCGGCGATGTGAGGTCCGGGTCGGCGTCTGGGGCAGTTGCCACCGCGCCGGTGTGAAAACCCACATCCGCCTGTATGCTTGCTCAGAGCCGGTTTTTGTTTTTTTCGTGGTTTGGGCATAGTTGTATTTGTAAGGTATCTTTTGTCCCTGGCACGGCACTTGCTGGTTCGGGGATAGGCCGGGCTGGAGTTCCGGCAGAGCCTTACATGGATTGGATCTTCCGGATAGGAGTTATTCAGATGGCAGTGACCAAAGTTGAGATCGAGGCAGGCGAGTGCATCTCGTGCGAGGCGTGTGTGGCCGAGTGCGATGCGGTGTTCGAGATGGGTGATGATGCGGCGGTCGTGAAGGCCGAGGCCCAGAATCCGGAGTTTCTCGCGGCGCACACCGATGGCATCAAGGCGGCCGTCGAGGCTTGCCCCTCCAGCGCGATCAAGGTCGAAGAGGCCTGAGTTTTCAGGTCAGACAGATAAAGAACCCGTGGCATAGCCATTGCCCCCCGGGGGCACTGACTGTGCCACGGGCTTTTTTTGGGGAAGATACCGGGAGATCCCGCCGGATCTGGCGGGTCAACCCCCGACAGGGGATTGCGGTTGGCCGATGCGGCGGCGGTCGGACTGGGGGCCGGCCGACTCTGCCAGCGGCGCGGGCACGTCGGGCAGGCCGGTGTCGCCGGGCACGATCTGCCGGCCGGGGTAGAAGAGTCCGAACGCGTGCTGCCGGGCTTCGCGATAGTATTTGCTCAGGTTCGTCCAGTCGAAGTGTTCGGCGTGGGCTTCGACCCGGTTGCGGAGCTGGATGCGATCGCGGCGGCTCATGCGGGTCAGGATGTGCAGCCAATCGGCAACCTGACGCACGGTGTCGTGGAAGGCTACCCCTTGCCGGCGAGCGACGAACACGCCGTTCAGGTCATGGTCGGGGAAGTGTTCCATTACATACTTGCCGAAGCCGCTCAGGTCGCTGGTGATGGCCGGTATGCCGCGTACGACGCACTCCATCGGCGTGTAGCCCCAGGGCTCGTAATAGGAGGGAAACACGCCGAGATTGCATCCGCGGACGAACTGATCGTACTCCAGGCCCAGGATGGGGCTGGTTGAGGTGATGAACTCGGGGTGGAAGACCACCTTGACGGGGTCGTCGGCGGCATTGAGGAGGTTTCGGTAGCGCAGATGGTTGAGCACCTGGTCGTTGCCGTCGTTCCAGAGGTCGTGGGTGACGATGGGCGGTTGGATGCTGCGGCGCCAGACGTGCAACATGCGTTTGATGCGCACGGCCGCATACTCGTCAAAGAGGTCGTCGGTGGTGGGGGCCCGTCCCTGGGTGACGGTGTGATACAGCCGGCGTCCCATGTCCTGCTGGATGTCCTGGCAGGTGTTCTTGATTTCGGTGAGCATCGCCTGGCGGTTGAGGGTTTCGACGTTGAGGGCGCGATAGGGCGCCGGGGCGATGATGAACGCGACGACGGTGACGTCGCGTCGCTCGGCCTTGAGCCGCAGGTTCAGTTCGTGCAGCGCCTCGATGAAGAGATCAAAGCCCTTGTTGCGGAATTCGTACCGGCCGGCGGTGAAGATGTAGAGCGTCTGTTCCAGATCGAAGGTGTGATGGGGGAAAAAGTGTCCGATGACGAAGTCGTGGATCAACTCCTTGTTGCGCCGGTGCAGATTCTGGAACTCGTAGGGCGCGGCGAACCGCTCGATGTTCAGGCCGTTGGGCAGCAGGAATTCGGGCTTGCGGCCCAGGAACTGGGCGGCTTCCAGGGCGGTGATTTCGGAGACGGTGGTGAAAATGGTCGCCGAGTGGGCGCAGGCGCGTTCGATGGCGAAGCGATGCCAGAACTGGTGCTGGTGGGCGACGGCCTCGCCGTTAATCTCGTTGAGATGATCGTAGAGGTTGGCGTTGGCGGCGCTCAGGCTGCGTCCCACCAGCGTGGCGTGCGTGGTGAAGATGGTGGGGAACGCGGCTTTGCGGTGAGCCAGGATCGGCAGGGCGGCCCCACCCTGCCACTCGTGGAAGTGGGCCAGCATCGGCCGGTCGTTCATCCGCGCGTGAATGGCCATGAGCAGGTCGGCGGTCACGAAGCCCAGGGCGATGATCTGGTCCACCTCCCCGTCGCCATCCGGCGTGCCGATGCCGCAGTCTTTCCAGTAAAAGTATTTGAGCTCCCCCATCTTGTGGGCCACGGAGGAGGTATCGACGAGCAGTACCCGGGGACGGCCGGTGATGAGCCATCGTCCGCAATGGACCCTGATGCCCCGCGCGGCCAGCTCAGCCAGCGCTTCGGCCACCACGCCGGTGGGAACCTCCGGTTCAAACTCGAGGTTGGAGTTGCCGCGCAGGGGACCGATGAGCCAGTAGTTGTCCTGCCAGCGATTGACGGTGGCCGGGGCTTTGCTGCGCAACACGGTGTAGATGCCGCCGGCCTGGGAACAGACCTCCCAGGCGATTTCAAACAGGAGGGCATGGCCCACCTGCCCGTTGTTGTTGGCTGATTCGTCGGTGCTCAAGGGAATCCGGGCGTTCATTTCGGTGAATCGAACTGTGAGACTCATGATGGCATTCGTTTCTCGATAAGTCCGCGCGCTCGGAACAGGCAGGGAGCTATTATGGTCTATCCTCACCAGATCCGTCCATAGCGATTGTAAGGGCCGAAGGCCAGGATGCAGAGTGTGAGCCTTCCAAATTCGGGGGCTTCAAACCGGCCGTCGAGAAATGAAATTGGCGCTGACCACGGGACCGCGGCGGTGGAACAGGGGCGGAGTCAAAATCGGTTGCCGTGGAAACGTTCAGCTTGACAGACCAGGCAATTCAGGGAATCCCGGTAGGTCATTCCAGTTCAGTCTCCCACAGGGCTGTGCGCTCGCGCGAGGCCGCGCGGCGAAATCTTGGCGGATCTTCGTCAGGTGTTCAGGTTGATTGGTTGAGTCTGCGGGCTATTGCATTCCGCGCCGCCTGGGGTACCCGGGCTCCGTAGCCGTCGAACGATCCATCGGTAGCGGCCGGGCTCCGTACCGGCCGTTCGCGCCAAAACGTCTCAACACCGTACCCGCTGGCTTCGTGCCGGCCGTTTCCTGGATAAAACACCCGTCTCTGTTGGGATCCACGAAGGCGGGCAGGATGCCCGCCCCCCTGCATGGCTCAAGAGCCGTGGCACACAAGCCGTGCTCCAGGCTGTCTCACCGTCGCGCACGGTCATTTAGACACGGATGTAAATGCGGGCCCGGTACAGTGGCGTGAAGATGATGATCCACACCAGTACATAGCACAGCGCATAGGCCAGCGATCCGCCCTCGGGTCCGAACCTTGGCCCGAAGAATCCATTGTACAACCACGTCTTCACATTGAGGGTTCCATCCGCCAGCAACGGCCATGCAGCCAGGAACCACCCGGTCAGGCTGGAGAGGACGTAGACCGCGATGGCGTTAGTGCCCAGGACGAGGAACGGTTTGCTCCATCGCTGCCAACCTTCGCCGTCCACCAGCAGGTAGCACCATCCGAGCACGTAAGCCGCACACCCGCCGGCGAACAGCACATAGGAGCTGGTCCAGATCTTTTTGTTAATGGGGATCCACTGATGCAGAATCAAACCGACGATGATCCCGATCATGCCGGCCAGAAGCAGCCCGGAACCTTTCTTGGCCTCGTCCCGCCCGCTGCGCAGCCAGTCGCCGGTGAGGACTCCCAGCAGCGTGGTGGCGACGGCCGGAAGCGTGCTCAGGATGCCCTCCGGGTCGGGCCGCGCTCTGTACAAGTGGCGGCCGAGGACGTGGATATCAATCCACTCATGTAGCCGGCCCTCGGGGCCTTCGAGTTTGGGGTTGAAGTCGCCCGGCGGCGAGACGTAGCGCAGCAGCGCCCAGTATCCGACCAGGCAGGCGACCGTCCAGAAGACGCGCCCGGGCACGCCGAAGTACAGGACGATGATCGACGCCAGCAGATAGCAAATCGCGATGCGTTGCAGCACGCCGGGGATGCGCTGTTCGGATCTCTGGAAATCCTCCCAGAAGTAGATCAACGCAAAAACGCCGGCCAGCAGGATGAAGCCGGCCAGCACCATCCGCGGCACGTGGCGGCCCCAGCCGTCCTGGGCGATGCGTTTTTCCTCCGGCCAGATGAAGGCAAGGGCCAGTACGGTCAGAACCCAGGGCAGGATGACCTGCCAGTGCTGTCCCTCGCCGGCCAACCCGTTGACGTATTTGATCGTTACTCCGGAGTAGGCCAACCCCAGGGTGAACAGCACAATGGCCCGACGGGTGGCATGCAGCAGCAGCAGCGACCGGGACTCGCCCAGCGCCCGCCGCTTGTCGAAAGCCAGGGGGATGGCCGTCCCCACGATGAACAGGAAAAACGGGAAGACCAGGTCGGTGGGCGTCCAGCCATGCCACTGAGCATGCCGGAGCGGGCCGAACACGTGGGCCCAGCTACCCGGGTTGTTCACCAGGATCATCCCGGCCAGGGTGAGACCACGGAAGACGTCCAGCGAGGTCAACCGACTGGAATACGGCGTGGAGAGTGTCGTTGTGGTACCCATGACGGGTAGTTTACCGGGGAGCGTCAAGAAGCAACAGGCTGGAAGTCAAGTTTCCGCGCCGACGACCATCCGTAATGTCCGCGGCAGCGTCTCGAAGGTCACCGGGCCTGTGCCCATGAGTTCGCCATCGACATTGAAAGGGATCTCCGGATAGCAGCACACATGGACTTTCGCGGCTCGGCGGAAGATCAGTTCGGGGCTGTCGAGATGGGTTCCGTTGAGGATCTTGGGAATCACGGTCAGCAGGGCGGATGCGGGCATGACCGGCACGATGAGGATATCCATCAGTCCATCGTCAAGCTGGGCCTGGGGGGCGACGGGAATGCCGCCGCCGACGTAGCGGGCGTTGGCGATCATGATGTTGTAGGCGGTGATCTGAAGCTTCTCGCGGTCATCGAAAACGAGGGTGGCCTGGTACTCGCGGAGACTGGGCAACGTCTTGGCGGCTGCCCAGACATAGGCGATTCCGCCCCACCAACTTTTGGCGACGTCGCTGATGTTCTCCCCCACCTCGGCCGTAAACCCCGCTCCGGACACGTTAAGGAAGTGGCAAACGCCGCCGTTGTGGACACGGACGACGTCAATTTCGCGGATGCGGTTGGCCAGCAGGGTATCGACCGCCTGGGCCGGATCGGCGGTCAGGCCGATGGAGCGGGCGAAGTCATTGCCGGTCCCCAGCGGGATGAGGCCCAGGCAGGCCGCCCCGAAGTTGCCGGCCATCCCGTTGACTACGCCGTTGAGCGTGCCGTCGCCGCCGGCTGCGACGATCCGCTCGTAGCCGTCGCGGATCGCCTCGGCCGCAAACCGGCTGGAGTCTTCCGGGGCCTCGGTGGTGCGGAAAGTGAAATGTTTGAGGCGCAGCAGGTTGGCCGCCAGCGCGCCGGTGTCATCGGCGGCGCCGGAGTTGGGGTTGGCGATGACGCAGGTTTTCATGTGATCCGCTCCCGAGGGTTTTCGTCCAGAGGAGTTTAGAACGGCTGGTGTCCGGGCGGATCGCCGTGTTCGATTTTTCAGATGTCTCGCCGTGCGGAAGGCAGGCCGTTTGGAGTTGAATGCTTCCGGGGTACTGCCGCTCGGCGGATGCCCCGCTTGCTGGATTCCTGGCGGATGCGGCAGCCTGCACCGCGTCAGGCGATACTCGTGCCTCACAGGACGCCGCGGATGAGTTGGTTTTCGGTGGTGCTGCCGAGGATGAGGCGAACCGTACTCGCCTCAGCGTTCACTGTCGTCCTCTTCCTCGTCCTCCAGCTCGTCGTCGTCTTCCTCCTGGAGACCGTACTTCCACTTGTCTGCCTCTTCCTGGTCGTCGAGTTCGCGTTCCATCTGACGGAACAACTTTTCCTGGAGCGGAGCCAGTCGCCGGTACATGTCCATCGTGGCCTGGTGCGACCGGACCATGATTTCCATCTTGATCAGTTGCCACTTGGCCAGGCACTCCGGCTCCTTGATGGTGGAAAACGGATCACAGGAGAAAATTCCCCGCCCGCCGGGACCCCGGTGGAAATATTCGCAGTCGCTGCATTGGATCATGGGCGCACTCCTGAGGGAGAGATCGGCGCGATGGTCGCTTCCGGCAAAGCAGTCTTGCGCCTCGGGGGCGCAAACGGCCGGTCATCTTGCCTTTGGCCAAGGTACCCGCCCCCTGCGGGCAGCGTGAAACTCACCCGCCGGAAAGGGCCCGTTATGCCGCTCATCTCGTCCTTCATTTTTTCTGCTTACCATGCCATCCGCGGGGCGGTACGGCGGATATTGTCCGGATCGCCCTGAAGCTGCGTTCTGATCTCCTTCCGATAGGCCGGCTGACGCTCCGCCCAGTGATCGATGTCATCCTGGATCATCCGGTTGACGCGTCGGGGGTTGTCGGTTGCGTTCTGCACGTCCTCCCGGTGTTTGTCTCGCAGCGCGTCCAGTGTCCACGCGAGCGAATCCGGACGTTTCTGCTCCAGTTTCTCGAACTGTCTGGTCGTCCGGGCCATGTTCTCGGTTCGTCGGGCGATGAGTTTGCGAGACGTCGGGTCGTTACAGCCGGCCAGGAAAAGCGCCAGCCCGCCGGCCAGCAGGAGCCCCGTGGTTTGATAATGCTGCCGTATCATCCGCCTGTCCTTTGCCGGCCCTTTTGTCAGGAAGGGGCCTCGCCTCCTTAGCATACCCGGTCTACGGCCATAAAGGCAGGGTTGCCGGTAACTGATACACCTTATGTTTGTGTCCGTCTCATGGGGGGCGGGCCGCCTGCCCGGGGATTCTCCGGCGATCACTGTGCTCCTGCGTTTGCCGTGCGCCACTGCCCCCGCCGTGCGCCACTGCTCTTGAGCCGTGTGGGCAAGTTAACGGTCTTCCCAAGCCCATGACTCAAGCCGTGAAGCCTCGCCCTGACAGGCAGGTTCTGCAATCGACTGGCGGGTGATACGTTGATCTTCTAAGCTGGACCCTGATGGAACCCGCCGAACTGGCTGATGTGATTGCCCGGGCCCAACGTGGAGAGCCGGCGGCGTTTGACGCGCTTATTAATGCCTACGCCACCAGGCTTTACGGTTATTTTTATCGGCTGACGGGTTCTCGTCATGATGCGGAAGACCTGCTTCAGGAGGTGTTTGTCCGGCTGGTTCGGATGATTGGACATTATGAGCACGACGGCCGGTTTGACGGATGGCTGTTTCGCATTGCCACCAACCTGGTCCGGGATCAGGCCCGCCGGGCGAAGACCCGCCTGATTGGTGAGGGGCTTCACGCCTGGCAGGATGGATCGGAACGGCGGGGTTTTCATGAGCGTCCGGACCCGATGGCCCGGCAGCCTTCCGAGTCCCTGGAGCAGGCCGAAGATGCCGACCGGCTGCAATGGGCCATTGCCCAACTCCCGGAGGCCGAGCGCGAGGTGATCCTGCTGCGGCATTTCGCGCAGCTTAGCTTTCGCGAGATTGCCGAGCAGATGGGCACGCCGCTGGGGACGGCACTGGCCCGGGCTCACCGGGGGCTGGCTCGCTTGCGGGAGTTGATGGCGGAGTAGCCTTGGATGGAAAAGGACTTGGACAGCTTGGAGCGCGAGATTGAGCGGGAGCTGGGCCGGTGGGCCGAGCGGCTGGATGTTTTTCCCCCCGAGGAAGGGGTCGAGTTCATCCGAAACGCCGTTCGTCGTGAGCTGGACCGGGTTTGGCTGGCCGCCCGATCATCCCCGACCCCCGCGCCCGAGGTCGTGGACCGGGTGCGCAGGGCTGTGGCCGCGGAATTGATGAATCATCCGGGTGTCGATCGGGGGGCTGATGCGTTATCGGCGGAGAGTCAATTCGGTTGGTGGCTGCGTCGGCTTTCGCCCGCCTGGGGCGCGGTGGGCGCGGCGGCCATGCTGGTGTTTTGTATCGGCGTAATCTGGTATGCGGGTACGCTCTTCCGCCCGGCGGAATCTTTGAGCGATGCGGATCTGTTCCTGGTCGCGGTTTCGGCCTCGCCGCTTGAACCCATTCGGACGCAGGTGCAGTCACTGGAATCCCAGCTTCCCGAGGACGAGGCGTTCCCGGACGCGGAAGGCGAATCGCTGGATGAGTTGATTGAAGAGTTGGATGAGCTGCTGGAGTCGCGCGATCCGTCGCGACCGATCTCCAGCGCCAATCAACGTGCAGGCGGGGGCCTTGGATGATGCTACTGTTGAATCTGCTGGCGGTTTTGGGATTGCTGGCCTGGACGGCCGGACCGACGGAACAACCGCACGGGGAAGCAGCGGCGCGTCCGGCTGGGGAAACGGTGACCAGTGGCTCGGTGACCACCGCGCCGGCCGGAAGCAGAAACGAGGTCGGTGGTCCACGGAAGAAAAAGTCAGAGGGATCCGCTCGGCAAGAGGGGGGCTCGGTTGGTGCTCGTCGTCGAGCCGAAAGGAAGCCGTCGGCTCCGGTCAGCGATGATCCGCTTCCCGCCGCGGAGGTGGAGGAGCTGATGCACTTCGCGCGGGCGAACTTTCCCCAGCTTCACCAGCGGCTCGAAAAGCTTCGCCAGGTCAAGCCAGGGGAGTTCAATCGCATGTTACGCCGGGTCGGCGGGCCGCTGCGGCCCATTATGGAGGTGAACCGGCGCGATCAGCGGCTGGCTCAGAAGATGGTCGATGAGTACCGCCTGCAGATGGTGATCACATCCCTGTCCCGGCGGTGCCGCCAGGCGAAAACGGAGCAGGAGCGCGCCCGCCTGCGTGCCGAACTCCAGGCCCGGATTGGCGAACGATTCGATCGTCACCAGGAACGGATTCGCATGGAAATTCAGCATCTGAGGGCCCGGCTTGATGAGCAGGAGCGCCGCCTGGCCGATCGGGAGAAGCGCAAGGAGGAATTGCTTCGCCAGGAGTACGAGCGTGTCCTTCGGGGAGCTTCCAATCCGGCCGCGGAACGGCAGTCTGGCAAGAGGGGACTGGAAACGAACGACTAAACGTCAGTCCCACAAGCGGGTCATCATCTTTGAGTGGGGGGGAGCTGTGCCGGTCCGCCGGCTCAAACATCTTTTACGATGCGTCGCCGGCCTTCGTATCCCGCGTCCACCTCGTGCCAGTACTCGATGGACTCTTCCCCGAGCTTCCAGCAGAGCAGAACTTCGCGGCCGCCGAGCCGGGTCGGGAAATCGACCAGGCCCGTCTCGTAATCCTTGAGCTCGCAGCCGATCTCCTCGAGTTCGTCGCGCAGGGTCGAGAGGCGGTTGAAGACGGACACGTAATCCTGTCGAGTCTGTTCGGCCAGCACGATATTGCCCTTCTCGTCGTAGCGCTGGTAGGCCTCTTTCAGCGTACACAGCCGCCGGTACTCGCGGACAATATCGGCCACAATCCGGCGGACGAGAACCAGGGCCCGGTTGGCTTCGGTGATTGAAAAATAGCGCTGACCGATCGTGGCGGAGGGTTCAGGCAGTGAAACTGCTTCGAAGGCGTCCATGGGTGGACTCCCGAATGCACAAGGTGAACTGCGACTATTTCGAACCTAACAAACCCGCGGCTGCAAGTCAATGCGAGCAGTCTCGATTTTGTTCAGGCGCCGCCCGGCCCGTGCGCCGCGAGCACGAGCAGCATTAACATCGTCTGGCAGACCAGGAACATCGCGCCCAGTACGCAGGCCGTAATGGCCAACCCGCGCCCGGGCTCCTGCCGGGCCAGAGAGCGAATTCCCAGGATCAGTCCGGCAAGGCTGCTTAACGTGGCGATGAGAACCGCGCCGGAGAGCACGGGGTGACGAGGCGCCTGCCCCTGTTCGAGCATCTCGCGCATGATCCGGCTGGTTTCTTCCTGGGTGGGGTTGGGACCGGCTTTCTGCATCACGAGATTGCCAGCCATGCCCAGCCACAGGAGGGTGGCCAGGCCCGAGAGCAGAGCGCCCGCGATGGCCAGGGTCAGGGCCCAGCCGGCCAAACCGCTTTGCGGCGGCCGGTATTCGGACCTTGACGCATAGCCCGGCGGCGGTGGCGGGGGGGCGAAGCCCTGGAAGGGCGGCGGTGACGCCGCGCTTGCCGGGGGTTCGGTCGGCCCGCTTCCAACGCCGGCCGGGGAAGCCATGGGCACCTCGCCGGTGGGCCAGGTGCTGGATGACGGCGCGGTGATGACCCGCCGACAGTAAGGGCAGGCCACCGATTGGCCGCCCCAGGTGTCGTCAATCTCCAGGGGTTGTTGGCAGGACGGGCAGGTGAAGCGAATGGGCATGATGATTCAATTCCACAGAAGCTCACCCGGCGAGCCGGCGCACCTGTCTGGCCAAAATCTGGTCCGGGCGTCGCAGACGATGTTATTCTGGAGAGGGGGACGGGACAAGCGAACCGGCAGGGTGGGAGCGACGCCTCCGCAGACCGGCGTATATAATGCCCAAGCTATGAGAGCCCCCGGGATATTGTTATTGACGCTGGCCGGCTTGCCGCTGACGTGGAATGCTTCCGCCAACGCGGCCCAGACGCGCCTGGAGGATTCCCTGCCCGTGGACTGGCGCGGCCTGCCCCTTCGGCAGGTGCTTGATGAACTGACCCGGGCCTCCCAGACGACCTACCTGGTGGACCCGGAGGTGCCCGCCGAGGTGATGGACCGGCGGCTTCGCCTTTTTGCCACCCATCTGACCGTCCGGCAGGCTTTCCGGTGGGCGGCCCGGCTGGCCGACTTGGAGGCGGTGGTTCGAGAAGACCTGGTGCTGATCGCTCCGCCGCGGAAACTGCCCCGCGTCTGGCGGCTGACCGGGGGGGCGCTGGTCGAACCGCTCGGCTGGCAAGAGCGGCTTGCGGCCTTGAACCAGCGGCGGGCCAACGTGACCTGGATTGACAGCCCCCTGAGCAGTGTGGCCCGGGATATTTCCACCAAATTTGCCATCGACGCCATCTTTCACCCGTCTATCCTCTCTGAGGAACCGTTGGTTCACCTTGAAATCGTAGATGCCTCGCTGGCGGCGGTCCGCACCGCCCTTGAAGATCAGCTCAAGGCCAAAACTGCCTTGATAGACGGGGCGCTCTGGGTTGTCCCCGTTGCCGTGGGGGTTGAAGTCCCCACCACCCGGCCCAGCGTCATGGCCCCGGCCTCCGAAGAGGTGCAGCGCCCTGCTGGTCCACTCGATCAGTTCGTGATCCTGGACCGTTCCGTCCAAAATTGGGAGGAATTTGGCGACCGTCTGTCCCGGGCCGGCGGCATCGCCTGCCGGGTCATCCCGCCGGGGGCGCCCTTCCCCACCCCGTTTGAAGCCCGGGGCACCCTGGGCGAGGTCCTGGAATCGGCTCGGCTGCTGGGGCGTCTGACCTGGCGGCTGACCCCGGCCCAGGGAACCCAGCCTGCCACCCTCGAAATCCGTCCCAGATCCGAGAAACGTTAAGGTAAATTGACTGCCCAGCCGACTGTTCTCTGTGCGGCACGGCTGAATCCGGGCAAACGGGTCAAGAGGGGGCGGTTTTTCGCTTGACGACCTTTGATTGCGTTATACACTTTCCGCGGACATGGTAACCCAGCATTCACAAGAGGAGCCTTCGTATGCGATGGACAAACGACGATAGAGAAACATCCGAGCTGGTTGTCGTGAGCGACCCTGTGTGTGGTCCGGCTCTCGCCCTGCTCGAAGAGGGCCCGGCCGAGGACGAGGAAGAGACGGCTCGGTCCGATAAATTGCCGTTCCCCTGGGCTGATCCGACCGATACCGGCTACACCATCGTCATGGACGCCCGCGATCCCGACGAAGATGACGACGAGGACGACGAGGACGCCGATTTCTTTGACGATGAAGAGGACGAGGACGACGATCTGGACGATGATCTGGATGACGACGACTTCGAAGACGACGACTTCGAAGACGAAGATGAGGATGAAGATATCGACGACGAGGACGACGACGACTTCTAGTGCCGTGCTCGGTTAGAAGGTTCCGCGCTCTGTAGCGATCCGACGGGTCTCCGGCCATGGGCCGAGGGAGGCAGTCGTTATCGCGAGGAGCTTTGCGGAGCCGGGGAACTGGAAGCACTGCTCGTGTCGCATCCTGTCAGCGTGTTTTGCACCAACTTGGGCGGCCGGCCTGTTGACCGGCCCACGGCTGGATGTGCCGGCCGCTTTGACACCGACAGCGAAACCGCGGAACCGGGGAGGATGCCAATCGTCGATCCGCCTCTCGATGGGGGGAGTCAGTTTGAATCTGGAAACGACGGTTTTGGTCGAGAACCCAAAAACGAATCAGGGGGTTGGGGTGCCAGAGGAATATACCGGTCCTGAAAGGCGCATAGCTGACCGACGATCCGTCGTGGATCGCCGCAGTGCGCTGGATCGGCGCCGCGGACCAGGTCGACGGCGGACGGATATCCGTCGCGAGGCCGAAGAAGGGGAGATGTCCGGGGAGTTGCTCGAGTTCGTCCTGGCCATCGATGAGTACAAACGGGTCAACAATCGCCCGTTCCCCTCCTGGAGCGAAGTTTTTGAGGTGATTCGTTACTTGGGATACCGGAAGGTCGCCGGCGTTGGAACGCACATCAGCCAACCGGCGGCCGCTGGTACCGAGGAGAAGACTGCGGGCACGGAGCAGGCTTAAAATGTGATATGATAGGTTCTGGAGTTTGAGGAGACTCAGCTTGGACGCTCGAGACCAAGTCCTATTTATCCTCCAAGTGGTGTTGGCTCTGGGGCCTATCGCGGTCTATTTTCTGGCCTTGGGCCTGGTGAACAGCCAGGCCCGGCCTTTTTTGATTAGTGCCCGCCGGGATTTCGTACTGCTGGCCAGCGCGTTCGTACCCCTGGTCCTGGTTCCCGCATTCGGCCTGGTGGCCACTGGCCACGGCTGGCTGGCGCTCGTGGTCGTGGCCGGCGTCGTGGCCTTGTTCCGGGCCATGCTGCCCGCCCGGCATACCGCCTGGGTGATCTACAACGTCGGGGTTGGTCAGTTCCATCGGCTCCTGGGTCGGGCCTGCCGTCGGCAGGGGTGGCAGCTCCGGACCGAGGGCGATGTGCTGTGCATCGATCCGGTCGGACTCCAGCTTACCCGCCATGGCATCACTTGGCTCCGCAATGTCTCCCTTGAGTTCCACGGGGCCGGACGGCATTCCGCCCACGCCCGGCAGTTGGTGGAGGCCCTGAACGACGAGCTGGGCTGCGAATCCATGCTTCCTTCACCCACCGGGGCGAGCCTGGTGGTCATCGGAGCTTCGCTGCTGGGATTGCCCATGTGGTATCTGTTTACCCACATGGACCAGATCGTGGATGTGGTCCGGCAGATTCTGTTCGCCTAGCGCCCTGCCAACCCGCCGCCAGGAATTGCCACCCCCAGCCAAAGGCCGCCGCGGGCAGCTCTCTTGCATACTTTCTTATCCCAGTTATAATGCCCGGCCGATCGTGAGGACTCGTAAGTCCTTTCCGCGCCAAAGCCTGCGTCTTGACAGGGGATCGATTATGCCCGCCGATCCTGAAAGCCGCCCGAAACTGGTCGATGCGACCCGCGACCCTGCCGGCCCCCAGGTGGTTTGCATTCAGCCTGCCTGGTCCCAGACTGTCTGGTGGATCCTTGTCGTGTTGCTGGCCATCATTGCCACCGCGCTGGTGGTGCGTCGAGACGACTCTGCTTTCTTTCGATCGGCCTTGGCTCAGACCCCCGGCTTGCCGCGATCCCTGGAAGGGGCGCGCGGCATTTACGCCTTTACCGGGCAGATCAGCGCCCGCAGCTATGGCCTGTTCATGGTGGACGTAGACACGGGTACCGTCTGGTGTTATGAGCTGGAACGCTCCGGCGCTACCGGCGAACCTCAGCTCAAGCTGCTGGCCGCCCGGAGCTGGGTTTTCGATCGGTACCTGGAAGAATTCAATACCGCTGCTCCCATCCCCAGCGAGGTGCGAGCGATGGTCCAGCAGCAGCGCAGCAATCGGGATCCGGCCACGCGTCCGGCTGGATCCGGTCTGTGAGGTCTTGGCGAGCAGATGGGCCTTCCGTTCCGCGAGCCGCGCATGAGCTGTCGGCTCCCGGGTCGAACTCGCGGTCGGCACGGCCGGTACGTACCAATGGCCGGGACTGGTTTGGACAGTGGGACCTCGACTAGAATAGCTTAAGAGTAGCGGTAGCGGAGATAACGTCATGGCGAAGATGTACTACAACCTGGAAGAAGCGGCCGCTCGGCTCGGCTGCAATGAAGAGCAACTCCGCGGCTTGGTCCGTGCCGGCAAGCTGCGCGAATTTCGCGATGCCGGTAAGCTGAATTACCGCGTGGATGAGGTGGAAAAACTGGCTGCCGAAACCGGCGATAACGCCGCCAGCTCCAGCAGCAGCGGCGAGTTGAAGCTGGCCGACGAATCCAGCGATATGCCGGCTTTGAGCCAGAGTGATTCGGGCTCCGGCCTGGGGCTCGAGGAGGCGGACGCGCCGATCGATCTGGGCGGGTCCGATTCGGGGCTGCCCGCTCTCAAGAGCGGCAGCGGCAGCACGACCGGCCTGACGCTCGCCGATACAGACACCGCCACGCCGCCCAAGCCCCGCGAAAGCTCCAAGAGTGGCAGTGGTTCGGGCGCGGATATTCTTCGCCTGGACGAGGCCGATCGCGAGTTGGGCAACCGCAAGGATGACACCGTCATCACCAACATCGGCATCAGCGTCTTCGACGACGACGACCTGGAGATCGCCGCCGACCCGCGGGCCAAGACCATGATGACGGGCGCCGACGAGCATCTGGGGCTGGATGGCAGCGGCGGCGGATCGGGTCTGTTGGATCTGACCCGCGAGAGCGACGACACCTCGCTGGGCGCGGAGTTGCTGGAAGGCATCGACATGGGCGACACGGCTGAAACCGTGGTGCCCAGTGGGGCGACAGCTACCCAGGACGAGCCGTCCGCAGAGGAAGATGCCCTCGCCGAGGCGGAACTGCCCATGGTGCCCTCGGCCGGCGCGATGGTGATGTTGGCCCCCGTGGAGCCGGTTTCGCCGGTCTTCGTCGGACTGCTGGTGGCGGCGTCCATCGTGCTGGCTTTGCTGGGCGCGGCGACGGTCGCGATGATGATGGGCACCTGGCCCTCATACCTGGCCACAATGGCCGAGCAGTTCTGGTTCACCCTCGGCGGGAGCATCCTGCTGGGCGGCCTGTGCGCCCTGGTGGGCTATTTCATCGGTAAGCCCAAGGCCCCGCGGGCGCCCAAGGCCCCGAAGGCCCGCAAGGAAAAGAAGGCCAAGAAGTGATTTGACGGCTGCAGCGCAAGGTCGTAGCGGCCGGGCTCCGTGCCGGCCATTTTACGGGCAAAACGGCCGGCACCCAGCTTTCGCCGGGTCCCCGGCCCGGCCGCCACAGAAAATGGCCCACTTGGCGCTGTGGGGTTTGATCAACGCCTGAAGCTCAATGATCAGTAATACGAAGGGTCGCCCTTGCGGCGGCCCTCTTCATTTGGGGGCATTGGCAGCGCCACGGGGTATTGAGGGGCCACGGAGAATGGGGCATGGGTTATTCTCGCCCCAATTGCTCCAGTTTTTTCGAGCTCATTGACGAAAGAAATAGGGCAGTGTGCCCGGGGCGGGTGGTGTTATGCGCTCTTGAAAAATCACCCGCTTGCGGGGATGTTACACCTGAGCAATAGCCGGCCGGCTGGATCCCCGGCGGCAATCAATCCCCGCGGTCGGGCAGTCGCCCTGAAGCGTCCCCCCGGGAGAGGACCACTCCGGGAGCACGGCGGGAAACGGTAAAGGAGGCCGTTTTATGACCAGGTTTTGGATGACGGTGGCGGCGATGGTGTTACTGGTCGCAGGCACCGGGTGCTATTACGGGAAATGGATGGACAGCGATCGGGCCCTGCGGGCCACCCAGGAGGACCTGTCCCGGGCCAAGACCGATCTGCTCGACTGCCAGCACATGAACGAGCAGAAGAACACGCAGATCCAGGCGCTGCAGCAACAGTTGGAGACCACCCAGCAAAGCCTGGCCAGTCTGAATGCCGAAAACCAGGGCCTGCGCAGCGCTCTGGACGAAGCCCTGGGCACCGCCAAGGAGCTGGCCGGCAAGCAGGTGGGCAGCACCATGATCATCAACCGCCAGTTGCCCGCGGCGGTCGAGACCGCGCTGGACGATTTCGTGCGGAAATACCCCAATCTGGTGGAGCGGGTGGGCAACTCCATCCGCTGGAAGTCCGACCTGCTGTTCCCCCTGGGCAGCGATCAGATGTCGGTTTCGCGGGAAGTTCAGAACGCCCTGCGGGAATTCGCGGCCATCATCAAGTCGCCGGATGCCCGTGGCCTCGAGCTGGTGATCGTGGGTCATACGGACACCACCCGCATCGTCAAGCCGGAGACCCTCCGCGAGCATAAGACCAACTGGCACCTGTCCACCCATCGGGCCATTGCGGTCATGCGGATCCTGTCCAGCCTGGGCATCGCTGAAAGCCGGATGGGCGTCATGGGTTACGGCGAGTTGCGCCCGATTGCCGACAACAGCACGACCGAAGGAAAGGCCCGCAATCGCCGGGTGGAAATCTACCTGGTGCCGAAGGGGGCCATCACGGGGACCGGCTCGACCGGCGTCTATGAGAACGATGAAGCCGGAACCTTCGTGAAGCCCAGCGAGCTGGAAGGCGCGAACGAGGCGGCCCCCGCCCGCAACCGCGCGGCCGGCACGCGTTCGACCCCCCGCGCCAGTGAGCGCCCGGCCGTTCCCACGGACCGCGAGTCGGTGATCGAAGAGCCGCCTCCGGCCCCGCCGGTCCTGGGCGAACCGGAGCAGTAATTCGCCCGGAAGCCCCCGTGCCCCCATGCTCATGGAAGCGGCGCCATGGTTAACGGCTGGCGTCGCTTCCAGTTAGAGATTTCCGCAGTTCTGCACCGGCCGGACCTCGCACCGGCCGCTCCCGCTGTGCATTCGAGACTCGTAGCGGCCGGGCTCCGTACCGGCCGTTTTTGTTTGTAATGGCCGGGCAAAGATGCCCGCCTCCCGGAAGAGGTGGTTACCGGGCGTCGGTGTGAATCCCCTAACCTGCGTGGCCTCTTTCGTGGCGTGCCCGTCTGGGCGCGCCTTTCTTATTGCTCCCCCTCTATAATGCGGTTACTCTGCCGTCGGTTTCGGGCTGTGCACGGATTGAGCTTGAGGTGGTAATGTCCAATCACGACTTGCCGAGCGCTCCCCGCGGGGCGACCAACCCTTTGATGAGACTGCTGGACACGGTGGGCAGTATCTGGTTCGGCGTCATCCTGCTGGTGCTGATATTCATTTATGCTTCAATCGGTTCGGCCGTTCCACCCATTCGCCAGGGGGCGATGGCCGACTGGCTGGGCCTGGAATTTCTCCGGTTCGAGAAATCGGAGATGGAGTGGTTCAGTTGGTGGCCCTTCGTGACCTTGGTGGCCGTCTTCTGCCTCTCCATTGTCGTGGTGACGCTGCGGCGAATCCCGCTGACGCTTACCAGCGCCGGCGTGTGGGCGATTCATTTGGGCATCGTGCTCATGGCGGTCGCCTGTGCCCATTACTTTGGCAGCAAGGTCGAGGGGGACGCGGTTGTCTTTCAGGCGTTGGCCCGCATTCGGGTGGCCGGCGGACCCGAGACCACCATGGTCATTCGTCCGGAAGCGTCGGTGGTCGCCGGCCAGGGCTCCCGCCAGTACCGCATTCAGGTGAGCAGGCTTGAGCCGGACTTTGTTCCCGACAGCGGGCCGAACAAGGGCCGGCGCACCCAGCGCATCTGGCTGAACGTCACCTCGATGGATCCGCCGCGCAGCTTCATCCGCAAGATGCTGGTCGGCGATCCTTCCGCCACCGAGGACACCATTGCCGCCACCGGCGAGCGGACACTCGATACCGACCTGCAGATCGTGCTCGATTATGATCCGGCCCGTTACTTCTATCACTCGCACGAGATTCCGGTGCGCAGCAACGGCGCCATCTACGCCCGCTTCTCGCCCGACCAGGACTGGACGCAGTTGCGGGTCGACTGGCTGCCGCACTATTACGAGTGGCTGACGCACCAGGGAGAGCTGTGGCCCACCCCCGGTGAGCCCCTGCCGCCGCCCCGCGTGCTCAACCAGCCGGTGCGTAAACCTGCGGGCGCCTCCTGGCTGGATGGCATCGAGATGCGGGTGACCGACTACCTGCCCTACGCGGACATGGAGGCCCGCTACGTGGAGGGGACCGAGGCCGACCCCCTCAACCCGGTGCTTCGTTTCCGACTGGGGTCGGACGGCGTGTCTCAGGAGCTGGCCGCCTTAAACCCGTCACTGAACCGGGTTTCACTCGTGCGGGGATTCACCGTAGAGTTTGCCTGGGCGGCCACGGCAGAGGAGCACGCGGCGCTCATCAAACGGCCCGAGCCGCGCATCCAGGTCCGGGTGCCCTCCAAGAACCTCCAACGCGAGCTCAAGGTCGATGCGCTTCAGGGCGCCGGACCGGTGGCGGTGGAAGGCACCGATTACCGCATCGAGCTTCGCGAGGTCCTGGGTTCCGGCCAGATGTCCGTGCACAGTTCGGCCATGGTCCTGTTGCGGGTGACCCGGGGCGATACCACCTTCGACCGCATCGTGATCGCCGGCGACAACAGCGGGGGGCGGGACATGGACCGCCTTACGGAGCAGAGCGCTGTGGCCGATCCGGACATCCTCTTTGATTATCTCGAACCTGCCCGCACTGGCCTGCTGCTGGTGGGCCGGCCGGATTCCGAGACCATCGATGCCGTGCTCACTCCCCACGGGGGCGACTATCGGCACCTGCAGGCCCGGATCGGCGAGCCGTTGTCGGTTTTCCCGGCCATGCCGCTGATGATCGAATCGTTGATGAAGCATGCCCGCCAGGAAGTCCGCCCGGTGATCCTGCCCAGGGTCCAGCGTCAGTCGCTGGGGCGCGAGGGCAAGCGCGCGTCGCTGGTGCGCGTGGAGATCAACGACGGCCGGCGCATCCAGGGGGTCTGGCTGCGGTTCAATGAGTACGCGTTTCCCGACGCTCAGCGGGCCCAGCCGCGGCGGTACAACTATGCCCCGCGCACGGTGCAGCTTGCCGACGGCCGGCGTCTGCAACTGATGTATTCCCGGCAGCGCGAGTTGCTGCCGTCCCCCGTGGCCCTGGACCACTTTGAGCTCAAGACCTACCCGGGCGGTGACCACGAGAGCGATTTCATCAGCCGGGTGAGCTTCCAGAACAAGGACGGCAGTTGGTCGAAGCTGACCGAGATTCGCTCCAACCAGCCGGCCCGGCACGGCGACTACTGGTATTTCCAGTCGCGCTGGGACCCCGGCACCGAGTGTCACACCGTGCTGGGCGTGGGCAATCGCAAGGGCGTTCATGCGATGCTGGCCGGCGTGTGCATTTCCATCGCGGGCATGGTGTACGCCTTCTACGTGAAGCCGGTCCTTATCCGGCGGCGGAAGCAGGCGACCCTGGCCGCGGCGGGCGGGCGCCGGCCGGTGCCTGCCGGCTCGGGTGGCAACGGTGATACCCGGCACGCCGCCGAGGAACCGCCGAAAGCCGAGACGTTGCGGTAGGCGTTGCGGGAAGAGCGCCGCGGGCTTTCCGCCCGTGCGGCGCATGTGGGAAACGCGAAGAGATCTTCGTGGGTCGAATGTTGCCGCCCCTGCGGGGGCGATGAGGGTGATATCGAATGTTCCATAACCGAGTGGGCTGGATACTCCCGATGGCGGGTTTGTTGCTGCTGGCCGGCGTTTTGCAGGCGGCTGAAACTCGTCCGGCCGTCACTTCCGACGGTTCCCTGGCCAACCAGATCAATCTCGATAAATTCCGCCTGATCGCCGTGCAGCACGACGGCCGGTTCAAGACCTTCGACACGCTCGCGCGGAGCATTCTCCGCCTGATGAGCCGCAACGAGGTGCTCAAACGCCCGGCAGCCGGAGCGGACAAGCCGGTTACACAGGATGCGGTTTTCACCTACCTCGATCTCATGTTCAACCCGGCCGCCTACCAGGAGGTCCGCCTGCTGCACGTGAAGGAGACGGAGGTCCGCAAACAGCTCGTCTCCGCTGCCCAGGACCGTTTGGACGAGGCCACCCGCAAGGCGATCCTCAAGGACGGCCTGGTCTCGGCGGCCTTCCTGCAAATGCCCGAAGTGCAACACAAGCTGGACGAACTGAGCCGCGACATCATGCGGACGGCCAAGAAGGTGGAGAACCTGCGGAATGCCTTCGCCTACATGCAGCGCCAGAATCTCCAGTCGCTCATGCGCGTGATTCCCCCGTCACGGGCCGAGTCCATCCAGGAGCGCTGGTACTCCATCGGGGAATTGAAGATGGTGTCTTCGAGCCATGCCCTGCACGCCGGCATGGGCGAGATCTCGCTGCCGGGCATGGACTTCGGCGCCCAGCAGGAACTGACTTCAGGCTGGATGGCATTGGAGAAGGCCTGGAAGAGTGGCGATGCCGCCGCTATCAATACCGCGCTCGACACGCTGGCCGACACGCTGGCCCGGGTGGCCCCGCAGGTCTATCCGCCGCTAAGCAAGTTGTCTCTCGAACACTGGTACTACAAGTACAACAAGATGATGTGGTCGTGGGCCTTCTACTTCATCGCCTTTGTGTTGCTGCTGATGGGCATGGTTTACTGCTGGCCACGGGCGACCCGGGCCGGGGTGGTCTTCTTCGCCCTTGGCTTCGCGCTGCACACCGCCGCCTGCGGCATCCGCTGGTATCTGGCCGGGCGCATCCCTAATACGAACATGTTCGAGGCGGTGACAGCGGCGGCCTGGTTTGGCGCGGCGGTGGCGATTTTCCTGGAGCTGGGGCCGATCGTGTTGAGGCGGGTGCGAAACGATACGGCCATGTCCTTCGCCGGCGTGCTGGCTGTCGGCGGGTTCGCGGTCTGGCTGAGCGTTCTGCTGGTGCGCGGTACGCCCATCGACGCCTGGCAGCAGTGGGGGCCCGTGCCCATCGCGGGCATGATCATTGGCTCGGTGGGCTGCATGGGCCTGATCTCGCTGGTGGTGGCCGGTCGGATGGCCCGCTACCAGGGTTTGCTGCTGCTGGTCGGTTCCGCGGCCGGCATGGTCGCCCTCATGTGCGGGCAGTTCATGAAGGTTTCGCTGGACAGCGACATTGGCCGCACCATGCCGGTGCTCAATGATCTGTGGCTCTACATTCACACCAACATGATTATTGCCAGCTACGCCCTGATCGGCATGGCCTTCGTCACCGCCGCCCTGTACGTGGTGGGGCGGATGCTGACCCGGCCGTTCGCGGATCGTCAGTCGCTCTGGGCATGGGGGCTGTTGGCACTCGGGACGGTGGCGATTCCCCTGGTCGCATTGCTGCCCGAGGTCACCATTAAGATGATCATGTCAGCCTGGGCGCCATTCCTGCTGGTATGGGTGATGTTCCTGGTGGCGGCTATCGCCCGGCTGGTCTGGCGCAAAGGGGCTCAACAGGCTTATGCGGCCTGGGAGGGCCTGCCGTTGGGCATGGCCGGTGCGGTTGGCGGGTCCGCCAGACTGACGCCCGGGGCGGTGGCCCTGAGCGCGCTCAATCCGGCTGCGGTCCAGCCCGCCGAGGGTACCGAGCGGCGCGAGGGGTTGGCCAAAATCTTCGACGGCGCGACCATGCTGCTGCTGGAGCTGTCGTTCATCATGCTCTGGACCGGCATCATCATGGGCGCGGTTTGGGCCGATCACTCCTGGGGCCGGCCGTGGGGCTGGGATCCCAAGGAGGTCTTCGCCCTGAACACCTGGATCATCTTCCTGATCCTCGTTCACGTCCGGCTGAAGGTGAAGGACCGCGAGCTGTGGACGGCCGTGCTGGCGGTCATCGGCACCTCGGTGATGATGTTCAACTGGGTGGTGGTGAATTTCTTCATCGTGGGGTTGCACAGTTACGCGTAGTCAGCAGTTGGTCAGTGGTCGGTTGTTCGTGGTCAGTTGTGCTGACTGAACGGACCGATCGGACTGATCCGACGGATCCGACGGATCCGACGGATCGGACTCTTCCGGCGGCTCTTGCACCTGGCCAATGGACAAGTGAAGGCGCCCGAGGCGGAAGCCAAAACACAACCACTAACCACTGACTTCGTCTACCACCGCACTTCCACTGTGACGCCGTCCGGCTCATTGGGGAACTTGACCCGGATTGTCTGATTCTCTCCCGCCGCCGGCTGGGTTTGGGCTTTCGGTTGCGTCGTGGACAGTTGCAGGTCTGATTCCACGGCCACCGGCTTGCCGGTTGCGTCGTGGGCGATGATCTCTTTGGGAAGGCGGTTGCCGACGAACAGCCGTGCCACCGCGGGGGTCTCGGCGGGGCCACGGATCACGAAACGCAGCACGGTCCCGTTGAAGGCCTCGCTCATCAGCCGATGCGTCGCGTGCATCACGTGCGGCCGTCGAAACCGCAGGGAGACCCGCCGCCCACGTTGGGAGGGTCGGGCGTTTCGGCCGCCGTCAGCATCCAGTGCCTCGCTCACATCCCGATACACCCCGCTCTCGCCCGGCTGCAAGGTGACCCCGTCCCGGATAGGCAGATCCGCGTTCAGCACATCCACCAGTTTCCCCGGCAGCGTCAGCGGTCCGCGGGCTGCGTGGGCGATCAGGAATGGCCCGCGGCGCAGGCAGAAGTAGCCGGGGGCGTTCAGGGCATCGGCCGTGCCCGACTGACGCACCGCCTGGCTGACCAGCGGGAGGTACTCGGCGCGGGCGATGGCCGGATCCCCAAACCGTCGGGGCGAGATGAGCCGGCGATAAACCCGTCCCCGGCCCAGGGCCTGCTCGCCTTCCGTCTGCACGTCTACGCCGAGCTGGGCCGCCAGGTGATGCAGCGGCGATTCGAATCCCTCCTTAACCCACCAGAAATCACCCTTAAGCGTTTCCGGCTCGCCCAGCAGGATCAGCACGCCGCCGCGCCGCACCCAGGCGGCCAGATTCGTGTGTATTTTCGGATCCGTCGGCTTGAAGGCCTCATACGAGAGTACGAGGGTGTGGAACCGCGACATGTAGTGCGGGTCGCCGCTGCGCTCCAGGATACAGGCCGACACGGGCACGCCCTGGTTGATCAGCGGCAGGAGCAGCCCGTAGGTGGCTTGCAGTTTCGGGGCGGGCTCCTTTTCCCAGAGCACGGTGTCGGCTACGGCCACGCCGACGCCCTCGGTGGGGGCGTTGCCCGCGGGGATCCATTCCCCATCCGCGGGTACCTCCTGGAGGACCTGGACCGCCGACAGCAGCACGATGCGATAGGACTCCGGAGCGGGTGTTTGACCTCCGGTGCTGAACCCGGGCAGAAAGATGCGGTCCGGCCAGGGCATGACCTCGTACTGGGCGGTCTGGGGAAACATCAGCTTGGCCGCCAGGCAGTGCCGATACCACCCCTCGAACTCGGCCCAGGTGTGGTTGGGGTCATCCTCGACCGGGTCGCCCAGCAGCCACAGCCGTTTGCGGCTCGCGACGGTCAGTTCCACGAAGTAGTCGTACAACGCGTAGGCCGACGTGAAGAAAGTCTTTTCCGGCGAGTCGTAGTGGGCCAGGGCCCAGTTGACCGGCCCGGTCCACACCTGGCCGATGTAGCCATCGCTCTCGGCGATGGGCAGCGAGGTTCCCAGTGGAGCGACCAGCTTGGAGGCCACGTTGCTGTACAGGCTGTGGATGGGCAGAACGAACGCCACTTCCCGGCCGGCCTCCCGGGCCTTTTGCCTGGTAACCTCGGCCAGCCGGGCCTCCAGGGCGGCGTACAACTCGTTCTTGAGCTGCGCGGTCAGGAAGCGAGCTTCGGGCGAGGCCTTCTCCGGCATCCACGGACGGCCGTAACGCTTGCCCCACAGCTCCTGGAAGCTCTTCTCGTATCCCGTGTCGACGTGGGCCAACGGCTCCTCCGGGAGAATGGCGTCCGCCCCCGCCTCGATGGATTGAATGGTCATCTCCTCGAGGTAGCGCGTCCAGCCCTCGGTGGGCAGCATGTACGGGCGGATCCCCGCGCAGAGCACCTTCTGGCCGGCCGCGTTGATCTCCACGTCCTCCGGGTGCGGCGTGCCGTCCCACTTGCCGGTCCAGTAGACGTTGATCGCGTCCGAATCGGCAAAGAACATTCGGCCGACGGTGTAGCCCTTCCGCTTCCATGAGCCGATAGCCTCGGTCAGGGCCTTGGTCGCCTCGCCATGCCGGTGCACGATGACGGCATCCACGGCGATGGCCAGCCGGGGGTCATAGTTCGAGTTTGTCTGGAAACAGGTCTTGGCCTGGAGGAACGGCACCGGCTTGCCCGGTTCGGCGGCCTTTGCCTGCGGGTTCAGAACGAGAAGAGCCGCCAGGGACCACAGTGGGATGCTTAAACGGCGCATGGAAAACCCTCCACATGAAGCCATGATGGCAGGAGGATACTTGCTGAGCCTCAACAGGGCAAACGCGGTCTAAAACTGCTTGATCGAGACGCTGCCTTGCGGGAAATCCACCTCAATGCGCAGTTTGCCGCCGCACGCCTCGATGAAACGGCGAAGTGTGCTGATATAAAGGTCGGTCTGTCGCTCGATTTTGGAGATACTGGCCTGTTCGATGCCAAGCGTCTTCGCCACCTGCTGTTGGGTAAGCCCCTGCGCCTTGCGGATTTCGCTCAGCAGCATCTCATCGCGCAGCTTGCGATGAAGCTGATCAGCCCGTGCCCGGCTTTCGGGGCTCATCTTGTTCCGGAGTTCGCTGAACGGTTTGGCCATAGGTCTGTTCCTTCGCGATTGTCTTGAGGTGCACCTCGTACAGCTTGTCGGCCAGAGGCACATAGTCTTCGTACCAGCGGTCGTTTCCGGTCTTGTCCCCTCCAATCAGGAGAATCGCGGTTCGTCGAGGATCGAAGGCGAACAGGATGCGAATGGGGCGGCCTTTATGTTGAACGCGAAGTTCTTTCATATTGCCGAACCGTGAACCTTTGACGGTATCGGCATACGGTCTTGACAATGCCGGACCGAAGTCTTCCAGCAGACCTACGACAGCACAGATAGCCTCCTGCTCCCCTTCGCTCAGAGTATCCCACCAGACGCCGAACTCGTCTGTGTACTCGACTTGCCATTTTTTCGAAATATAGCTCCTAAGCTATATCGAGTCAAGGGCCAATAATTCGCTTCGCCAACTTTGGCCACAGTGCCTGTGGGGCAAATTGGCAGGTTACAGCCCTTCGTCCGGCTCGGCCCGGCGGGTGATGCGGATGGCCCGGGCGCCTTTGTGCTGATAGAGTTTGCCCGCGTACTTGTTGCGGTTCTCGATCTGGAGAATCAGTTCGGCGGTGGCCGGTTTGGCCGTCTGGATGATATCGCCCGGCTTGAGGCGGATCAGGTCGTTGACCGTGATCGTGGTGGCCGCCAGGAAGGCCCGCAGGTTGACCGCCGCGCTGCGCAGGTGTGTGCAGATCTGCTCGCGATGCTTGTCGTTGCCCGCCCGGCGCTGGTAGGCTAGCCAGCTCTGGGTGGCCAGCTTGCCCATGACCGGCTCGATGACGTTGAAGGGCAGGCACAGGGTCATGGTGCCGGCCCGTGTCCCCATCTTCAGTTCGAAACCGATAACCACCACCACTTCATTGGGGGCAACGATCTGGACCAGGTGGGGGTTGGATTCGGTCTCGGCCAGCTCGAATTTGACCGGCACCAGGCTCGACCACACTTCGGTAAAGGTGGTCATGGCCCGGTCGGTGATGCGTTTGACCAGCCGCCATTCGATGGCCGTCAACGGCCGCTGAGGGATGAACAACTCCGCATTGGATCCACCCAGCAGCCGGTCGATGATCGGGTAGACGATCAGCGGGCTGATTTCGAGGCAGAGCTGACCCTCCAGCGGTGTGGCGTTGAGCAGGTTGAAGCAGGTCGGGTTGGGCAGCGAGTGAATGAACTCGCTGTAGGTAAGCTGTTCGATAGTGGCCACGCGGACCTCCACGATGGTCCGCAGGAAGCCGGAGAGCGAGGCCCCGAAGTTGCGGGCGAAGCCCTCGTGGATGGCCTCAAGGGCACGCATCTGGTCCTTGCTGACGCGCTCCGGGCGCTTGAAGTCGTAGGGCCGCACTTCCTGTTGGCGCTGCCGGCCCCGCCCGAACACCATAGGTTCATCGTGCAGTGTTTCGCCGCTGTCCACCGCGGACAGTAGCGCATCAACCTCGGATTGATCCAGAACGTCGGCCATGTTGCATCGTTTATCGGACAACGCGGCATAAGCGCTTGAGGGGCTTCACGGCGGGGGAGTAGGTCCGATAACACATTGATGCCGGGCCATCGCCCGCGGCGTCGGTGTCGAACGCAGTCAACCTGCGTCATTGGCTATTAGTGTAAGCTTCTGTGAATGCAGGGCTTATGTTCGGCAGTGGTTCGGGCCGGGTGTGCCGCCATTCAGGCACGCCTATCCCGAGCCGTCCGCAGCCTCATGGGTGGTGGGGCCGGTTTGCCGTATAATGCGCCGCACGCGAATCTTCAGAGATGCAACGTCATGTAAAGCGGAGTGCGCCCCCATGGCTGAACAGCAAACGAAAACCGTCCATCTGGCCTACGGCAAACACGGCTTGAAAATCGAAGTGCCGGCCCATGCGGTCGTGATCGAGCCCCGATATGTCCCCGGACTGGCCGACGAACAGGCCGCCCTGGTTCGGGCGCTGCGCGATCCGATTGGCAGTCTGCCTTTGCGTGATCTCGTCCGGCCGGGCCAGAAGGCGGTCATCGTTCACACCGACATTACCCGGGCCACTCCCAATGAGCGGATTTTGCCGCCGCTGCTGGCCGAACTGGAAGCGGCCGGCATTCGCCGGGAGGACATCACACTGCTCAACGCGCTGGGTACCCACCGCCCGCAGACGACCGAGGAGCTCAAGACCATGCTCGGCCCCGAGGTCGTCGCGCGGTATCGCTGTGTTCAGCACGACGGCCGCGATGACGCCAACCTCGTGCATCTGGGGCGGACGTCCCAGGGGCACGACGTGCGCGTGAATCGACTGTTCGTCGAGGCGGACGTGCGCATCCTCACCGGCTTTATCGAGCCGCATTTCTTCGCCGGCTTCAGCGGCGGCCCCAAGGGCGTGCTGCCCTCCATTGCCGGCGCCGAGAGCGTGATGAGCAATCATGGCCCGCGGATGATCGCCCAGCCCAATGCCCGCTGGGGCGTCACCGTCGGCAACCCTATCTGGGAGGAAATGCTCGAAGCCGCCCGCATGACCAAGCCGACCTTCCTGCTCAACGTGGCCATGAACCGCGACAAGCAGATCACCGGCGTCTTCGCGGGCGAGCTGTTCGAGGCGCACCAGGCCGGTTGCCGCTTCGTGGCCGACTCGGCCATGGTGCCCGTGGCCCAGCCCTTTGATGTGGTTATCACCAGCAATTCCGGGTACCCGCTGGATCTCAACTTGTACCAGACGGTCAAGGGCATGTCCGCGGCCGCGCAGGTCGTCCGCCCCGGCGGCAGCATCATCATCGCCGCCGAATGCTGGGACGGCGTCCCCGAGCACGGCCACTTCGGCCGGCTCCTGCGGGAGGCGAAGTCTGCAAAGGAACTGCTGGCCCGCATAGAATCCCCCGGGTTCTCTTCGCCCGATTCCTGGCAGGTGCAGATCCTGTGCCGCATTCTGCTCAAGGCCGATGTGTACGTGCATGCCGATGGACTGACCGATGAGCAGATCCAGGCGGCGCTGCTGCGGCCCGCCCGGCGGATCGAGGATACGCTGGCACAACTGTGTGCCTCCTCGAACACGGGCCGTGAGCCGACCATTTGCGTCCTGCCGGAGGGGCCGGTGACGATCCCCTTTGTCGAGAAGAAGCCTGAATGATGAAATCCCAATGACCAGTCAATTCAGAATGACGAAATCCGAATGACGAAGGGGGCTGGCCCGCGTTTCTCGTCATTTGGGTTTCGTCATGGACTCGTCATTCTGGTTTCGACACTCATCATTCCGCAATTACGCATAGAGCCCTCTGCGCCGCATGACACGATCGACTCGCGCGATGCCGATGCACAGGGCCGCCATGCGGTTGGACACGTTTCTGGAGCGGGCGAATTCGCGTACGCGGTGGAAGGCATCCCTCATCAGCTTGGAGAGTCGCTCGTCGATTTCAGCCTCCGACCAGAAGAAGTGCATGCCGCCCTGGACCCACTCGAAGTAGGAGACGGTCACGCCTCCCGCGTTGCACAGCACGTCGGGGATGACGAACACGCCGTTGTTTAACAGGATCGGATCGGCCTCCGGCATGGTCGGCGCGTTGGCCCCTTCGGCCAGGATACGGCAGCGCACGGCCGGCGCGTTCGTAGCCGTGATGACCTGCCCCGTGGCGGCGGGAATGAGCACGTCGCATGGAACCGTGAGCACATCGCCCGGGGCCACCCGGTCGCCGCCCTTGAAGTCTGCCAGCGTTCGATGCCGGCGGAGGTGTGCGTGCAGGGCCTCCAGCGAGAGACCGGCCGGATTGATGTAACCGCCGGAGACGTCCGCGACGGCCACGCACTTTGCTCCGCGGGCCGCCAGTTCAGTGGCCGCCACAGAGCCCACATTGCCGAACCCATGGACTACGAAGGTGGCTTTGCTCAGGTCCAGGCCGATCTCGCGGGCCGCCTCCTCGATGCAGTAGACCACGCCCCGGCCGGTGGCCTCTTTGCGCAGCGCCGATCCGCCCAGTTCCACCGGCTTGCCGGTGACCACTTCCGGGGTGATGACTCCGGCGTGTTGGCTGTAGGTGTCCATGATCCAGGACATGATCTGTTCGTTGGTGCCCATGTCCGGCGCGGGGATGTCCCGTTCGGGGCCCAGGACCGCGAGCAGTTCGGCCGTGTAGCGGCGGGTCAGGCTCTGCATCTCGTCGCGCGACAGGGCCAGCGGGTCTACTTCGATGCCGCCTTTGGCGCCGCCCAGCGGCAGGTTCATCAGGCCGCACTTCCAGGTCATGGCCATGGCCAGGGCTGCCACCTCGCCCAGATCCACGGTGGGATGGTAGCGAATGCCGCCCTTGTACGGGCCGCAGGAGTCGTTGTGTTGCACCCGGTAGCCGGTGAAGACCTCGACCGAACCGTCATCCATGCGAACCGGCACGGAGACGATGATGATCTTCTCCGGCCGGCGCAGGCGGGCGGCGGTGTTGGGGTCGAGGTTGAGGATCTCGGCCGCATGGTCGAAGTTCTGGATGGACTGGCGCCGAGCGGGAGAGGACTCCCACTGGAGGCCGATTGAATGGTTGTGCACGGTCGCGGCAGGAGTGTGGGCCATGATTGAAGTCTCCAAGCAGGAACTGACCTCTTCTGCAGGAGCATAGGCGCGCGGGCCGGGCAGATCAGCAAGTCGCGTGGCCGAACCGTTCGCGGACTGACGATGGCGGCTTTAACTTCCGTGCGGGTGCGGTGAATATTAATGCGCGCGAAAAGCTCGCGCATGCGCGGTTCCTTCATGGACGCGCGGCGCGGGAAGGACACTGGCGCTCAGGCAGAGGAATCAGCGAGATTTGCCGGCCGGGGCCTTGGATGCGGGGCCGGAAATTGTCTCCGACTCGGCGGGAGGGGGCGGCGGATCCACTGGGCGAACCTTGAGGTTGCGATAGTAGCCCTCTTCAACCAGGCGATTGTATTCGGCGCGAGCTTCCTCTTCGGTTTCGAACCGACCCAGAGTGACTGTCGTGCCGTCACCGGAAACTCCGCGGATACGGAAGCGCCAGACTTTCGGGGGTGCAGAACGCCAGGATGCCATAGGGATTCTCGCTTTGCTTGCGGGACGTTTTTGGCTCAGCCACGTGGCGCGGCCTCGTACCAGGCATTATAGCAGAAATTGCCTCGAAAGGAAAATCTGCGTCTGCGCGGCCGTTCAGATCCAAGGGTGTTTGGGGACGTGTTAAATGCGGTGTGCAGCAAGGCTCCCGATTGCTCAGCCTCGCACGCTGCTACTATTGTGCAAGTGGAGATTAAGCGCCATGAGGAATGCGACCGACTTGTGCTTGCTGTCCCTGGGATTCCTGCTGACCCTGATGCACGGCTGCGGCGAGGTCCGCGTGCCCGATCCGGCCGTGCGCTTCGTGGCCTTCGGCGACTCGTCCACGAAAGGACCCGCGCAGCGCGACTACCCGGATATTCTTCGCGAACTCATCGACGCCCAGCCGGAAGCTTTCGCCAATGAAGGGCATGGCGGCGAATCTGCGCGGGAAGGCCTTCAGCGGCTCAAGGACTTGCTGGCTCGGAGGTTGTATCCCAACGCACACACCTTGCTGTACTGGCAGGGGGGCATTGATATCCTCGACTTCATTCGCCGGACCGATCCGTTGGTGGCGCTTTCACCGACCAGTCCCGATTATCCTTTTCAGGAGGCGTTGAACGAGGCCCTGGAGGCGACCCAGGCCAACATCGAAGCGGCGATCATGGCCGCGCGGGAGGCGGGATGGACTGTCTATGTCGCGACTTACTATCTCCCACCGGAGGCGGTTCTTCCCTGCGAGCCGTTGGTGGTCGATGTGATTCTGCCGGAACAGGCGGCCCGGGCCGGCGCGTACATTCGACTGCTCAATGAGCGCATTCGCCGGGCCGCCGACAACGCGGGTGCGACGCTGGTTGACGTGGAACGCTCGGCGAGTAGCCTGTCTGCGGATGTGTTGAACTTCCATAACTGCAATCATCTCAGCGCGAGGGGGAATACGGCCGTGGCGGAAGTTTTCCGCGCGGCCCTTCAGGGCTCGGCCACACAACCGGGGGAACCGGGATAAGCGGGACAAAATAAGAGCTAAAGTTCGGGCAGCAAGAGGATTGCATGATTGCTTCACTATTAAGCGCGTCCGTTGGCGTTCTGATTTGGGCCGGCACGACCACGCAGCCGGCAGGGCCGGCAAGACAGTATTTTGCCCATCGCGCGGTTGAGGACCGGCACGGCGTGATTGCCCCCTGGTACCAGGGGTTAAACGGGCAATGTGACTTACGCGTGCGCGTCGCGGCCGAGACCATGAAACGTTATCCGTGGAAGTTAAACCCCCAGGCCGGCCGACCCGTGCCGGAGTACGTATTCAACGGGCGTTGGTCCATTGATCCGGACGGCACCATTCATCCCGGCGAACTGACCGATTGGGGCAACGGCGACTTAACCCAACGCGGCGCGTACGCGATGCTGGGATGGATCGACTATTACCGCTACAGCGGGGATCCCGCGGCCATTGCACATATCTACTACATCGCCGAGACGATACTGGGGAACTGTCAGACGGATGAACGTCATCCCTGGCCGCGGTTTCTGATCGGGGTTCCTAATCGGGGCACTCCGTTTGGGCTGTGTGATCCGCGCGGGATGAACCAGCTCGATCTGGTCTGCCTCTTCGGGTTGGCGCTAACGCAAGGTTATGAGTTAACGGGCGAGGATCGCTGGTTGGAGGCCGTCAAACACTGGGGCGACGTGCTGGCCGAGAAGAGAAACCGCACCCCCGGCGAGCCGCCCTGGAACCGGTACGCGAACCCCGAGGATGTTCCCTGGAACGATCTGCAGACCGGCGGTGTGTACCTGGTGGTTCGCTTTCTGGATGAACTGATCCGGGTAGGGCACACGGGCCGGGACAACGAGATTGTAAAGGCCCGCGACGATGGGTTGGCCTATCTGCACATCCTGCTGGAGCGCTGGATCGAGAACGACACCTGGGCGCGCGACTACTGGGACTGGTACCACGACGTGCAGGGCGAGGATTACTCCGAGATGGTGCCGCGTTACTTGCTGCGTCATCCGGAGCTGTTCCCCAACTGGCGGGCTGATGCCCGCAACATCATGAGCCTGTACCTGCAGCGCTCCTGCGTGGCGGTTAAGTCGGCCGGCGGGGTGTACAGCGGGGCGTGGGCCTATCCCGAGGGCGCCAGGTGTTGCGGGACGTCGCTGAGCTATGCCCCTATGCAGGTGGGAGCGGCGTTTGCCGAGTACGGCGTTACCGCGGACGATGAATGGGCCCGCGAAATGGCCCGGCGGCAGTTTATCCTGGCTACCTACGACGCGTACGAGACCGGCGTGGTGCTGGACGGCATTGACGGAAAGGACGTGGTGGCCGGCGGTTGGTTCCAGATCGCACATCCCTTCGTGCTGCGCTACGTGCTGGAGGGCATCGCCTGGCTGCCGGAGGTACTGGGTGCGAACCGCGAGAACCACATTGTGCGCAGCTCGTCCGTTGTACGCCGGGTGTTTTATGGCGACGGGCGGATCGCGTATCAGACGTTCGACGCGCCGGCCAACACCGTCGATGTGTTGCGATTGGCGTTCCGGCCTTCGCGGATCACGGCGGATGGCCTGGAGCTTCGCGCGGCCCGCGTGACGGAGGGGAATGGTTACGAAGTCCGGCCCTTGCCGAACGGCGACTGCATCGTGGTCGTGCGGCATGATGGACTTACAGACGTGGTGATTGAGGGTGAAGATCCGCAGCGGTTTATCGGCGTAGAGGATCTCGAGTTCAAAGGAAGCTGGGGTGCCGCAAAAGACGTGACCGAGACCGGGAGGGTCAGCTCGGAGGCGGGGGCGGAGATGATCTGCCGGTTCGAGGGCAACCAGGTCCGGCTGATCGGGACGGCTTGGCCGGCGGGCGGGCAGGCGGACGTATTTCTGGACGGGGTGCAACAGCTTTGCGGCATCGACGCCTACTGCCCGTATTCCGCGCCCCGGCACGTGCTCTTTTATCGCAACGGGCTCTCCCCCGGCCGGCATACGCTGCGGGTGGTCGCGCGGGGCACGCGGAACGCTTTTGCCGGTGGCGGGACCGGTTCATTGGCCATCGATGGCGTGCAGTATTCGGCGGCGAGTGGTGAGGCCGGGTTCGGCTCCGGCGGCGGGCCGACCGGCGCGCAGCGATGGGTGCTGGGCTATCCGGAGCGCGTGGACTACGTGGATTCGGCCGGCCGGGCGTGGCGGCCGGGAACGGAGGTGCTGGTCCGGCTGGGCAAGGAGGCTGATGACAGCGTGGCCCAGACGTGGTACACCGCGCCGCGCCGGCAGTTCGTGGCCAACACGCAGGACCCGGTGCTTTATCGTCACGGCATGCACCATTCGGATATGACCGCCTACGTGACGGTCGGGCCGGGCACGTACCATGTCCGGCTGAAGTTGATGGAGCATCGGGCCGTCGATCCAACCATGCGGGCCATGGACGTGTGGATCAACGGACGGCCCGTCGTCGAACGCCTGGATATTGCGGCCACGGCGTCGGGGCGACCGTCCACACTTCTGGTGGACATACCCGGCGAGGTGATCATCTACGAGGGGCTGAATACGGCAGTGGACCTGGTGTTCAACGATATTCAGCCGGAGCATGGGGTCATCGCGGTGCGGCTGGTGGGTTGCAACGGTGCGGAGGCGATTCTATCCGCGCTGGAGGTGGGGCCCGGACCTGGCGGAGAGGGCGCGAAGCCCATCACCGTGCCAACCTCGCCGCCGACGAAGTGAAAGAAGCCCTCCCTCAGAAGCACGACACCTCTGAGGGAGGGCTTTTGCTCACGGTTCCGATCTTTTGATGGTGTTGCCCTCGCTTGCGCTTCGGGCTCATGTCGCGTTACTTCTTTGCCGGCGGCAGCTCCTGAAGGCGGATGTTACGGAAGCTCAGATCGGTGGTCGGGTCGTGGCCCTGGAGCGAGATCGCGCCTTTGCCCAGGAAGCGGCCTTTCCGCGCGGTGTCGGCGTCCTTGTCATTGTCGAAGTAATCGGCGGTCTGATAGCCATTGACCCAGAGGGCAATGTGGTTGCCGTGGGCCAGCACGGTATAGGTGAACCACTCTTTGTCGTTGGAGACGACCTTGCGCGCCGGCTGGCGGTTGTAGATGCCGCCGGTGCCGATGTCGTGCGGCTTGGTGCGGTCTTCCTTCCGCTTGGCGCGCTCGGGATCAGGGCTGTAGCCGTCCCATTCGTTGCGGATCTGGGCCTCGTAGCCCTGCCAGAACTTGCGCGGCAAGGCGCGGAAGAAGATGCCGCTGTTGAGGCTTTTTCCGTTGGAGAACACGTCGAGTTGGAGAATGAAGTCGGCCCACTGGCCTTCGGTTTGAATTTCGCCGCCGCCATCCTTGATGTTCAACTCGCCCTTGGGGGTGACGGTGAACTTGGATTTTTGGCCAGGGACAATGTACCAGCCGTCGAGGTTCTTGCCGTTGAACAACGACTTCATGGCCAGCGGTTTG